>JBOGRR010000023.1:0-15917 GCA_050749765.1 Thermoplasmata archaeon | reverse complement strand
CGCCCGGCGAATGCGCCGAGGATCTCTCCGCGCGCGAGGGGGCGCAACCAGCGCTCCCGACGGGCATCATCGCCCCATCGAAGGATCGGCGCCGCGCACACCGAGAGGTGGACGGAGAGATCGGTCGCGACAGTCGCGCTCAGGCGCGCGAGCTCCTCCAGAACCGCCGCGACGGCGGCGGTTGTGCCCCCGATTCCGCCCCATCGCTCCGGGATCCCGAGTCCGGTGAGGCCCTCCACCGCGAGCGCCCGAAAGACCTCCGGCGGGAGGTGGTCGGTCCGGTCGATCTCGGTCGCGATCGGTCCGATCGCACGCTCGGCAAACTCCCGAGCCGCTCGGCGAAGGGGGCCCGGCGCCGAGGTCGACAGGACCATATGCCGCGGGGAGGCCGCACAACCCTTAACGGGTCCCGTCCGTCGGCCGGTGGGGCCTGCGATGACCGAGGGACCGACACCGAAAGATCGGTTCACCGCACTCGACACGCTCGCGGTGGTCCGCGAGATCCGCGCGCTCGGCCGCGCCCGTATCGACAAGGTCTACGATCTCGCTGGGGGCGGGCAGGCGCTCACGCTCAAGGTCGCCGGAGAAGGGCGGCGAGAACTCCGGCTCGTCCCGGGCCGGTTCGCGGCGATCGCCGCGGAACCGGGGGAGCACACCGAGGAGCTGAGCCCGCTCGCGAAGGACCTGCGCCGCCTGATCTCGGGAGCGATCATCCTCGGGGCGCGCGAGCCGAAGAGCGAGCGCTACCTCGAGATGGACCTCTCTCGCGGTGGGGAAGAAGGGCTCACGATCGCCCTCGAGATCTTCGGCGCGGGCAATCTGGTGGTCGCGAAGTCCGGCACGATCGCCGCGGTCGCTCACCCGCGCGCCTGGGCCCACCGGGTGGTGAGGATCGGGTCCGACTATCAGCGACCACCGGAGCGGACCGACCCGTGGTCGATGGGCGTGCCCGAGCTCGAGGCCGAGCTACGCCGCTCGCGCACCGACCTCGCGAGCACCCTCGCCGCGCGCCTCGCGCTCGGCGGCCCGGTCGCCGAAGAGGTCCTCGCGCGATCGGGCCCGATCGCGGCGCTCCCCCCCGCATCGCCGTCGGAGATCGCCGCTCGGCTCCATCGGGTGATCGAGTCCCTGCTCGGGGAGATCACCGACCCCCCGCGAGGGTTTCTCTACGAACGCGACGGGCAACCGGTCGACGCGGCGCCGTATCGATCGACTCGATGGGCGGGAGAGACCGGGGTCTCCGAGATCGAGCTCCCGAGGTTCTCGGACGCAGCCGTCCGGTACTTCGCGACCTTGGTACCGAGCGAAGCGCCGCGGCCCCCAAGCGCTGAAGAGAAGGAGCGGGCGAACCTCGAGCGCCAGCGCGAGCGGCAGCTCGCGGCGATCGCGACGCTCGAGCAGGAGGCCGCCCAACTCATCGCGCAGGGTCAAGCGATCCTCACCCTTTTCGAGGTCGCCGACCGGGCCGTCGCGGACGCTCTGCGCTCGAACGAGCCGCCTGAGACGCTCGTGCTCCACTTGGGAGAGGAGACGGTACACGTCCCGACCCATCAACCGCTGCGAACTTCAGCCCAAGGAATCTTCGAAGAGGCCAAGCGCCGACAGTCGAAGCTGGCGGGGGCGCGAAGCGCCCTCGAGTCGACCGATGCTCGGCTCGCTCAGCCCATGGCACTCCGGCGACCGTCGCTCGCCGCGGATGCGCCGACGGCCCCCCGCTCCGAGCATTGGTTCGAGCGATTCCGCTGGTTCATCTCTTCTGACCGTATCATCGTCGTCGCGGGCCGGGACGCCGCCTCGAACGACCGCGTCGTGCGCCGGCACTTGCGCGCGGGCGACCTCTACCTGCACGCCGACCTCCACGGCGCCGCGAGCGTCGTCGTCAAGTCGGCGGGCGGGCCGACCGCGACCGTCCCGGAGCGGACGATCGAGGAAGCGGGCCGCTTCGCGGCCGCCTTCTCTAAGGCGTGGCGGGCCGGGCTCGCCTCCGCCCCGGCCTTCTGGGTGACGTTCGAACAGGTCTCGAAGACACCGGCGACCGGCGAGTTCGTCGCGCGGGGGTCGTGGGTCGTCCACGGGACGAAGCACTTCCTGCGGGACCTGCCGCTCGAGCTCGCGCTCGGCGTGATCCGCTACGAGGGGGCGGAGCTGTGGTCCGTCGCGCCGGAGAGCGCGGTGCGTGCCCTCGGAGAGCTCCGGTTCCTGTTGGCGCCGGGCGAGGAGCGCGAGCGAGCGGAGCGCGAAGTGGAGCTCGCGCGCGAATCCGGGCTCTCCCGTTCGCGGCTCCAGGGCCTGCTACCGGCCGGCGGCCTCACGTTCCGACGCCCGTAGAGGCGTTGGATCTCTTCGGACAAGAACGGGAGTCCGGGGCGCTCGAAGTTGTTTCCGCGCGCCCGGATCCGGACGACGCGGATCTCGACCCCGTCGATCCGCAGGACCGAGCCGACTTCGAAGGAGACCCCTTTGCGCACTGGCATGCGGATCGAGCGAGTGTGGCGACCCTCGATGATCGACACCGGGATCGACGGGTCGCGCTCGCGCTCGACCCATACGGTGGAGATCTCGTGAGCGCGAGCTTCGGAGGCGCGATGACGGTCGTGAAGGTCGATCGCACGGACGACGACCGCGACCTCGCTCCCCGGGAGACCGGTACCGACCTGGACGCGGCGCTGAACGGGAAGCTCGATGAGGCGACGCTGGCTCCGCACGCCGTCCGAGAGGATCTCGGTGACCTTCACGGTCGGCGGCGGCGCCGGTATGGAAAACGGGTGGGTCGTGTCGCAGACTCGGCAGCGTGCGAGCCCACGAACGGTCTTCCGACGCTCGGGGAGCGTCCCCTTCCCTCCGCGGTCGATGTGCACGATGCGGTGCGGGGTCGAGCGGCCACACACCTCACACGGGATCTCCGCGGAGTGGAGGGCGACCGCTCTCGGTGCCGCCTCGCCTTCAGCGCCGGGCACGTTCCGTCCCCCGGCGCTGGCGCGCGGTCGAGGCCGTATGGGGCTGCCCGAATTTGAATCGGGGTCCCGAGCTCCCAAAGCTCGAAGGATGGACCAGTAGAGCGAACGGAGGGTTGGTCCTCACGCTCGTAGCTACCCCACAGCCCCGCACGGCCGCTAGACCGCCTCGACCTGCTTGAGCGTTCTGCCGATCCGGCACTCGGCTGGGCCGGCGCTGACGCGCTCGATCCGATAGGTCTGTTTCGAGGGCAGGCTGGGGCCGGCGCAGATCGACCAGTTCGGACAATCGAGGCGGCGGCAGGCGTACCGGCCGACCTCGATCCGACCCCCCACGGTCGCGCTGCGCGCCTCGACCACCAGCGAGCGCGGGACCGGGCGGACCTCGACGACGTTCGCCTCCGCCTCTTGGAGCGCGCACGGATGGGTGATCGGACGCACCCGCGCGACGGCGTAGCGACGTCCGGGGTCGAGCGTGAGGCACGCGTGGCGATACGGACACGTCGTGCAGACGGGGGCCCCGCCCTGGTAGACGAACTCGAACCCCTCCTGCGCCTCGCGCGAGGAGAGCATCGTGATCTCGGCCATCGCTAGTCGATGACCTCGGTCGTCCAAGCGAGACGTTCGGCGGCTTCGCGAGAGAGACCGACCTGGCCGAGGATCGTGTAGCGCTCGGGGCGGATCGAGTGGGCTTCGGTCAGCGCGCGAAGGAGCTCCTCCCGGCTGACCCCCAGGCCCTTCGCGTCGGTCGGCGCCCCGATCGTACGCAGGGTGCGCTGAATGCGGCGCCAGTCGCCTCCGTGCAGGTGCATCATCATGATGGCCCCGACCCCGCACTGCTCTCCGTGCAGGGCCGGATGGGCGGCGGCTCGATCGAGCGCGTGACTGAAGAGGTGCTCGCTGCCCGAGCACGGGCGCGAGGAGCCGGCGACGCTCATCGCGACCCCAGCGACCAGGAGCGGGCGGACCGCGATCCAGGCCGATTCCTCGAGGTTCGGCTTGATGAAGTTCGCGTGATCGATGATCTCCTGGGCCGCGTACTCGGCGAGCGTCGCCGCGGTGCTCGAGTACTCCTCGTTGCGCAGCCTCACCGCGAGCTTCCAGTCGAGGATCGCGGTGAGGTTGCTGATGACATCGGCGCACCCCGAGGCGAGCAGGCGGAACGGAGCGCGGATGATGACGGCCGTGTCGGCGAGGATGCCCACGGGCACCGCCGCTTGAACGCTCGTGGAGGTCTTCGCCCCGTGGAGTGACGCGCGCGGGGAGGAGATGCCGTCGTGCGCCGCCGAGGTCGGCACGCTCACGAACGGCCAGCGGTGCCGGCCCGCGATGACCTTCGCGATGTCGATCTTGGACCCGCCTCCGACCGCGATCACGAATCCGGGCGAAGTGGCGAGCGCCTCCTGCTCGATCCGATCGACCTCGGCTTCGTTCGCCTCGCGGGCGATGAGCGCGCTCACCTCGAACCCGGCGGACCTCAGGAGTTCAACGACCCGGTTCCCAGCGAGCTCGACGGTCGTCGGTCCCGTGATGACGACCCCTCTCTTGGGGAAGCCAAACTCGGTGCACATGCTCCCGATCTCGGAGAGGACGCCGTGGCCCGCCAGGACGACCCGTGGGAAGACCATCGAGCGCGCCTTCTCGAACCCGACCGGAGGGGCGTCGACGACCTCCTTCGCTCGGGACGCCGACGCGGTCATCGATAGGGCCACGGAAGGTGCCGGACTATTAGCATATGCGTCAGGAGACTCCGGCTCGGAAGTCGGGCTAGCGGCCCGGGACGTCCCCCCAGAGGACCTTGTGCTCTTGGAGCATCACGCGCACGTCGAGGCGATCGCGGAGGACCCAGTCGGCGAGGCGTCCGGCGTTGCTTCCCCAGACCGGCTGGAAGATCACCTGGGCTCGGCACGGGTGGGTGCGAAGGGCCTCGCGCGCGTAGAGGTAGTCGGCCCGGTCACCGATGACGAACTTGACGACATCGCGCTTCCGCAGCTTCGGAAGGTTCGTCCAGCGGTTGCGCGCCTCCATCTTCGAGGAAGGGCATTTCACGTCGACGCTGAGCACGACCCTCGGCACTCCTAGATACGGGCGCACTTCGAGCGATCCACCGGTCTCGATGACCACCGTGCACCCCGTCCTCGCGAGCGCACGGACGAGGCGGGGGGACTCCGACTGCATCAGCGGCTCCCCGCCGGTGAGGCAGACGTCGCGGGTGCGGTTGCGGCGCACCTCGGCGAGCAGCGACGGGATCGAGCGCTCTCGCCCCGCCCCGAAGGAGTAGGTCGTGTCGCACCAGGTGCAGCGCAGGTTGCATCGGGCCGTGCGGATGAAGGTCGTGCGCACCCCGGTGAACGGGCCCTCTCCTTGCACCGAGTGGAACGTCTCGATGATGCGCATCGGCCGTCGGCTCGCCTCGCGGGCTAATGGAAGTTTCTCTCGGAGGCGGTTCCTTCCGGGAGGGGGCGCGGGAGAACCCCGGGCGCCTCCGCAGCCGAAACCGAGCATCCCTCAAATACGAAGCTCGGTTCGGAGCTTTTCCGATGGAGCCGGCCCGCGACGCTGTTTGGCAAGAGGCGTGGCGAGCCGCCGGGCTCGCGACCGCGCAGCGGATCGCCGATCGTGAGAAGTTCTACGCGATCGTCGCCTACCCCGGCCCGAGCGGATTCCTCCACATCGGCCACTTTCGCGGACTCGTCTACGGCGACGCTCTGCACCGGTTTCACCGCATGCGTGGGGCCCAGGTCTTCTTCCCGACCGGCATCCACGCCTCAGGCCTACCCGCGGTCACCTTCGCCCAACGGGTGAAGGAGCGCGACCCGAACATGGTCCGCGATCTCGAGCTCAATGGGGTCGACCCCGCCGAGTGGCCCCGGCTCGAGGACCCGGAAACCGCCGCTCGCTTCCTCGGACAGAACTACCTCAGCGTGTTCCGCTCGATGGGCCTCCTCCTCGACGAGAGCGCCTACCTGACGACGGTCGATGAGGACTATCGGCAGTTCATCCGCTGGCAGTTCCACCAGCTCAAGCACCACGGTGCCCTCGTCCAGAAGACCCACTTCGCTCCCGCCTGTCCCACGTGCGGGCCGGTCGCGGTCGATCCTTCCGAGACCGATCTCTCGAGCGGCGGGAGCGCCGAGATCACACGGTACACCACCCTCCCGTTCCGGCTCGAAGACGGGCGGACCTTGCTCGCGGCGACGCTCCGCCCTGAGACGATCTATGGGATCACCAATGTCTGGATCCCCGAGAAGGAGCCGCTCAGCGTGTGGCACCACGAGGGGAGGACGTACCTCGTGTCGCGTTCCGGCGCGGAGCGCCTCGCCGAGCAGCACGGTGGCCGAGTCGGCCACGTCGTTCATCCCGGGGAGCTCGCGGGCAAGCTCGTCACCACCCCGCTCACGGGCGTCCGGGTGCCGGTGCTGCCGAGCTCGCTGGTCGATCCGCACGTCGGCACCGGCGTGGTCATGTCGGTCCCAGCGCACTCACCCGCCGATGCCTTGGGGCTCGCCGCGCTCCCCAAACACACTCGGGAGGCGCTGCGCGCTCCGCCGGTGATCCTGGCAGTTCCCCCTGCGCTCGAGCTCCCGGCGTCCGAGCACCCGCTCAGCGTCGGTCCCGGGACCCCGGCGGAGC
This sequence comes from Thermoplasmata archaeon, assembly GCA_050749765.1. Classification (GTDB taxonomy): domain Archaea; phylum Thermoplasmatota; class Thermoplasmata; order Lutacidiplasmatales; family UBA184; genus Lutacidiplasma. Next base: position 9,330 of record JBOGRR010000023.1, on the reverse strand, counting down.
GCGCGAACCGTGCTACGGGAGCGAAGAGCCTTTCGGACACCGAAGCGCTCCGCGAGGCGACCGATCGGCTCTACCGGCTCGAGTTCGTCCGCGGAACGATGACGGTCGCCGACTTCCTCGGCGTGCCGGTCCGAGAAGCGCGGGCGACGGTCGTCGAGCGGCTGAGCGCCGCCGGAGCCGGCCTCGAGCTCCAGGAGTTCTCTGAGCCGGTGATCTGCCGCAACGGTCACGCGGTCGTCATCCGTCGGATCCCGCACCAGTGGTTCCTGCGCTACAGCGACCCCGAGTGGAAGCAGCTCGCGCGGGACGCTCTCCCGGCGATGCGGCTCTCTCCCGAGGACTACGCGCGCGATCTCCCGGAGATCCTCGAGTGGATGGACGACCGCCCGGCGACCCGTCGCGGCCGTTGGCTGGGGACGCCGTTCCCCTTCGACCCCGAGTGGGTCATCGAACCGATCGCCGACTCGACGATGTACCCGGCCTACTTCATCGTGAAGCGGGTCGTGGCACGCCACGGCCTCGCCGCGACCCAGCTCACGATCCCGTTCTTCGACTACGTCTTCCTCGGCGAAGGGGAGGGCGAGCCGAGCGTAGACCGGGCGATCCACGACGAGGCTCGTGCGGAGTTCCTCTACTGGTACCCGCTCGACATGAACATCGGCGGCAAAGAGCACAAGCGGGTCCACTTCCCCCCGTTCGTCCTCACCCACGTACGCCTCCTCCCACCCGAGCTTGCACCCCGGGGGATCTTCGTCCACGGTTGGATCACGACCGCCGCCGGTGAGAAGCTCTCCAAAAAGGATGTGCGCGCGAAGGGCGGGCCGATCCCTCCGATCCAAGAGGCCCTCGTTCGCTGGGGGGCGGACGCGCTGCGCCTGCAGTACGCGAGCGCGGCGTTGCCGGCGTTCGACCTCGAGTGGGACCCGGCGCTCGCGGACGCTGCGGTGGACCGGCTGCGCGAGATCGAGAGGCTCGCGCGCGCGACCGTCGGAGACTCCGCGGGGACGCCGGAACTCGAGGCGTGGCTTGCCTCCGAGATGCATCAGCTCGTGCTCCGGGCGCACGACGGGTTCGCGAACGCCCAACCGCGCGAGGCCGCCGAAGCGATCTACGTCGCTGTCCCGACGCTCCTACGCCGCTTCTATGCGCGCGGAGGCGCTGTCGGCGCAGCGACCGACCGCGTCGGGCGCGCATGGATCCGCATGCTCTCGCCGATCACCCCGCACCTGGCGGAGGAGCTCGGGATGGGCCGCTTCGAGGGCTTGGTCGCGACCGCGCCGTTCCCGGCGCCGGAGGAGTTCGCCCGCTCGGAGCGCGCCGAGGCGGCCGAGCACTTCCTCACGGTCGTAGAGGACGATCTGCGCCATGTGCTGCGGCCGGTCCTCGACAAGGGCGAGAAGGTCCCTGAGGCGGCGATCTTCTACGTCGCCGAGCCGTGGAAGCGCGAGGTCGAACACTGGATGCGCGAATCGCTCGATCGCGGCGATCCGCCGACGGTCCCCCGTATGATGGAGCGCGCCCTCACCCACCCCGAGGTCGCGGCGCATCGCGCCGAGATCCCGAAGTACGTCCAGCGCGTCGCTCCGCTGCTCCGTTCCGAACCGCCGCTCTCCTCGGTCGTGATCGATGAGGCCGGCGTGCTGCGCGAAGCCCAGGCCTACCTCGCTCGGCGCTTCGGATTCGCCGAAGTGAGCGTGCACCGAGAGGCGGAGGCGGCGTCGATCGACCCGATGAACCGCCGGGACCGCGCACGGCCCGGACGGCCGGCCTTCTACCTCGCTCCCGGGCGAGCGCCTGGCTAGCGCCGACCCTTCGCCGGCGGGAAGTTGAGATACATCCTCGACGGAGTCGGGTGCCGGCTCACCCGCCGATACTTGGCGGAGCGCTTCGTCGCGTAACTCCGCTCGACCCGCCCGGAGATCTCGAAGTAGATCAGCTGGCCCACCGGCATGCCGGCGTAGATGCGCACGGGTAGTTTCACGCTCATCTCGAGCGTCCAGTAGTTGCAGAATCCCTCATCGCCCTTGCCGGCGGTCGCGTGGATGTCGATGCCAAGCCGACCGAGGCTCGACTTGCCTTCGAGGAACGGCACGAAGTCGTGCGTCTCCGTGTACTCCTCCGTGACCGCGAGATAGAGCTGGCCGGGGACGAGGACGTAGCCGTCGCGCGGGATGCGGAACTCGCGGACCGGGTTCGGGCGACGCGCATCGAGCGCCGCGGTCGTGTACACGGCGAGGTACGGCCCGAGGTGCACGTCGTAGGAATTCGTTCCGAGGCACTCCCGGCGGTAGGGCCGGATGACGATGCGCTTCGTGCGCATCGCCTCACGGATCTTCGCGTCGGAGAGGATCATCGAGCGCCGGGCGCACCGAGTCGGGCGGCTTATTTAACGGGCGGTCGCGCGCTCGGCGATGCGTCCGTCTCGAGGACGACGCTCACGTAGCCCACGACCGTCGCCATCCGAGCCGCCTCCCCGGAGTGACCGTAGCGCAGCGTGCGGGCGCGCAGCGGCTCGCCCGCGAGCGCCTGCAGCAGGACGGTCGTCGGGGCGATCCCGCACATCGAGAGCTCCTCCGCGACGACGAGGTCGTACAGTCCCCGAGCGTCCCGGGCCACGATCCGATCGATGATCCGCGCGTCATGCTCGGCGGCGAGGGCCTCCGGCTCGTAGTGGCTAAGATCGGTCGAGGCGAGGAGGAGCACGTCCTTCCCTTCGACGGCTCGGGCGACGACCCGCGCAACGCGCTCCAGCGCGGCATAGCTCGCAAAGCGGACCTGGATCGGGACGAAGGGCACGCCGGGGAGGACGCGCTGCAGGAACGGGAGCTCGACCTCGATCGAGTGCTCGAGCGCGTGGGACGGCTCGTCGACCTCGAGCGGAGGCGCACTCAGCGCGGACCGGAGCGACGCGTCGTTAGAGAGGTCCCCCAAGGGGGTGTGCCACGGCCGCGCGGAGAGCGCGGCGAGGGTTCCGACGCCGTGGTGGTCGACCCCGAGGACGAGCACCACGGCCGGGGGCGGGTCCTTCGCGATCTCCGCGAAGGCGTGCGCGGCGATCGGACCGGAGAACGGATAGCCCGCGTGCGGGACGATCGCCGCTCGGACGGTGCGGACCGGCCGGGTCGGCCGGGCCGGCGGGGGGCCGGGTCCGCGCGGATCGGTGAAGGCCCGGTCGACCTCCTGCAGGAGAGCGGGCGCATCGCCCGCATAGAACTGACCCGCGACCGCGGGCCGACGCGTCCCGACGCTCATCGGTTCACGGCGCGGAGAGCGTCGCGACCAGTCCGTTCGCCTCCTGGGAGGAGAGCGGGTCGCGCGGTCGCTGGTGGAACGGATTCCCCTCGTCGTAGCGCGGGATGATGTGGAAGTGGAGGTGGAAGATGATCTGCCCCGCCTTCGCGCCCTGGTTGAGCGCGATGTTGTAGTCGGTCGAAAGGCGCTCTGCGCGCCGGCAGACCTTCGCGAGCGCGCCGAGGTAGCCCGCGTGCTCCTCGGCGGGGAGGTCGGTGAGGCGCGGAACGTGACGTTTCGGGACCACGAGCAAGTGGCCCCGCGTGAACGGAAAGAGGTCGAGGAAGGCGATCACTTCGGCGTCCTCGTAGACGATGTAGGCGGGTGCGGTTCGCGCTACGATCCGGCAGAAGATGCACTCCGGGTCGCTCGCCGGAGCCGTAGGGCTCATCGATGTGTGGACGGGGGCGAGCGATATAGGATGCTCGCCCCGGCCGACGGAGGCGGAGCTCAGAGCGTCGGCGCAGCCACTACGGGCGTCGGTTCCGGAGCGTTCGGCTCGGGAGGGTTCGGAGCGTCGGCTCCCTCGGACGGGGTCGATTCCGTCGGCGGGGGGGTGGAGGGGGGCGCGACTCCGAGCTTTCGTTCGAGGAAGTGGCGGATCTCCTCGGGCTTGGTCGAACCGATCCCGAAGTACTCGGCGAACCGGCGCGAGGTCGAAAGCTCGAGCGTCGACCCCTTCGCCTCGGTGTGGATGAGGCCCATCCCGCGCAATCGCTGAACCTCCTCGTAGGCGGTGTCCCCCGTCATCCGCACGAGGTTGCTCTGCAGGATCGGTTGGTGGTAGGCGATGAGCGTGAGGGTCTTGAGCGTCCGTGGAGCCATCTCGACCGGAGTCACGGACTGGACCGCGGGCACGTACTCCTCGCGGAGCTGTAGCGCGTATCGGTCTCCGACCCGCCGGACCTCGAGGGCCGTCTGTCGATTCTCGTAGGTCGCCTGGAGCGTGCGAAGCGCCCGCTGTACCGGACGGAAGTCCGATAGTCCGATCGCCTCGGAGATCTCTCCGACCGCGAGCGGCCGTCCACTCGCGAAGAGCACGGATTCGACCTGCATCACCACGGAATCGAGCTTGCTCGGCATCGGTTCACTCCACCTCGCGCTCGGTCACGGGTACTCTCTTCTCGGACATCCGAACGAGGAGGATGGGCGTCTCGAGCAAGCGCTCCTGCCGGAATTCGATCGAATGCTCTCGGGCGAGGTAGAGGACCGCGAGGAAGATCGTCACGAGCCGCCCGCGTCCAGCGCTCTCGCGCCAGAGCTCGAGGAGCGGGAACGGTTCGCCGACCGGGTGATGCATCGCCCCCGCCCATGCGATCTCGACGTCCTGCTCGGGGATGTCGCCGTGGACGAGGACCTCGGGGGGGGCCCGCTGCTCTTCGCGCAAGCGCTCGCGCAGCTCCTGGATCCGCGCCGCGTGAAGGGCTTCCGACTCCGCCTCGTCGAAGGCCCGGACGAGCTCGAGGAGCGTGACCGGGCGGGTCTCGGGGTGACGGACCATCTCGAGGAGGGGGCTCTCGGTCGCCGCATCGAGGATCGTCGAGGTCACGTCGACCGCCTCGGGCGTCTCGAGGAGATCGAGGTACGTCTCGGCCGACGGGTCGATCGGTTCGGCGTCCGCGGTCCCGAAGTCGGCTCCCTCGGGCGGCAGCTCGCGGTGGTGAAGCACCGCTTCCGATTGCATGTAGAGGATGTTCCACGCCATGGCGAGCAGTCGGCCGGCGACCGCGAAGTTGACCGTCTCCTCCTGGCGCACCCGCTCGAGGTACGCCTCGGTGAAGCGCACCAGATCGATCTCCCATGGGTCGAACGACTCGTCGAGGACGAGCTCGAATAGGAGGGCGGTCGCCTTCTGGATCGGCTCGCTGATGACGATGTGGACCCCTTCCTCGAGGTTCTGGACGAGCGCGAGGTAGCGCTCCAGCAGAGGGCTCGCGCCGTCGTGCTCGCCGAGCAAGGATCGATGGAATACCAGGTAGTCGAGGACCTTCTCCGCGGCTTCGCGTGAGACTGGGGACGGGCCCGGCGGAGCTGCAGGGTCCGGCTCCGCTTCCGCAGTCGGGACGGCGAGCTCGCGGGCCTCGGTCGAGGAGATCGTCAACGCGCCTCCAGGACGGCGGGCATCGCACTCTCTACCGGCGTCGCGTGCTCGCGCTCTTCCACATCTCGGATCTCGTCGAGACGCAGGCCAACGACCCGCGAGCACCCATCGCCTCGCATCGTTACGCCGAAGAGGCGGTGAGCGAACTTGAGGGTGACCTTGCGCAGCGAGATGACGATGAACTGAGCGCGTTCGGCGTTGCGCCGAAGCATCCGACCGACGTACTCGGCGTTGATGCCATCGAGGCTCATGTCGACCTCATCGAACACGTAGAGCGGGCTCGGGTCGTAGCGCTGCAGAGCGAAGATGAAGGCGAGGCTCGCGAGCGACTTCTCCCCGCCCGAGAGCTGTTCGAGGCGCTGAACGTTCTTGCCGACCGGGCGGGCTCGGATGAGGAGTCCACCGGCGAGCGGGTCCTTCGGGTTCTCGAGAGCGATGTCTCCCTCGCCACCCGCAGAGAGCTCGTGATAGACCTCGCGGAAATAGCCATCGACCTGGCCAACGACCACGGAGATCTTCTCCCGCTTCTTCTGTTCGATCTCCTCGACGAGCGCGGTGAGCTCGCTCTTCTCTCGCGTGAGGCGCTCGACCTCGGAGCCGAACTCGTCGACGCGGGCTTTCTCCTGATCGTACTCTTCGAGGGCCCGCAGATTGACCGACCCGAGGGCGCTGAGCTGCGCTTCGAGCGTGGCGATCGTCCGCTTGAGCTCGTCGATGGGGATCGGCTTCTCGTTCGCCTCGGGCTCGGGGAACTCACGGAGGGCTTCGGTGATCTCCGCGAGGCGTTCTTCGGCGAGGGTCAGGCGCGTCTCTTCCTGCCCGAGGAGGCTCTTGCGCGTTTCGAGCTGGCTCAGAGCGGTCGCGAGGCGACCGGCGAGCTGGACCATGTTCTCGTCCAGTTCGTGCTTGCGTTCCTGGAGATCTCGGGCGGCGAAGCCATGCTGTTCCTCGACCTGCTTCAACGCGTCGAGGGCCGCCTTCGCTTGAACGACCGACTTCTCGGTCGCCGTGAGTTCCTTCTTCTTGGCGACCAGCTCGGCCCTCGAGGCCGCTAGCCGAGCCTGCTCGTCCGTCAACCGCTGATTGAGAGCGACGAGGGAGGCACGGATCGACTCGAGCTCGCCGTTGATGCGCACGCGGCTCTCGTTCGCCTCTTGAGAGGACTGTTGGAGTTCGCGCATGCGTTGGGAGGCCTGGCTCGGGAGCTGACTCAGAAACTCCTCGCGGGTCGATGCGATCTCCGCGGTCAATGTCTCGAGCTCTTGCGTGAGTGTGGTGACGGCTGATTCGGCATCCGAGATAGCTTTCTCGGCGCTCGTCCGACCGGCCTTCGCGGTCCGTATCCTCTCGACGGCCTCCTCGAGGCGGGTGCGCGCCTGGGCGAGCTCCTTCTCGATGACCAGGCGGGTGGACGCATGGGCGCTCGCCTCGATCGAACGAGTGGAGAGTTCCGTGCTCAGTTCGCGGATCCGTTCGGCGACCTTCGCGAGCTCGGCGCGAGAGGCGCTCTCGGCGCCGGACTTCTCCTTGAGCTCCTCGCCAATGCGCTTGAGCTCGCCGATCGACTCGGAGGCCCGGCCCGACCGGGCCCGATCGAACGAGCCGCCGGTCATCGCTCCCGTCGCTTCGATCAGCTCGCCGGTGAGCGTCACGAGGCGGACACCGCCCATCTGGGCCCGGGCGTGCGCCAGGTCATCGAAGACGACCGTCTCGCCGAAGACGTACCAGAAGGCGGGTCGCAGGGCCTCATCGAACTTTACGAGGTCGAGGGCGAATCCGATCGCCCCGGTCGCCTGAGCGGAGATCAACGACTTTCCCTTCGGCCGGCCCGCGAGGATCTTGTTGAGCGGAAGGAAGGTGGCCCGGCCCCGGCTTTCGGTCCGCAGGAGCTTGATGCACTCCTCCGCGACCTGGTCGGTCTCGACCACGACGGCTTGGAGCCGCGCTCCGGCGGCGATCTCGAGGGCAGTGTGGTACTTCGAATCGTATTGGGCGAGCTCCTCGACGGTACCCCGGATGCCGGTGATCTTGCCCAAGTTGCGTTGGGAGAGGATGTACTCGACCGCCGAGAGCGCCCCCGCACGACCACCGGCTTCGGCTCGGACCTTGATCCGAGCGTCCAATGCGAGGTACTGACGGTTCACTTCGGTCACTTCTTGCTGGAGGCGAGCCGCCTCGGCGGAGAGGCTCTTCTCCTTGGCTTTGAGCTGGAAGAGCTCCTTCTGAAGATCGCCGGTCGACAGCGTGGGCCGTCCGCCCGCGCCGCCCGGGCCGGCCTCTCGCATTCGGAGCTCGAGGTCGCGGACCTCTACGCTGCGCGCCCGCTGGTCTTCCTCGGCCTGGGCCTGCGCCCGCTCGGCGCCGTCGAGCGCCGCCTTGACGGTCTCGCGCTCCGAGATCGCCTTCTCCCATGCCCCGCGCCGCTCCGCTTGGCGGCGCTCGAGCTCGAGCTGCTGCTTGCGCGCCGAGGCGAGCTTCTTCTGCGAGTGAACTCCCCCACCGGTGAGCTCATTGAGCCCTTGGGTCGCGCGATCCGCCTTCTCCGAAGCCTTCGCGAGGCCGTCCGCGCGCTGTTGCTCGTCGTTCTGGTACTTGGCGAGCTCCTTCTCGTCCGCCGCGATCTGGCTCGTGAGTTCGGTGATCGTCGCCTCGGTCGTCGCGAGGGCGTCCTGCTGATGCTCGAGCCCGCTGACGAGCCGAGCGTGGGCGAGCGTCTTGTCGTCGTACTCGGCGCGGAAACGCTTCGCTTCCTCGCCCCCCGCCTTCGCGATCTCCTCGTTGATCGCTCGAACCTTCTCCGCCAGTGAGTCCCGGTCGGCCGAAAGTCGCTGGTACTCCTCCGTGAGACGGGAGATCTCTAATCGAGAGGCCTCGACCTGGGCGCGGCAGGTCTCGGACTCCTTGTTGGCGAGCAGATGGTCCGCTCGAGCTAGCCTCGCCTCGTTGCGGCGCTTCTCTTCTTGGATCTCTCGGTACTTGAGCGCCTGACCTCTCTGATCCTCCAAGGAGGAGAGACGGCTCTTGACCTCCCCGAGGATCGTCTTGATCCGATCGAGGTTTTGATCGAGGTCGGTGCGTTTCGACTCGGCTCGAGCCAGCTCATCGTCGAACTGCGAGATTCCGGCGAGGCGCTCTACGAGCGCACGGCGCGGCACCGGTCCCATACTGACGACTTTGTTGACATCGCCCTGCTGGACGAGGTTGTACCCATCGCCGGAAAGTCGCGCGTGAGAGAGAATCGAGTCGATCTCGCCCTGGGTACTGCGGCGCCCGTTTACGTAGAAGTAGGAATAGTAGCCGTTCGGGTCGTTCGGCGCGAGCTTCACGTAGCGCGTGACCTCGACCTCGGCCGCGTCCGCCGGCATCATCTTGTCGGAGTTGTCGAAGACGAGCGAGACCTCGCACTCTGTGGCCGCCTTCTTGGACGAACCCCCGTTGAAGAAGAGATGCGTGAGGCGCTCGGCTCGCAGTGCCTTCGAGCTGGTGGGACCGAGCACGAACAGGATCGCGTCCGAGATGTTCGACTTGCCCATTCCGTTCGGGCCGGCGACCCCCGTAAACCCGGGCTCGAAGGGGATCTCCACGGCACCGGCGAACGATTTGAAGTTCCGCATCTTGAGACGCTTCAGGTACATCGTTCGTTTCCTCAGGTGCAGTTCGACGTTCCGTCTCCGCCGGAGAGATTACCTGTTTGTCAGACAATCGTCGGCGGGAGTTCTTCACCCCTGTCCACCATATTTAATCGTATGGTCCCAACGGAACTGTCCTGCCATCGGGTGCTCTCAAAGCCCCGACCGGGGGCGACTGCGTAGCGCGGACGACTGCAAGCATTCAGGCATAACTCGAGATTACAGTACTTGGCAACGTTTAGACATCGAGGAACTCCGACCATCCTTGACGCCATAATTGCCCCGGTATGCGCCCTCGATTCTCGAGGG
>JBOGRR010000022.1:0-15967 GCA_050749765.1 Thermoplasmata archaeon | reverse complement strand
TTGGGATTGAACCCAGATTGGAACTCGCTCAGCGCTTTGTAAATCGCCCAACTACTCGCCGAACAGTACGGGCACCAGCTCGACCCGTAGAAGAAGACGACCGGCATCCCGTTCTGCTGCCACGCGGCGACGTAGGAAGGGGTCGAGCTCCAACCGGTGGCGGGCTGGCTCGTCAGCGCTGCGGACGACGGCAAGAACGGACAGCCCGAGAGCAGGGCTCCGAGGGCGATGAGGCCGGTGAACACGAGCCCCAGAACCACTCCGAGCACGATCGTGCTGCGGAAGGTCTTCGACCAGCGATGGCTGGTGCGCAGCAGCCCGAACGCCAAGATGACGACGGCGACCCCGAGGATGATCAGGAGCCATGGGAACCACGAGAGCAACAGTCCGATCGGCGAGGGGGCGATGAAGGCGAACAACACCCACAGCGCGACGAACGGCGTCGCGAAGTATCCGATCCGAACGAGCCCCCACTTCTTGTCCGCGTTCGGGTCGGGCTTGCGGGGCGCGGCGTCGACCGGGCCCTGCCGGTCGATGCGGCCCTTGCGCCGGTAATACAGGCGCCGAAGGGCCGGTCCGGCCTGGGTGACCGCAGTGTCGGGCTTGAACGAGGCCTTGGGATCGCTCGCGATCTCGTCCCAACTGCGACCCTTCTTTCGAAGTTCCTCGACCCGGTCCCAGTCGACCACGGGGCCCCAAGAATAGCTAGTCTACATCTCCTTTTGGCTCCGCGCGAGAACCCTTCGAACGGCGCCGGTCGGCCTTTTAGTGCGGGGACCGTGGGGAGGGGGATGCAGCTGACCTTCCTCGGGACGGCGGGCTCGTGGCCGACCAAGGAGCGGTCGACGAGCGCGATCGCTCTCGACCTGGAGGGGGAAGGGGTACTGCTCGATTGCGGCGAGGGGACCCAGCGTCAGTTCTTCCAGTCGACGAGCTCGTTCATGCGCCTGCGCCGCATCTTCATCACCCACTTCCACGGCGACCACTTCCTCGGGCTCCCGGGGTTGATCCAGAGCATGTCGCTCAACAATCGGACGGAGCCGCTCGACGTCTACGGTCCCCGGGACGCCGAGGAGATGGTCGGACGGGCCCTTCGGATGGGGTACTTCACGCTCCGATTCCCGGTCACCGTCCATGCCCTCGAGCCCGGGGCGACCGAGGTGCTCGATGGCTACACCGTGCGTACTGCCCAGACCCGCCATCCGATCCCGTCGATCGCCTACCGGCTCGAGGAGAACGAGAAGCGGGGCCGATTCGACGGGGCGCTCGCCCGCTCGCTCGGGATCCGCGGGGCCGACTTCGCGCGCCTGGAAGCGGGCGAATCGGTCGAGGTCGGGGGCCGCACGGTCCGCCCCTCCGATGTCCAGGGCCCCCCGCGCGCCGGCCGATCTGTCGTGTACACCGGGGACACAGCGCCGACCGACGAGGTGACCCGACTCGCGCACCGTGCGAACGTGCTCATCCACGAGGCGACCGTCCTCCACGACCTCGAGGCCGACGCGAACGAGTGGGGTCACTCTTCGGCGCGGCAGGCCGCGACCGTCGCGCGCGACGCGGAGGTCGGGACGCTCTTTTTGACCCACTTCTCCTCTCGGTACAAGGAGATCGAACCGCTCGAGGAGGAGGCGAGATCGGTCTTCCCCGCGTCGGTCGCCGCGCGCGAGCTCGCGACCCATCTCATCCGTCAGCCATGAGCCTGCGCGCCGACCTTCTCGTGAGCAACATCGGCGAGCTCGCGACGCTCGCCCGGGGCCCGATCCCGCGGACCGGCCGCTCGCTGGAGGATCTGAGCGTCCGTCGGGACGCGGCGCTCGCCGCTCGGGACGGTCGGATCGTTTGGATCGGCCGAAGCTCGCAGGCCCGGGAACGGGTCCGCCTCGCGCGGGGCGGGATCCGGATCGACGCGCGAGGCGGGGTCGCAATCCCGGGGCTGGTCGACGCGCATTCGCACGCGGTCTTCGCGGGCGACCGGTCGTTCGAGCTCCCGTGGAAAGTCCGCGGGGCGAGCTACGCCGAGATCGCCCGGCGCGGCGGCGGGATCCTCGCCACGGTCCGCGCGACCCGGCGCGCGAGCGACGAGGAGATCGTCCGGTCGAGCGCGATGCGCCTCGCCGAGATGACCCTCGGGGGGGCGACGACGATCGAAGTGAAGAGCGGCTACGCGCTCGATCACGCCGGAGAGCTGCGCCTGCTCCGCCTCATCGGTTGGATCGCCCGCAGCGCCGGCCTCGACCTCGTTCCGACGTACCTGGGCGCGCACGCGATACCTCCGAAGCATCGACGACGTCCCGAGGGGTACGTCGACGAGATCGTCCGTCGGACCCTACCGGCGGTCGCGAACGAGCACCTCGCCCGGTTCTGCGACGTCTTCTGTGAGCCGGGGTACTTCTCCGTCGCTCAGTCGGAGCGGATCCTGCGCGCGGCACTCGCCCTCGGGCTGGGGATCAAGATCCACGCTGATGAGTTCGTCTGGTCCGGCGGGGCCCGGCTGGCCGCTCGGCTTCACGCCCGCTCGGTGGAGCATCTGCTCGCGGCGCGTGCGGCCGACTATCGAGCCCTGGTGCGCGCGGGCGTGAGCGCGGTCCTTCTCCCGACCACGCCGTTCGCCACCCTCCATCCGGGATCGAGTCCGGGTCGGGAACTCGTGAACGCCGGTGCCGCGGTCGCACTCGGCTCCGACTGCTCACCGAACTCGTGGATCACGTCGATGTCGCTCGTCCTCGCCCACGCCGTGCACGATGCGCGGCTCACACCGAACGAGGCGATCTCGGCAGCGACCGTCAACGCGGCGCACGCGATCGACGCCGACGACCGAGCGGGGGTAATCGCCGTCGGACGTCGGGCCGACTTCCTCCTCTATGACCTTCCTTCCATCGACTCGATCCCGTACCGGGTCGGGTCGTTTCCGACCGTCGTTTCCCGTCAGGGAATACCGGTTTCTCCGCCGAGAATCGAACCTCACATCTAAATACCACTGCCTTTCTTCTCGCCGGTGAGGTCCCTCGATATGGCGGAGCGAATTGGCAAGGAGCAGATCAAGCGAGAGAACGGATACCTGTACTACCTCGGTAAGGACGGGTACCTGTGGAAGACCCCCACGAAGCTCAACAAGAGCGGTCGCAAGGCGCGCGTCGGGACCGAGAAGGTCACGCGTCAGGCCGGGTTCATGTACTTCCTCGACAAGAAGGGGTACATCGCCCGCGCCAAGATGAAGAACGCCTGAAGCCGCGCCCACCGTTTCCCGGAACCTTCCCCTCGGGGAAGGTTCCCCCTTTCTTTTTTCGGCCTGTCGCTCCGTTCGACCCGCTAGTTCAAGGGGTGGCTCGTCTCGTAGGGACGCGAAGATGACCTGCCGAAACGAGACCGACGACCCCCGGAAGTGCGAGCGGTGCGGCGCCTTCCTCTGGGTCGCGGACGAGGGGCTCTTCTGCGGCGACTGTGGAGTGCTGATGCCCTGCACGATGCAGCTCCGCCCTCTCCCCGCGATCCCCGCCCGTTTGCCTGCGACTCGCCCATAACGTGCCTCACGGGAACACCGTGCCTTAGCCGGCCCGAGGGCCCGGAGCCACCATCCACTCGACCGCTCGCACAAATACTCGGAGCGGTCTCGGACGTTCCGGAGGATTCACGACGGGTGTCCGACGCACTGACGCCCTCGCTCTATCGCGCCTTCGCCGGAGGCGAAACACCCCGCTCCCGAGGGTGTTTCGTCCGGTCCGCGACGGCGTCTTAGACGTCCCGGGCGTCGTACGTCCTCGCGTCCTGGACGGTGCCACCCCGTCGCACGGATCACTCCCCACGAGGCCCACATGGCTGCATCGAAGAAACGCACATCCCCCATTCCCGTCGACGAAGCGGGCCCCTCGGCCCGCACCTACGGGGAGGAACCGATCCCCGTTCCGCGCCTCGTGCCGAGAGGCAAGACGGCGTTCGATACGGTCAGTTGGCGCACGCACGACGCGCTGATCAAGAGCGCCGACGGCAAGATCATCTTCGAGCAGAAGGGGATCCGTGCCCCGACCGAGTGGACCGACACCTCGATCAACATCGCGGCGTCCAAGTACTTCCGCATCATCCAGGGCCGACGCGAGTCGTCGGTCGACGGGATGATCCGGCGCGTCTGCCGCTGGATCGCCCAGAAGGGTCTCGAGCTGGGCTACTTCGACCTTCCCGAGGAGGCCGGTACCCTCGAGGAGAGCCTCTCCTACCTCATGGTCCACCAGATGGCCGCGTTCAACAGCCCGGTCTGGTTCAACATCGGGGTGCGCGAGCCTCCCCAGTGCTCGGCGTGCTTCATCCAAGCGGTCACGGACGACATGGACTCGATCCTGGGCCTCGCGACGAGCGAGGGCCGGCTCTTCAAGGGCGGGAGCGGGACCGGCTCGAACCTCTCCTCGCTCCGAGGGAGCCACGAGCGACTCTCGGGTGGGGGGATCGCGAGCGGGCCGGTCTCGTTCATGCGCGCGTTCGACGCGATGGCGGGCGTGATCAAGTCGGGGGGTACCACCCGCCGCGCCGCCAAGATGGTCATCCTCAATATGGATCACCCGGACATCGGCGAATACATCGACTGCAAGGTGAAAGAGGAGGACAAGGCGCTCGCTCTCATCCGCGAGGGATACAGCCCGAACTTCGACGGAACCGATCCGGATAGTGCCTACGCCTCGATCGCCTACCAGAACGCGAACCATTCCGTGCGGATCCCGGATGCCTTCATGGAAGCGGTCGTCCAGGACAAAGAGTGGAAGACCTACAATCGCACCGATCACTCGGTCGCGACGACGTACAAGGCACGCGATCTCTGGCGCAAGCTCGCCTACGCGGCGTGGCGCTGCGGCGACCCGGGCGTGCAGTTCGATGACATCACGAACGACTGGCACACGAGCTCGACCACGGGCCGCATCAACGCCTCGAACCCGTGCAGCGAGTACCTCTTCCTCGATGACACGGCGTGCAACCTCGCATCGATCAACCTGATGAAGTTCCTCGACGAGAAGGGCCAGCTCGATCTCGAGCTCTACCGCCGGGCGATCCGGACGATGATCGTCGCGATGGAGATCCTCGTCGACGCTTCGAGCTATCCGACCGCCTCGATCGCGAAGAACTCCCACGACTTCCGGCCCCTCGGACTCGGGTACGCGAACCTGGGATCGCTGCTCATGCACTATGGGCTCGCCTACGACTCGGACGCGGGCCGGACCCTCGCCGCCGGCGTCTCGGCGTTCCTCTCCGCGGAAGGATATCACACGAGCGCTGAGATCTCGAAGCGCATGGGACCGTTCCCCGGGTTCGACCGGAACCGCTCCCCGATGCTCCGCGTGATGGGCAAGCACACCACCGCGTCCGAGCACATCCCGCTCAACGACGACCGGCTCACGTCGATCGTCAACGCCTCGGTCGACCGCTGGCACGATACGAAAAAGGCAGGCGAGCTCTGGGGGTACCGCAACGCCCAGATCTCGGTCATCGCCCCGACCGGTACGATCGGCCTCCTGATGGGGTGCGACACCCTCGGCCTCGAGCCCGAGCTCTCCCTCGTCAAGGTGAAGAACCTCGTGGGGGGCGGGGCGATGCGCATGGTCAACCGCACCGTACCGGACGCCCTCGCGAGCCTCGGCTACACGCCGGAGGAGGTCCGCAACATCGTGCGCCACCTCGAGGAGAAAGGTACGATCGAGGGCGCCCCGGGCCTCGACGACGAGGACCTCACGGTCTTCGATTGCGCCCTCGCTCCCATGGGGGGGAACCGGACGATCGCACCGATGGGTCATCTCAAGATGCTCGGCTCGGTCCAGCCGTTCCTCTCGGGCGGCGCTTCCAAGACCATCAACCTTCCCCACGACGCGACGGTCGAGGACATCGAGAAGATCTACCTCGAAGCGTGGCGGCTCGGCATCAAGTCCGTCGCCCTCTACCGCGACGGCTGCAAGGCGTCGCAGCCTTACGAGACTGGCAAGGGGCGGGGGGCCCCGGCCGGTCCCGCGGGCCCGGGTGGACACACGCCGGCGCGCGAGCGCCTCCCCGACCAGCGCCGGGCGATCACGCACCACTTCTCGGTCGGGGGCCACGACGGCTACGTGACGGTCGGGCTCTATCCGGATGGCCGGCCGGGCGAGGTCTTCTTCCGGGTGACGAAGGAAGGCTCTACCGTCAACGGCCTCATGGACTCGCTCGGGATCTCGATGTCGATGGCGCTCCAGCACGGGGTGCCGCTCAAGGACCTCGTGCGCAAGCTCGCCCACATGCGCTTCGAACCCGCCGGGGCGACCAACAATCCGAAGGTACGCTTCGCGAAATCGATCCCCGATTACGTCGCGCGCTGGCTCTCGATCGAGTTCCTCACCGAGGAGGAGCGCCGATCGATCGGGTTAGAAGGCCCGGCGACCGAGCCGAATGGGAACGGCCATGGCACGGGGACACCGGCGGCGAGCGTGGTGAAGTTCGAGGTGAAGTCGCTCGACGCGTACGCTCCGGGCGCCCCGCCGGAAGGCGCCGGCGGGATCACCGACGACGCGCCGAGCTGCCACGTCTGCGGCGGCATCATGGTCCGCTCAGGAACGTGCTACGCGTGCACGGTCTGCGGAGCGACCAGCGGTTGCTCGTAGGTCGGCGCGCTCAGGCCTTCGGCTCGGTCGGGAAGATCGCCCGGGGCTCGGCCCCGGGTCCCGCGAGCGGGTTCGCGTGGGTGTCGCTCCGCGTCCCATCGCTCTCGAAGCGGTAGTTGCGCAGGTAGAAGCTCGAGACCAGCCCGATGGCGGCGACCACCGCGAGCACGAGGAAGCAGTACTGGTAGGCCAGGGTCGAGTAGAGATCGAAGGGACCTACGGCGTTGAAGATGTACGCCGCGAGGATCGAGCTCACGAGCACCGGCCCGATCGCACTACCGAGATTGCGGAACGTCTGGTTCATCCCGGTCTGCACGCCGAGCTCCCGCGGCCCGACCGAGAGCACGATGATGTTCGACATCGCGATCAGCACGGCGACGGTGCCGACCAGCACGAGCACCGGAGCGAGCAGAAGGATCAGCGGCACTGGTTGCGGATAGCTCACGAGCACCGGGGAGAGGTACTGGATCCCGCTCGAGGTGCTGACCAGGGTGATCTGGAAGGACGGGTTCGCGTACTGAGTGAGCAGAAGCCCTCCGACCGAGGCGAGCGCGAAGCCGAGGATCATGACCGGCTTGGGACCGTAGCGCGACGTGAGGCGCCCGAGCGGTAGGCCCGTCGCGAGCATCCCGGCCGCGGAGGGGAGCGCGATGAGGCCGAACCACAGCTCGCTCTGCCCGAATCCGGTCTGGCTGAGCGCGGGGAAGTAGTAGGCCTCGACCAAGATCGTGAGCGTGGTGAAGACGATGAACAGCATCAGCCCCGCGACCACCGCGGTGATGTTGCTGACGAGGATGTTGCGGACCTTGAGCGAGCGGAGGCGGATCACGGGAGACGGGGCCCGCGTCTCCCAGTAGCCGAAGAACGCGAAGAGGAGCACGGACAGGACCAGGAACTCGGGCACACCCCAGGCGACCCCGGCGATCGTGCCGCCGCTGAGGCTCGTCCACCCCCAGTACGTCGACTCCGTGACGGCGAGCATCAAGAACGTCAGTGCGAGGCCGAGGCTCGAGATCCCGGGGAGGTCGAGTCGCTCCCCCGTGAGGGTCGGTGACTCGCGCAGGATGAACCAGGCGAGGATCAGGAGGCCCACGGCCGCAGGGATGACCGTGTGGTAGGTGAGCGGCCAGCCGTACGCTTGGGCGAGCCACCCTCCGACCACCAGCCCGATGCACGCGCCGCCGGCGAACATCGCGGAGACGATCCCCTGGGCCGGGCCGACCCGGTTCGCCGGGAAGAACTCGGGGATCATCGCGAAGGCGAGCGGGAACATCCCCATCCCGATGCCTTGGACCGCTCGCGCACCGATCAGGAGGTAGATCTGGTTCGGAAGGGGGACGCCGAAGGCGTCGCCGATGTTGGGGGTAAATCCCGCGACCGACACGGCCGCGGCGTAGACGCCCATCGCGACCAGGAGCATCTTCTTCTTGCCGTAGATGTCTCCGAGCTTTCCGAAGACCGGGGTCGCGACCACGCCGACGAGCAGGTACGCGGATAGGATCCAGACGACCGTCGAGGTCGGCGCGTTATCGAAGAACGTGACAAAGTTCCCGTACGCCGGCAGGACCATCGTCTCGACGTACGTGACCATCAACGCCATCCCGGCGAGGATGATCAGCATGTTGCGCGCCTGCCGCGGATGGTAGACCTGGCCACCGGCGGCGGACATCACCGGAGCGCTCACGCGCGCCCCGCGCCCGACGCACCGTCCGAGGACATCGATACCGCCGGAACGGTAGGGGGGATAATCCTTCGGATGGAGGTGGCCGGACGGTTACTGACTCACCCTCACCGAGACATCCCCGCCCTCGAGGTCGCTCCAGCGGCGAGCACGAGAGCTCCCGAGCAGATCGAGGCGAGGACCACTCCGCGCTCGCGCGGAGGCTGAGCACGACCAGCACGGGTTCGGCTCGAGCCGGCCGACAGACGCCCGTTCCGCCCGGGACCGTGCGCAGATCGAGCGGCCCCCCCATCGAGCGCGACCGAGGCGAAGACCTCTCTGGGCTCGACGACCTCGAGGAACTCGCCGTCGTCGAAGATCAGGGGCCTCCTCCGGATCGCGGATCGGCGCGCTTCGAGACGCTCCGTGCCAGGCGACAGCCCGAGGCGACGTCGCAGCGGACCGAGCCGCGCCCGGGGTCCCCCCTCCTGTTCAGCGCAGCGCGTAGCGAGCGAGCGCCACGAGCTCGGGCGTCTGCACGTTTCCGACCCGAACCTCGTTCCATCGTGCGGCCAACGCACCCGAAGGGAAGTCCGAGTCCACGCCGGCGGCGAGGGCTTGGACGGACGCGAGCCCTCCGCGCCGATCGCTCTCGAGGAGGAGCACGAGCGCTCCGACCGGGCCCGAGTCGACGAACCACGTCTCTCCCGGTGGCTCGTGACGTTCCTCGATCCGGGCCTCCTCATCGTGGAGGTGCGCGACGCGCGCCCGCCGGTCCCCAGGGGAGGTCGGAGCGGGTCGCCACGCGATCTTCTCGCCGGCCGAGCGCAGGCGTCGGAGCAGCGCGGGCTCGACCGGAAGGACGCTCGCGGCGCTCACGAAGCGCTCCGGGTGCGCGACCACAGCCGGCAATCCGGACGGACGGCGCACGGACCGCAGATCGACAGGTCCCGGTGCTTCGGACAATCTCCCGAGATCCCGGTGTGGCACAGGACGAAGTCGAAGCGGATCGGGTCGATGGGATCGATGCGGCGGAGGGCCTCGGTCACCTCCTCGACCGTGGCCCAGCTGCGCGTACGCCGCTGCGTGAGTCCGAGATGGTAGGCGATCCAGTAGACGTGCTGATCGAGGGGGATCCGAAGTTCGCCCGTCGGCACATGGCGCCACTGACCCAGGTCGGGGTACCGGTCCCGGACCATCCATCGCGCGTAGAGCGTCAGTCGCTTTGCCGGGCTGTGGTGGGCGTCGAGCGGGCTCGGGAACAAGATCGCGTACCCTCGGGGCGCCCGGGCAGCGCCGCGACCTCCGCGCAGGGCGCGCGCAAGCGCATCGAGACCCCCCGCGAACCCCTCCTCCCCCATCCCCTCCAGGAAGACCGACTCGAGCGACGGGTAGGAGGCGTAGATCACCCGAAGTCGCTCCGCGAGGTGGACCATCTGGTCCCCGCGGATCCAGCGATGGTAGAACCCCTTCCATGCCACGGTCCGCTCGGCGCGGCTGAGCGACTCCACGGCCGCCGCGAGGTCCCCGCCGACCCGCCCCGAGAGCTGACGGATCGCTCCGCGGATCGCGGTCGTGTTGCCGATCGCGAGCGTCGCGCCGTAGATCGCCGCCACCTCGCCGTGGCGCGCGTCGATCGCGAGCGGGCGGATCTCCGAGATCGGGTCCTCGAGGATCGAACGCTCAAAGGGGAAGCGCTCGTAGAGGGTCGCGAGGTGGCGGGGAAGCTCCGGGGTCGGGTGGAAGGTCCGGGCCACGTCCGAGGGACCGGGGGGCATGATTTACGATTGCCTTGGACGGGCCGGGGCGTTGGGGCTAACTACTCGGGGCCCCCTGCCACCCTATCGAAGAGGGGGCATGCCGGTCGTCGAGGGGATCGACCCGATCTGGCTGGCCGAGGCACTGCGCCGAGACCCCGTCCAGCACTCCTTCGCCGCCTGGGATGTCCGCAACGAGCCCGATCGCATCCGGCTCGTGTCGTGGACCAAGAACGGCACGACGGCCGGCTACCTCCTCATCTGGCTCGCCGACCCGGCGCATCCGTTCGTGCACTGGTTCGGTGGGACCGACTCGATCGCCGAACTCGGACCGAAGTTGCCGCCGCGGCCGCTCACGCTCGTCGTACCGGAGGAGGTCGCCCCCTTCGCGGCCGAGGCGCGGGCCCCGGTGACCTCCGAACGGATCCTGCGACTCACGGCCCGCCCGTCCGCGCCCCTCGCCGGATCGGACGACCCGAGAGTGCGGGAGCTGGGTCCCAGGGACCTCACGACGCTCCGAGCTTGGGCGGAGCCTCACTCGGATCAGATGGCTCGCGGCTACGCTCGTTTCGACCCGGCCCGACACGTCGCCTGGGGTGCGTTCGACGGCGCACGGATCGTCGGGGCGGCCTTCGCCTCGGTCCGGCTCCCCGAGATCTGGTCGTTCAACGGGATCTACGTCGAACCCGGGTCGCGCGGGCACGGCCTCGGTGCGGCCCTGAGCGCTCGGGCCGTCGAGGCGGCGCGCCGGGCGGGAGCGATCGCCCACCTCAACGTCCGCGAATCGAACGCGGCTGCGCGACGGGTCTACGCGCACCTCGGCTTCCGGGAGCACGATCGCCTCCTGTGGATGGAGTCAACCTTCCCGGCTCCGAATCGGTAAGACCGCGGCCGCGTTAGCGGGGCCATGCCGACGAACGCGGAGGCCGCCGAGCTCCTGCGCACGATCGCCGACCTCCTCGACCTCACCGGGGAGAAGTTCAAGCCGGAGGCCTACCGTCGGGCGGCGCGCTCCGTCGAAACGCTCACCGAACCGCTCGGCCATTATGCGCAGCGCGGCGAGTTGCGCACGATCCCGGGCGTCGGCGAGGCGATCGCTCAGAAGCTCGCCGAGTACCTCGCGAGCGGTCGGATCTCCTACCTCGACCGTCTCCAGACGGAGGTCCCGGCGGGCGTGATCGAGCTGATGCGTCGGCCCGGTCTCGGTCCGAAGACGGCGCGCCGACTCTGGACCGAGTTCTCGATCGAGAGCCCCGGCGGGCTGCGCACGGCGATCGATGAGGGACGGCTCGCTGCGGCGAAGGGGTTCGGGGAACGAAAGCTCGCCCAGTTTCGCGAAGCCGCCGGCGCGCCGGCCGCCGGAGCGCGGATCCGGATCACCGAGGCGTACCCGATCGCGCAGCGCCTGCTCGAACACCTGCAGACTTCGCTCACGAGCGCCGAGCGCGCCGAGGTCGCGGGTAGCCTGCGGCGCATGCGCGAGACGATCGGCGATGTCGATCTGCTCGTCGGTAGTCGACGCCCGACGGCGATCTTCGACGCGGCCGCGAAGGGGAGCGAGGTCGCCGAAGTCGTCCTGCGCGGCGAGACGAAGATGACCCTCCGCCTGCGCAGCGGGCTCCAGGTCGACGTCCGGGTCGTCGAGCCCGATGCGTTCGGCGCGGCGTTGCAGTACTTCACGGGATCGAAGGAGCACAACATCCGGCTGCGCTCGATCGCGCGCGACCTCGACCTCAAGCTCAACGAGTACGGCGTCTACCGCGGGGAGGAGCGGATCGCGGGGCGCACCGAGTTCGATGTCTATGACGCCCTCGGCCTCTCATGGATCCCTCCCGAGATGCGCGAGGACCACGGGGAGGTCGACCTCGCGACGACCGACGCGGTGCCCGCGCTCATCGAGGCGCGCGATCTGCACGGCGACCTCCATTGGCACCTCGCTCCCTCCGCGACCCCGGACGACGTCGATCGCGCCCTCGCGGAGGCTCGCCGTCGAAGATACGACTACGTCGGCGTCGTGGTCGAGGGCGTCGATGAGGCACGGCGGCCGTTCTCGCTGAGCCCGGAGATCCGCACGCGGCTCGGGGGTCGAGGCACCCGGCGTCGACCCGGCGAAGCGAGCGTGCTGTGGGTCGCCGAACGCGAGATCGGCCCGGGCGCAGCGGCGGACGACGCGGGGATCGATGTCCTCCTCGTGCGCCCGAGCTCCTCCTCCGGACCTCCGGCGGAGGCCCACCTGCCCTCCGCCGCATGCGGGCTCGTCCATCTGGACCCCGCGAGGGAATCCTCCGATGCGCTCGCCCGCTCGCGCGCCTGGCTCCAGTACGCCGCGGACCACGGGCTTTCCATGGAGGTCGGGAGCGAGCCCGGCCAGCTCGATCCCTCGGCGGCCCACGCCTTGCTCGGCTTGGGTGGAACGCTACTGGTGCCGACGGGGGTCGACCGCCCAGCGACCGATCCGGTGGGATCGATCGCCCTGGGGTTCGCTCGACGTGCGTGGGCCACGCCCGCTCAGGTGCGGAACGCGACGAAGCCCGATGCGCTCGCCGAGTTCGGTCGGCGAGCTCAGGAGGCGACCATGCGCTCGAGGGCGAGGCGAGCACGGCCGGCGACCTCGGGCGGGACGTCGATGACGTAGCGCATCTCGCGCAGCGCATCCCGCACGTCGGTGAGATCGGTCACTTTCATGAACGGACAGACGGCCCCCGCGTCGACCGGGGTGAACTGAGTGCGAGGATTGACCTCGCGCATCCGGTGGAGGATGCCGATCTCCGTCGCAACGAGCACCTCCCGGGCGGTGGTCTCTCGGGCGAAGCGGACCATCCCGTCCGTCGAGAGGACCTGGTCGACGAGCGGAAGCACTGGGCTCGAGCAACCGCACTCCGGGTGAGCGATCAGCGGCGTGCCGGGGTGCTCCGCGCGCACGCGCGCGACGTCCTCCGGTCGCATGCGAGCGTGCACGTGACAGTCCCCCACCCACAGGTGCATCTTGCGCCCGGTCTGTCGCCGCACGTAATCTCCCAAGAACATGTCCGGCAGAAAGAGGATCTCGCGGTCTTCCGGGATCGACCGGACGATACGGACGGCGTTCGAGCTCGTGCAGCAGTAATCGGACTCCGCCTTCACCTCCGCCGACGTGTTGACATAGGCGACGACGACCGCGCCGGGATGCTCCGACTTCCACGCGCGCAGCTGCTCGGCGGTGATCGCGTCGGCGAGACTGCAGCCGGCGCCGAGGTCCGGAAGGAGTACCGTCTTCCCCGGGTTGAGGATCTTCGCCGTCTCCGCCATGAAGCGGACCCCGGCAAAGACGATCACGGGACGATCGGTCTCCATCGCCTTGCGCGAGAGGTAGAGCGAATCTCCGACCTCGTCGGCGATGTCTTGGACCTCCGGACGCTGATAGTTGTGGGCGAGAAGGATCGCGTGGCGCTCCTCCTTGAGCGCCGCGATCTCTGATTGGAGCGACATTCCCGACCTCCGGGGAAGAACGAGTCGGCGACCCCTCTTAAGCGGCCCGTCGCCCGTGCGCCACCACCACGAGGTGGAACGGGAGCGCCGGGGCGGAGTGGGTCAGCGCCCCGAGGCTGAGCGCGTTAGCGCCGACGCGTCGATATCGTCGCGCCGATCGGGGGGTGATCCCGCCGGAGAGCTCGATGAAGAGCCCTCGACGCACGCCGTGCGCTTCGAGGTCGCGCACGATCCCGCGCGCCCGCGCCGGGCTCGCATTATCGATCAAGATCGCCCGAACGCCCGCTTTAGCCGCCCGCACCGCCTCGGCGCCGGTCCGGACCTCGACCTCGACCGAACGCGCCGAGCGGGCGACCGTTCTGAGGCGAGCGAGGGCGCGCGACGCTCCGAGGAGCGCGATATGGTTGCCTTTCACGAGCACCGCGTCCGAGAGATCACGACGGTGGGGGTGGCCCCCGCCATGGACGACCGCGGCCTTCTCGAGGTCGCGCAGCCCGGGGAGGGTTTTGCGGGTCGCACGGATCTCGAGCGGGGGTCGGGATCCGCGCACCGCGGCGACCGCGCGGGAGGTAGCGCTCGCGACCCCCGACAGGTGCATGAGATAGTTCAGGATCGTTCGCTCCGCCGAAAGGACCCGAGCTGGGTCCCCGTGGATCTCGACGACCGTCGTTCCCCGGCGGACCGGTACCCCATCGGGGAGCGCGCGATGCACCGAGAGCCCGGCCGACCGAGCGACGGCGCGGGCCGCGCGCATCCCCGAGAGAATGCCGGGCCCCTGGGCGATGACGCGGGCGCGGATCGACCCTTGGCCGATGCCGAGCGCGCGCGTCGTCCGATCGGCGTGGAAGCGGTCCTCCGCGAGGGCAGCCCGTGCGGCCCTCTCCAAGGCGCGGTCGGTCGGTGCGCGCGTCACGGTTTCGCCGGCGTGGGGGACCAGAACGGCAGCCGCACGACCTCGCCCGCCACCCATCGGTCCCGCAGCTCGAGCTCTACCCGCGAGCCGGGGACCGCGAGTTCGCGGGGAAGGTAGGCTAGGGCGATCCCACAGTGAAGGTTCGGTGACATCCCCCCACTCGTGGCCGCGCCGATCGCCGTGCCCCCGTGGCGGATCGGCGTTCCGTGGCGGGGGACGGCGCCGGGTTCGCTCACGCGGATACCGGCGAGGCGCTCGGGGGTCCCCTCGGCGACCTCCTTCTCGATCGTCGGACGGCCGACGAACTCGTGATCGAGTTCAACGAACCTCTCCTGGCCGGCCTCGATCGGAGAGCGATCCCGATGGAACTCCTGACCCGAGAGCAGGTAGCCCTTCTCGAGCCGCAGCGTGTCGCGGGCGCCGAGACCGCACGGCGTCGCGCCGGCGCGGGAGAATTGCTCCGCGAGCTCGGCCGCTCGCTTCCCGCGGACGAAGAGCTCGTAGCCGAGCTCGCCCGTATAGCCGGTGCGGCTCACGAGGATGTGGTCGTCGAGATCTCGGGGGATAGAGCCGCCCACGGTCCCCTCCGCGGGCGCGCCCTTCGGGACCGGGTCGGGATAGAATCGGCTCGTGTAGAATTTGAGCGGGGCGAGCGTCCAGCCCATCTGTTGCTCGAGCAATCGTCGGGAGGACGGGCCCTGGACCGCCAGGATCGTCACGGGCCCGTTCCACCGCTCGATCGTCGTGTCGGGGTGGTGGTGCTGGTCGAGGATCGAACGGATCTCGACCGCGCGTCCCGCGTTCGGCACCGCGAGGAACGCACGGGCTGGGTCGTCGCCCGCATCCAGGCGCGTGATCAGTAGGTCGTCAACGATGTGCCCGGTCGCCTCGAGGAAAAAGGTGTAGCGGGCCTGGCCGGTCGCGAGCCGATCAACGTTGGCGGTCGTTCGCCGGGAGAGGAGCGCGGCCCCGCTCGCGCCCTGCACGGTGAGGATCCCCATGTGTCCGACATCGAAGATCCCGACGCCGGTCCGCACCGCCGCGTGCTCGGCGAGGATGCTTGAGTAGTACAGCGGCATCTCCCAGCCGGCGAACGGCACGAGGTGGGCGCCGTGGGCGACGTGGAATTCGTAGAGCGGGGTCCGTAGGAGGGGGGCGGCGACCGGTTCGGTCGCGGTCACGTGACGATCTCCGCGAGGCGCCCGGCCTCGAGCGCGAGCCGCACCTCTCGGGCGATCCGACGCCCCGTGCTCATCGGCTCATGATAGAGCGCGTTGCCGTAAGGGTGGCCGAGGGCGAGGTGGACGTTCGTGCCTCCCCCGATGCGCACTGCGACGTCGAAGACGACCGGTCGGCCGTTGTGGTCGATGCAGGTCTGCAAGCAGAACGGCCCGAGGATGCCGGGAGCATATCGCTCCCGGCTCGCGTCCACGAACCGCTCTCCGAGCCGGAAGACCTCTTCGAGGATCGATTCGCGCACGGTGAGGGTCCCATGCCCGACCACGGTGTACTCAGGGATCCGGGCCGACTCCGGTAGCTCAAGCTGTTGGCCCGCGGGCAGGCG
>JBOGRR010000021.1:0-17387 GCA_050749765.1 Thermoplasmata archaeon | reverse complement strand
TAACCTCACGCCACGCTCGACCAGAAGCTTTGCGGCCTCGGGTTCCAGGGCAGCGTAGTCCGGGAAGAAGCGAAAGTCGGTCGCCCACCGGGTCGAGTTCCGGGTCCTCAGGAGGAGGCGCTGGGTGCCGCGGGGGAGAGCGGCGATCTGTTTCGCGGAGACCGAACTCGCCGTCTCCGGCACGCGCACCACCCGGCACGGACCGTTCAGCACGGCGAGATCGACCCGGTCGACGCCCCCACCCCCGGGGACGAAATGGAGCGGCGGATCGACGTGCGTGCCGGCGTGCGTCCCGAGCGAGATCTGCGAAACATTGTAGCGGTCGCCCGCCTCGATCGCCTTGACGCGATGTGCTTCGAAGACCGGATCGCCGGGAAACGCGGCCATCGCTTCGCGCAAGGGCATCGAGATGTCGATCCGGCGCATCCTGCGGCCTCGCACGGCCAAGGCAGACGTCCTCAAGAAGGGCTCGGCGCCGCTCGAGGCTCGCCGTCCCTCCGGCTGCCCGTCGAAACGAAGGGTTAAGGACGGCCGCCCCGAGGATGAGGCGTGAGCCGACCGCTCGAAGACGACGATCCCGAGGAGCTCGACTCCGACGCCGACGACGGCGACGACCAGAGGGAACGCGCGCCGGCGTACCATCCTCGTAGGTCCCGCGGAACCCTGCCACGGCGACACCCCCGCCTAGAGGTCGCCCCCCGACGGCCGCTCCGAGCGTGGAGACCGAAACGGGACTCGCCGGAGGACGAGGCCGAGGAGAACGCGCGTGCGGTCGACGAGGCGCGACAGCGCGCCGCGCTGCCGCGGCTCCGGTTCTGGCGGTTCCGCGACTCCTTTTGGTTCGCGCCGCTCGTCGCGCTGATCCTTATCGTGATCGTTCTCGGTTCGCTCGTCGCCTACACGGGCCAATGGCCACCCGTCTACGTGGTGGAGTCACCCAGCATGCAGCACGGGGCGAGCGATCAGGTCGGCCTCATCAACACGGGGGACCTTGTCCTCAGCAAGAACATCGCCTACGGCTCCATCGTGTCCTACGTCGTCGGCGCCACGACCGGCTACGCCACGTACGGGGAGTACGGCGACGTCATCCTCTACCATCCAAACGGAGTCGCGGGCACCCCCGTCATCCATCGAGCGATCCTCTACCTCGACTACAACCCCTCGAACCAGACCTACAACGCGACCTCGCTCAACGGTCTACCCTGCGGTACCCAACCGAACTCGGTCTACAGCGTATCGACGCGCCTCAACGGTTGCGGCACGGTGGGGCTCACGGGCGTCCTCACGCTGTACAACATCGGGTGGAAATCCGTCCTGGTGCAGATCGAGCTCACTGGGGCGGAGCTCGGCACCCACTCCGGCTTCGTCACTCTCGGGGACAACAACTTCAGCCCGTCCGGATGCACCACGAGCTGTTCCGGGGAGACGGACCAGGCCGGAATGGTGAGCCAACTCGTCTCTCCCTCCTGGGTCGTTGGGGTCGCGCGCGGCATGATCCCGTGGTTCGGAGCGATCCGGCTGCTCATCGGCGGCAGCGCGGGTTCGGTCCCCCCGCAGTCCTGGGAGTTCCTCGCGCTCACGATCGTCGGAGTCCTACTCGCTTCCTTCGGTCTCCACTATGCGTGGAGCTCGTTCCGGGAACCGGATCCTCGACGAGCGGCCGAGCGGGCCCGGCGCGATGCGCAACTCGAAGCGGAGGGCCGAACTCCACCCTCGTCGGACTCGAACGAGGATGCGACCCCGCACCGTCGTTGGTTCTGGAGTCGCGCCCGGGACGAAGACGGGGCCGAGGCCGACGGGGCGAGGAGCGACCTGACTCGGACCCACCCGCATTCGCGAACTCGGGCCGGGCGGCCAAAACCGACCGTTCGGCGAGCGACGCCCTCCGCGAAGCCGACCCACCGGCGCCGGCGGGACTCGGACGACGACGATCTGTAGCGCATGGCTCGGGCCGACGGTCGAATCAACCTTTTTAGGGTGGGGGGAGGTCGCTCGCCGAGGACCCGAATGCACGTCATCGGAGGCACAGCCTCCACCGACCTCGGGGAGCGGATCTCCCGCGAGCTCGGCAACGCCCCGTTCAGTGTTCCGTTCCTGAAGCGGTTTCCCGACGGAGAGTTGTACTTGCGGGTGGGGGGCAACTTCCAGGGCGAGGACGTAGTCCTCGTTCAGTCGACCCGCGCCGACCAAGACCTCCTCGAACTCCTCTTGCTCCAAGACGCCGTCCGGGAGGGCGGTGCCCGCCGGACCTTCGTCGTCGTCCCCTACTTCGGCTACGGGCGCCAGGATCGCAAGTTCTTCCCGGGTGAACCGATCAGCTCGCGTGCATTCGCACGCCACGTCGAACTCGGAGCCGATGCGATCATCACCGTGGACCTCCACTCTTCCGCGACCCTCGAACGCTTCACGCAGCCGGCGTTCGAGGCGAGCGCGATACCGGCGTTCGCCCGGCAGCTGCGGCAACGACCGGTCGATGTCCTCGTGTCCCCCGACAAGGGAGGGGCGGACCGGGTCCGGCGGCTGGCCGAGATCCTCGGGAAGCCGTGGTTCGCCCTCGAGAAGAAGCGGCTCGATAGCGAGCACGTCGAACTGAGGCTCCCCGAGAACGTGCCGGTCGACCTCGCGCAGAAGCATGTGACGATCTTCGACGATGTCATCTCGACCGGCGGCACCGTCGTGGAGGCGTCCAAACTGCTCCGCGACAGCGGCGTCGGTGCGATCACGGCCGCGTGCACCCACGGCCTGTTCCTCCGCGATTCCTTCGAGCGGATCAAGGCGGTCTGCGACGAGATCTACGCGACCGACACGCTGCAGAACGGCGCGCTCAAGGTCTCCGTGGCCCCCGACATCGCGCGCCTCCTCGAGAAGCAAGGCTCGTCGAACTAGCCCGGGGGACCTATGGACGCGCTCCTCTCCGCGCGCGGTGCGCGTCGCGATACCTTGGAGGAACTCGCGAACGCCGTCCGACGCGAGCTGACCCGTAGGGGCGAAGCACCACCGCCGAGCTGGGTCGAAGAGCTCGCCGAGGAGCTCGCGAGCGGGCGAACCCCCGGCTGGTATCAGTCCTCCGAAGCGGGGTCGGCGCTCGGCTTCTACTCCCGACGTCCGACCGCGGCCTTCGGCCACGTCCATGTCGACGGTGGGAGCGAGGCGGTCGAGCGCGCGATCCGGCTGATCGACGCGATTCGAGCGGACCTCCCTCCCGAGGTCGCCAACCTCGATATCGGATTCACGGGTCTCCAGCCGGACGAGGAAGGGCAACTCGGAGCGCGACTCGAAAAGCGACGGCGCGTCGCCGTCCTGCGGCGGATGGCGATGGATCGGCCGATCACCGAGGCCGACGCCCGGCCGATCTCCTCCGTGCCGGTAGGCATTCGGCACTACCCCGTGCGCTCGATCCCTCGGGAAGCGCTCGTCGAGCTCGATTACCGCGCGTTCCAGGGAACGATCGACGCGCACCTGATCGGCACCGAGCGGGCCGAGTACGCACGGATGATGGACGAGCTCGTCTCCGGCCGCCTCGGTCGGTTCGTCGACGAGGCGTCTACGACGCTCGTCGACGCGACCTCCGGAGCCCTCTGGGGAGGGATACTGACCGCGGAGCAGAACCCGCGCCTCGCGATCTACCTCGATGTCATGGTCGAGCCGAGCCAACGTCGACACGGGCTCGGACGGTATCTGGTCCGCTGGGGGTTCCGGGCGCTGTCGGCACTCGGGTACACCTCCGTTCGGTTGTGGGTAACCGAGGGGAACGTGCCGGCGCGCACGCTGTACGAGGCCCTCGGATTCTCCCGGGTCGCGTCGGCGATCGTCTACCGAGAGTCCGGTCCGATCGGACAGCCGCAACTCGGCTGATAGGGGCAGCGCCGAGCCTTCCACGCCGGGCACGCGACGAGCCGCTCGAACTCGCCGTCGATCGCGGTCCGATCGAGCGAGCGCGCGACGTCCCGCCAGTACCTCGAGAACGCTCCCCGTCCGAGTAGCTGGCACCGATAGACGCGTACCGGCGGCGCGGAGGCTCCGTCATCGTCCCACCCGAGGACGAGCCAGCCTTCGGCGGCACCGAGCGCGACGCCGTAGAGCCCGAGCTGGAGGAAGTACTGCGGGAATCGCACGAGCAGCTCCGTGGGATCGGCTCGAGGCGCATAGCGCAGCCGGCGAACGACATACGGGAGGTCGCGCCACACGGGGATCGTATCGGGTGCAGAGTCGGCTCGAGGGAGTGCGCGCCGCACCTCCCCGAGAGGGCCGGACTCGAGGGCGGCGGTCAGCCGCTCGAAGGTATCGGGGGCGAGCCCGGGGCCCGGGGTGACGAGTGTGGGCGCCGAGCGAGGTCGACGGGTCCGTTGGAAGTAGGCCTCGCGCGGATAGATCAGGGCGTCGAACGACCGGATCCGCCCCTCGTCGCTCGCACCCAATGCATGGTAGCGCTCCCGATAGCGGACCTCGAGGTCGGCTCGACGCGCCCCCGGCGCGATCCCCCGGAGGATCGGGTGGTCGACCGGCGGCTCTCCACCGGTGCAATCGCACACGCCGGCAGCGCGGAACGGGCAATGAGCCTCCCTCCAGCGACACGCCGGCAATCCCGCGGTCGAACCGCGCCGTACGGCGTCCCGAAGTCGGGCCTGTAGCGCTCGGATGCATTCGCGGGCCGCCGCGAGATCCGGTACCTCAAACTCCGCTACCGCGACGTCGAGCGGGCTCCCCTCGGGGCCTCCGACCCATACCAACATCCCGCGGGGGCGCTCCGTGAGCGCACAGTACGTCACCAGCTGAGCGACCGCCTCCGGTCGTTCGTCCAGGAGCGCCTCGGCGGCCACCGCGCGGCCGCTCGTCTTGAGCTCCAGGGGGAACTCCCCCATCGCATCGATCCGGCCGACGACCCCGTCCCGACGGACGGAGACCTCCTGGATCGCTGCTCCATCGAGGATCTCGCCGAGCGCGGCGTGCAGGCGCAGCCCTCGATCGAGGAAGGCCGTCGAACGTGCCGACGGCTCGACGTGGAAACGTAGGCGCCAGTAGGCCGCGCGCGGGTCGTCGAGATCCGTGACCCGCATCGCGCGCTCGGTCGGTAGCGCGGCCCAGCGCTGCCCGAGCTCCGCCGTCTCGAGCGGGGCCTCCTGGGCCGCGATGGCGCCGGCCCAGGACGCTACGGTACGGGCGTCTCCTCCGCTCCCTTCGCTCACGGGCCGCCCGCGTATCGTCCTCAGGCTATCAAGAGGCGCTATACGCCCCAGCGCGGTCGTCCCGCGGTGACGGCGCGCTCGGGCGATCCGCTGATCGTCGGGAGCGGGATCGCCGGGCTGTACGTCGCCCTGCGCCTCCACGAGCTCGGGGTTCGCGCGACGATCGTCACGAAGTCCCGGCTCAGCGAGTCGAATACGCGCTACGCTCAGGGAGGGATCGCGGCCGCCGTCGGGCCGGACGACTCGCCTCACCTTCACTTCGAGGACACCCGCGACGCCGGCGCCGGCCTCGTCAGCATCGCCGCAGCGCGTCGGCTCGCTCGAGACGCTCCACGGCGGATCGCCGATCTCGTGCGAATGGGAGTCCCGTTCGACACGATCGACGGGGTCGTCGCGCTGGGGCGCGAGGCGGCGCACTCTCGGGCGCGCGTAGTGCATGCCGGCGGGGATGCGACCGGCCTCTCGATCGAGGAGACCTTGCGACAGCGCGTCGTCGAGGCCGGCATCGAAGTCCGGGAGCGTTCGGTGCTCCGAGAGCTCCGCCGCCGCGGCTCAGCGGCCGGGATCGAGGCCGTGCTCTCCGATCCGGCTGGAGGGTCGGTGGAGCGTCTCTCGCCCCGACCGATCGTGCTCGCGACCGGGGGCGCCGGGGGCCTCTACCTCAACAGTTCGAACCCGTCGATCACGACCGGCGAAGGTCTCGCGATCGCCTTTCGCGCGGGCGCGGTGCTCGCGGACATGGAGTTCGTCCAATTCCATCCGACCGTCCTTCGACTTGCCCACGCTCCCCCGATGCTGATGACCGAGGCGTTGCGCGGCGAGGGGGCGCTGCTGCGCACTCCGGATGGGGAGCGGTTCATGCCGCGCTACCACCGGGACGCCGAGCTCGCCCCGAGGGACGTGGTGAGCCGCGCGATCGTCTGGGAGCTCGAGCGCTCCCACTCCGGCCACGTGCTCCTGGATGCGACGGGAATTCCGAGGGATCGACTCTACGGGCGCTTCCCGACGATCTGCCGGTTCCTCGTCGCGCATGGGCTCGACCCTGCGGTCCAGGAGATCCCGGTCGTGCCCATGGCCCATTACACGATCGGAGGCGTCCGCACCGACCTCGAGGGCCGAACTTCGATCCGCGGGCTTTCCGCGTGCGGCGAGGTCGCTTCGACGGGCGTCCACGGGGCGAACCGACTTGCGAGCAACTCCCTCCTGGAAGGGCTCGTCTTCGGGGAACGGGTGGCTCTCGCCCTTCGGCGCCCACACCCCGGCGGGCCAACGCGCTCCGGTCGAGAGCTGATCGTGCGCTGGCCCGGCGGCGCGACGGAGGCTCCCGCGACGCGCGGGGCTCTCGCCGAGATCCGTCGACAGCTCTGGACCCAGGTCGGCATCGTCCGGAGCGGGCGCGACCTCCGCGACGCCGTCGACCGGTTCGAGAGGCTGGGCGCCGCTACGGAACCCGCCCGTGGCGAACTCCCCGGGTCGGTCGCCCACGCCGCGTTGACGGCCTTCCTGATCGCACGGGCGGCACTGGAGCGTACGGAGAGCCGGGGCGCCCATTACCGAGTCGATTTCCCTGAAGCGCAACGAGCCTGGCGCCTACACCTCGGACTCCGCCGGGCAGGCGCCCGCTGACCTCCCCGCACCGTTTATCCCCCGCGAGGACTCGTCGCCGCATGGACCTTCGACTGAGCGACGAAGAGCTCCAGATCCAAGAGGCGGCGCGTCGGTTCACACGGCGCGCGGTCCACCCGATCGCCGATCGGATGGACCGCGAGGACCTCTTTCCGCGTGAGGTCTTCCACGCCCTCGGTGAAGAGGGGTTCCTTGGCATCACGGTGCCCACGCGCTGGGGCGGTCTCGGTCTGAGCTACCTCGCCCAGGCGCTCGTCCTCCAGGAGATCGCCCGCGCGAGCCCCGCCCTCGCCTTGAGCGTCGGGGCGCACTCGAACCTCCTCGTGGACAACCTCGCGCGCAACGGCTCCGATGCCCAGCGGGAGCGGTTCCTCCCCGACCTCGTTCGTGGAGCGAAGGTCGGCGCCCTCGCGCTCACCGAGCCGAATGCCGGCTCGGATGCGATCGCGCTCGCGACGCGTGCCGAACGGCGGGGCGATGGGTTCGTGCTCTCTGGATCGAAACAGTTCATCACGAACGGACCGGTCGCGGATGTCCTGCTCGTGTACGCGAAGACGGACCCGGCGGCGGGAGCGCATGGGATCAGCGCGTTCTTGGTCTCCAAGGGCGACCCTGGGTTCACCGTCTCGAAGAGCCTCGACAAGATGGGGATGCGCGGCTCTCCGACCGGTGAGCTCGCCTTCCAGGGGGTGGCGCTGCCCCTCGACCGCTTGGTCGGCGAGGAGAACGGGGGGGTCGCCGTCCTCATGGGCGGCCTCAACGTCGAACGCGCGGTGCTCGCGGGGATACCGCTCGGGATCATGGAGGAGTGTCTGGAGCGGGCGACCCAGTATTCGCGCGAACGGGAGCAGTTTGGTCAGAAGATCGGTAAGTTCGAGCTCATCGCGGCGAAGCTCGCCAACATGTGGATCGATCTCGAGGCTTCCCGATATCTGGTGTACGCCGCTCTCGACTCGGTCTCGCGCGATCGCCGCTCCGCCCGTGCGAGCTCGGCCGCCCTCACGTTCTCGTCCGAGGCGTCCACGCGAGCGGCCCTCGAGGCGATCCAGATCTGGGGGGGCTATGGCTACATGCGCGACGTCCCGCTCGAGCGGCTGGCGCGGGATGCGAAGCTCCTCGAGATCGGCGCGGGCACGAGCGAGATCCGTCGGCTGGTGGTCGCCCGCGAACTGCTCGGACCCGGATTCGACTCGACCGGCATATGACCCGGATCTCCCCGTCGCATCCCCGCTACGCGAGCCTCCGGACCCGGGCGGCTCTCAGCGCCGACGCTCGGGAAGGGCTCGTCGCGCCGGAGGGATTGATCGCGCACGGCCGGGGGGAGGCGTTCGACTACCTCCTCGGCGAGCGCTCGATCCCCAGTGCCCGGCGTGCGGAGCGGGCGGCCGCCCGCTGGATCTGGGCGGCTCGCCATCCGGTGATCAGCGTCAACGGTAACGTCGCCTCGCTCGCGTCGCGCGAGATCGCGGCCCTCGCCCGAGCGCGCCCCGGTCTGCAGGTCGAGGTGAATCTCTTCCATCGAACTCCGAGGCGGGCGCGTCAGGTCGCGCGTGCGCTCGGGCGCGCCGGCGTCCCCGAGGTCCTTGGCGTACGACCGACCGCGCGTATCCCGGGCCTTCCGTCCGATCGGGCGTGGGTCGACCGCCGAGGCATTGCGATCGCGGACCTCTGCGTGATCCCGCTCGAGGATGGGGACCGGACGGAGGCGTTGCGCGCGCGCGGGCAGCGGGTGATCTCGATCGATCTGAACCCGATCTCCAGGACGAGTCGCTCGGCCGACCTTCCGATCATCGACGAGGTCCGGCGCGCCCTCGATCGGATCGCCCGCGAGCTGAGGTTCGTTCCCCGGGCTCAACGGGGCTCGGGGGAGTTCGCGCCCTTCGACGCGGAGTCGGCTCGGCGGGCCGCCCTGGCGACGATCAGCTCGTGGGGTCGGGCGCGATGGGCGTCGCGGCCGCCGCCGCCTCGCGGACGGACCGCGCCAGCTTCGCGGCGACCGCCTCGAGGAATTCCCGGTCGCTCGCGTCGTACGCGCGAACTTCGTGCCCGTCGATATCGATCTCTCCGACGATCCGGTCCCCCTCCCGGATCGGCACAACGATCTCCGAGCGGGTCTCGAGGAAGCACGCGAGGTACTCGGGCGCGGCGTGGACGTCGTCCACGATGACGGTCCGCCCTTCGCGGACGGCCTGGCCGCAGATCCCTCGCTCGATCGGGATCCGAGCGTGCTCCGTGGGGGCCTCACCGTCCCACCCGTCGAGGAGGAGCACCGCCCCCTCGAGGCGGTAGATCCCGACCCAGCGGTAGTGGGAGAACTCGTGACGGAGGAACCGGCAGACCTCCGCGAGGGCGGCCGAGCCCTTCAGACGCCCCAATATCGCATCGACTTGGAGCAGGGAGGGGAAGGTCTGGCGATCGCGGACCGCCATGCGCTACGCCTCCCGGGAACGAGCGGCGCTCGGGGAGGCGCCGAGGGGGAGATTTCCCCCCGGGGCGGGCCGACCGCGCCCGGCGTTTGAACTCCCGAGGCGTATTCCGCCACGAGCTTTCCAGACTCGCGCCGTACCGGACTGAGCCACCTCGGCACGCTCCGATGGTTCGGACGGGAGTCGCCCGATAAGCTTAGCGGCCCGAACTACGGGCGCTCCCCGTTCGCGAACCAGCCGCACGCCGGACATCCCACCGCGCGGCGCTCGCCCGGGATGAGGTAGCCGCAGTCCGGGCACGGGGAGGGTTCCGGACCGAGGAGGGGGAGGCAATCGAAGCACGAACTCCCCCGTCGATCCTCGGGGAGTACGACGAGATCCTTGCCGCAGAAGATGCAATGGGAATGGCGCTCCTCCTCGGTCGAGAACGCTCGTGGGTCGGAGAAGACGAGCATGCCGGCCGCTCGACAGGATGGCCCTACATAAGCACTCGCCGGACGCCGACGCAGGGCGCCTAGAACTGCGCTCACCGACCCCTACGGTTCGCGCCAGCGAGCCTTGAGGGTCGCGACCAGGAAGAGGGCGACCGCGAAGGCGCTGAGCGCCGCCCAGTCGATCGCCGCAGTGGTGAAGGACATCGGGATGAGCCCGCTCGCCGCCTGGACCAGCTGCGCCGCGTACGTCGTCGGCGAGAGGTAGGCGGCTTGCTGGGCCCAACCCGGGAGCGCGGAGATCGGGTAGTAGACCGGCGGGATCACCGAGAGGGCGAGGGAGATGAGCGGGCTGTACATCCATGTCTCACGGACGTCGGCGAAGTACGTCGCGAGCGTGAAGCTGAGCGCCGTCGCGAACGCCCAGACGAGCAGCAGGGTGCCGAACAGGACGACCGCACCGGGAAAGGTCGCCCACCCGCCCACGATCCAGAGCACGACAAAGACCGCGAGCCCGGGGGCCGAATAGACGAGCTCGCTCAGCGCCATTCCGGCGACGTAGGTCGGCGCCTCGACCGGCGAAGCGACGACCACGTCCTGGAACTTGAGGTCGTTGCGATAGTGCGTCAGGTCGGACTGAAGGCCGGTGCCGATGCTCAGCATCGTGAGGATCATGCCGCCGGTCACTCCGAACGCGAGGTAGGCGCCGCTCGAGGCGACGCCGATGAAGAAGAGGAAGGCGAGCGGGGACGCGACGATCGAGATCAGGTAGAACGGCTGGGTCCGGATCGGAACGATCCCGTTGATCTGGACGAGCGCGAAGGCGGAGCGCAGGCGGTGGCGCTCGCTCATGTCTCGACCTCGCCGTCGGACTCGGTGAGCGGACGGCCCACCACCTCGAGGAAGAGATCCTCGAGCGAGACCGGCCCGAGCGAAAGGCGATGACCGTGTTCGAGGCCCCACCGGGCCAGATCGCGAGCATCCGCCTCCTTCGCGAGGACGAGGTGCCCGCCCTCGATCGGGGTCACGCGGCCGTACGGCTGGAGCATCTCCGTCGGGACCGACCCGGAGATCGTCACTCGGTACGGATACGGCAGTCGCGCTCGGAGCTCCTCGGGCGTGCCGCTCAGCAGGACCTTGCCCCGCTCGATGAGCGCGAGGCGAGCGCTGAGCGCCTCGGCCTCATCCAGGTAGTGGGTCGTGAGCACCACCGTGCGCCGATCGCGGTTCGCGTGGCGGATCGCGTCCCACACCTGTCGACGGGCCAACGGGTCCAGGCCGGTGGTCGGCTCGTCGAGGAAGAGGAGCTCGGCGTCCGAGGCGAAGACCATCGCGACGAGCGCTCGCCGGCGCAGTCCGCCGGAGAGGTGGGAGACGAGCTCGTGGCGCTGCTCGGTGAGCTCGAGCTCCGCGAGCACGTCGCGCGTCCGCCGGCGCGCGTCGCTCGGTTCGAGCCCTCGCATCTTGAGGTAGAGGAAGACGACCTCTTCGACCTTCAGGAAGTAGAGGGGCCGCGACTCCTGCGGTATGCACGCGATGCGCGCGCGCACGGAGCGCGGATCGGTGAGCACGTCGTGCCCGAAGACCGCGATCGACCCCGAGGTCGGCGCGAGCTGCGTCGCCGCGATCCGCACGAAGGTCGTTTTGCCGGCGCCATTGCGCCCGATGAGCCCGTGGGTCACCCCGGTGGGGATATCGAGGTCGACGTCCGAGAGCGCCTGGACCCCCTCCGGCGCCTTGGGGTATCGCTTCGAAAGGTGATGGGCCGATAGGGCGAGGGGCATGGAACGCCGGGGACCTCGGTCACCGACTTAACGGCTCTCGTGCGGGCGTCCGTACACCCGCGCTCAGCTCAGGATCTCCTCAAGGCGATCCTCGGCCATGCCCCGCTTGATCTCGAGGGCGATCCGACGACCCATCGAGAGACCCGGCGCGATGTAGTCCGAGTAGGGGCTCCCCGAGGTGAAGAGGTTCGTCCCCGCGACGATGCGGGTCGAGATCTCGAAGACCTTGAACTCGAGCTCCTCGGTCATGATCCCCTCGACGCAGAACGGTCCCACCATCCCCCCGAACAGCTCGATCGAACGCTCGACGATCCGCGCGGCGGCGTCGAAGACCTTGGGGAGCAACGACTCGCGCATGATCACGGGCACGTTGCCCGTGACGACGAAGGTGGGTCGGATCCCGGCCTTTTGGAGCTCTTCCTGCGCCCCGAGCTTGTACAGCTCGTCGATGTTCGCTTCGTCGCGGCGGTCCATCCCCAACATCTCGAGCGAACCGTGACCGACGCGGTAGCCGCGATCGGAGAGAGGAGAGTAGAAAAAGTGCAGATAATACCGGGTCCCAAGGACGTATTCCTGGATGACGTGGGGTCCCGTTGGACGGAAGTCGCGCAAGGCGCTCGCGTTCTTCGCCAGGAAGAAGCCCTTGCCACCCTTCGCCCCGTAGTACTTCACGATCACCGGCCCGTCGACCTCGCTCGGATCCTCGTAGCGGCGCGGCATCGGGACCTTCGCCTGCTCGAGCCAATCGCGCTCCTTGCGTCGGTCCGACTCCCAGGCGATGACGGCGCGGTTCCCGAAGACCGGTACGTCCATCTGGGCGAAGCGTTCGGGCCCAAGGTATTCGACGAACGATCCGTGAGGGATCACGATGGCACCGGAGGATTTCAACTCCGGGGCCAAGCGAGGGAGATCTTCGACCCGCGGGACCGACAGGAACCGATCCGGTCGGGCGAGGGGGAACGCATCGTAGAATCGGGGGGGCTCGCCGATGGCGAGCCCGATCGCGCGAAGCCCTTCGGAGCGGGCCCCGTGGAAGATCTGCAGCGAAGAGTGCGAGCAAAGCGTGGCGATGCTCGGGGTCTTACCCGCGAGTTCAGAGCGGCGAGCGGGGGTGGAGAGCGCTATCCCCATAGGTCCGCCTAGCAGGGACGATTCTTAGCCCTTGCGCGTCCCGCCCGCCGGTACTAATTGGGG
Organism: Thermoplasmata archaeon; assembly: GCA_050749765.1. Taxonomy (GTDB): domain Archaea; phylum Thermoplasmatota; class Thermoplasmata; order Lutacidiplasmatales; family UBA184; genus Lutacidiplasma. The sequence goes on along the minus strand of JBOGRR010000021.1, from coordinate 4,740 downwards.
CTCTCAGCGGCGTCGATCTCCCAATACCAACGGACCTGGCGATGTCCCGTCTCGGCGACCTTCCTTCGGAGCTGGGGGTCGATCGCCGGGTTGCGAATGAAGCGTCGGATCTCCTCCGGCCGATCGGACGGGGGGACGGTGACCCCGGCCGCCCCACCCTCGAGGCGAGCGAGCGGCTCGGTAGGGTATTGCCAGATCTCCTCGCGTCGCCGGATCGCGACCGATCGGCTCCCCGGGACCCGGTGGACACCTACCGACTCTGCGAGGCGATGGAGCTCGGCGGCGGTGTGCTCCAGCTCCTCGTTGAGCTGGGTTTCCTTTGCCCGAAGCTCGGCGAACCGGTCGACCAACTGCTGGAGCCGTTCTCGCTCCGCGCGCGGGACGCTACGGAACTCGGGGCATCGTGATTGGAATTCACATCGACGGCATTGTCGGCCTGGCGTCGGCTCGTAGGCCTCGGACCGGATGCCGTCGGAGACGCTCCCGAGCCGGTCGTACAGGGCGATGAGCGTCTCCTTCGGCCTCGGCAGAGTGCGCAACGGAGTGAGCGAACGGAGGTGGTAGAGGGTCAACCCCTCGACCGGATCCGGGTAATTCTTCTCGACGAGCACCTGGTAGAGGGTAAGCTGGTCGGAGGTTCGGGCCTCCTCGCTCGAGAGCTCGCGCGACGTCTTGTAGTCGAGGATCTCGAGCCCGCCCTGGGGGGTCCGGTCGATCCGGTCGAGGTATCCGTGGACCGGGATGCCGTCCCACGTCGCCTCGAGGTGCTGCTCGACCGCGACCGGGGTCGGGGGAGACTCGCGGAGCTGACGATAGTAGGCGAGCAGGATCTCGACCCCCAAGGCCCGGTAGCGCTCTTCCTCTTCCGGTGAAGTGTATCCCTCGCTCGACCAGGCGGATCGGTAGCTCTCGAGTAGTTCGTCCTCGCTGGGGAGACCTCTCGACCCTCCGACCCTCGCCCCGCCCCAATGGTCGAGCGTGCGCTGGTTCTCGCTCGGAGAGGCCCGGCGCGCCCCGGGAACGACGAGCGGTCGCACGAGGTCCTCGAGGACGGTGTGGATCGTGCGACCGAACGTGAAGTAGCCACGCGGCGCTTCCGTGAGGCGATCGATGTAGAGGAACTTCCACCGTAGCGGGCACTCCTGGTACGCCCGCGCGGAGGAGTAGCTCAGCGTCGGTACTGCGGCCACGGTATGGTCGGAGCCCGGCGGGAGTTCATCTCCTTTCCCCCGGGGCGGGCGCGCGGGGCCGAGCGCGCCGGTCGCCTCAGTGACCGATGGCCGAAACGTTCTCGTCGAACTTGCCGTCTTCTCCGGGCGCCGGTAGATTGCCGAGGTTCAGACGGGCCTGAGGGTTCGCGAGGTTCTTCGGCAGTCCGAGGAGGTCGAGGAGCTCCTTGTAGTGGTTGCGTATCGTGACCGGGGTCACGTTCGCCACCGCGGCGATGCGGTCCTGGCTGCGGGGCTCGCCCATCAGGTTCGATGCGATGTAGATGATCGTCGCGAGGATCCCGTTCGGGAGCACTCCGCTCGTGGAGTAGACCTGTTCGACCTGCTCGAGCAGCTGAAGGACCTTGGCGCGCACCTCCTTGGAGAGGTTGAGGTCCTGGGTGAAGCGAACGAGGTAATCCCGCGGCTCGACCGGTTTGAGGCCGAGTTTAAGCTCGCGAGCGAGCAGCGTGTAGGCTCGACCGACCTCGATCTTGGTCGCCTTCGAGTGCGTGATGATCTCCTTCATCGTGCGCGGCACGTGGCACTGCCGGCACGCCGCGTAGACGCTCGCCGCGACGAGCGCGACGATCTTCTTCCCGCGGGTGGCCTTGTGCTCCAGCGCCCGCCGATAGATGTAGGTCGCCGACTCCTTGACCTCCCGAGAGAGGCCGAGGACCCCGGCCAGGCGATTCAGCTCCCCGAGCGCGACCACGAGGTTGCGCTGGTGGGTCCGCGCGGCGCGCAGACGATGGTTGAGCTTTCGCAGGTGATAGAACTTGAGCGAGGTGTTGCGAGAGAGGCTGTTCCCTTGGAAGTCGCGGGTCGGAACGCCGATCTCGCTGAATAGTCCCTTGTCCGGCATGAGCGGTGAGATCACCGGGCCCCACCCGCGAGCCTCTCGGCCCGTGTCCTCTTTGCTCCCGCGCTGACCGCGGTCGCTCACGAGCGCGCTCTGATCGACCACGAGCCCACAGTCGGCGCAGACGATCTCGCCGCGAATCTCGTCGCGGATCAGATGCACCGACCCGCAATTCGGGCAGACGTCCTCGCCCGGGGGAGCCGGGACGGGCGGCGTGTTCGGGGCGCTCGGGTTCGCTCGCTCCGTGCCCCGGGCCGGAGCTTTAGTCGCCATCGGACGAGGGCGTGTCGGATGATTTGGGGAGGTAGTGGTCTTCATAGCCCGGAGCCGATCAATCGAGGCGCCACTATAAAAATCTTCAGCCTTCCGCTGTATCAGCCAGTAGCTACAATCCCTACACCATGCATAGACATGTCACGCCCCCAGGGCATGCCTTCGGGTCGCTCGCAGAGGGGTTCCAGGCGGCCGATACCCTCGCTGGGCCACCCTCGGGTCGGCTCGGCTCCAACTGAGAGGTGGAAGGCGACCTTCGGTTCGAGTTCATGCGTTCGGAGGGGGCGTCGCGCGGCAATCCCGCGGGCGGACCTCCGGCTCAGCGGCGGGTCGGCTGCGGGGAGCGCCGACGGGTGAGCCGAGCGGAGTATCTCGCGAGAGTGTGCCCTCGCGCGGACCACGCGCGCTTCGAGCTCGCGTCGGCGAACTCCGTGTGCTCGAACACGAAGAGCGGCTCGAGCGCGCCGGTGACCTCGTGCACGGACGGTCGATGCGGCGGGCCGTATTCCCCGGTCTCTTCCCGAGCGATCCAAGTGATGAGCACCACTCCCCCGGGTCGTACCACTCGCCCCAACTCCGTCGCGTAGCGCGCGCGCTGGTCGAAGGGGAGCGTGTGGAAACATCCGCAATCTATGACCCCCGCGAACGACGCGGCTCGGAACGGGAGCGAGAGGACGTCCGCCACTCGGAAGGTCGCACGAGATCCGGTTCGACCCGCACGGCGCTGGGCCACCCCGACGGCGACGGGAGCAAGATCGATCCCCGTCGCCTGAAACCCGGAGGAGGCGAGCCAGATCGCGTTGGTTCCCGCTCCGCACCCCACGTCCAGGATCGGGCCGGGGGGCTCGATCCATCGGTCCCGGACCGCTCGGACGACCCACGGAGCCGGCCGGGCCGAGTACCAGGGGAGTCGGGTGTAGGGAGTCGACGCGTACATTCCGGCCCAGTCGAGAGGCGGCTCGCGCTTGGTGGGGGGGGTCCGCGTCCGAGACCGCGGGCGGGCCGCCGATCGAGCCATGGAGACCCCACCGTGCCTCGGGATGTAAAGGGAGCCACCACGGTGCCCGAAGACCCGCCGGGTCGGCCGACGCCTCGCGCTCGGCCCCTCAGGCTGCGCTCACGACGAACAAGCATCCCCGCTGGGCGTGACGGGTCGGGTCGGGTCGGGAGACCTCCCATTGCCCTCCGAGGCGCGACTCGAAGACGCTCGACAGGATGCGCGGGCATAGGACGCGGCCGATCTCCGTCGAGCCGTCGGTACAGGCATAGCAGTCTCGCACCCGGAGCGAGAGGGGTCGCTGGCGGGAGACCTCGAGCTTCCCGCGAGCGTGGGCCGCATAGTACTCGACGAGGGCCGCGCCGACCTCCGCGGGGGTTCGGGCGTCGATCTCGTCGGCGATCTGCCGACCCAACTGATCGGCGATCGTCTCGACGATCCCCGGGACGCTGAGGCGCAGCTCCTTGGTCCCCGTCGCCTGCATGCCGAGCGCGGTGATCTCGCGCATCCGGCGGAACGGCTCGCGCTCTCGACCCGCGACGACCGGGAGGACCGTCATGTTCGGAGACTCGATGTCGACGAGCCGGTTCTCGGCCCTCACACCGGGCGCCCAGAGTCGCTGGTGGTACTCCCGGCTCAGTTCGACGAGTGCCGGTGCCGTCGACCAGAGCGCGATCTGTTCGCCTCCGCCGTCCCGTTGGGCGTCGCCCTCTCCCGAAATGTAGACGAGCGCTCCCCACTTGTCGATCACGAGGGAACGATGCGCGAGCGGGGTCGTCGCGTGCCGGACCTCGGCGAACGTGAGATAGTGCTTCGTTTCCGCGAGGTGGGCCCGATGAATGTCCGTGACGATGCGGATCCTCACTCCGCGCCGCGCCGCCTCCCGCAGCGCCCGGTCGACGCCGCCGTCCATCAGCGCGGCGAGCCGTGCGCCATTGAGCGTCATGAGGATCGTCCGCTGGGCGACGCCGATCTGCTTACCCAAGAGGCGGTCCGTTGCTTCCTGTCCTTCGAGGACCGAGAACTTCCGCCCGTCCGAGGCGCCCACGAGATCGCGGGTCTCTTGCCAGCTGCGGACGATCGCATCCCGGTCGCGCTCGAGGCGCGCGAGGTCCGACGAGGTCTCCTCGATCCAGCGATCGACGAGCTCTTCCGGGGGAAGGGCGGCGAACCGGCGCGGTCGCCCGCCCGTCTCGTGAAGGAGCCCTTGGGCGATCAGCTGCTCGATGAACCGGTACGCCTCGACGCGGTGCATCGCCGAGACCCGCGCGAGCTCGCTCGCCGCCTGCGGACCGCCGTGGGACGCCGCGATGTAGATCCGGGCCCCCTTCTCCGACACCCCGTGGGCCGTCAGGAGGGTGCGAAGGTCCCCCTCGCCGCGCGCCATCAACGTCCTAGGG
>JBOGRR010000020.1:0-17670 GCA_050749765.1 Thermoplasmata archaeon | reverse complement strand
CGTGGCGCGCGAGGTCGCGGACGCCGGTGGGCGCGTCCTCGGAACTCCGATGGTCCGAGAGGTCAAGCCGTACGGGCCGGGGCGTCGCCACGTCGTCGTCGACGTACGGGTCCAACCGGCGCCGCGTTAGGCGGCGCGCGGGGCCGTCGGAGCGAGGCGCCGCACCGCTTCGGGGAACGCTCGAACGAACCGGTCGATGTCGGAGGTCGGGTTCGAAAACGAAACGCGGACGAACCGCGGTCCGAAACGGGCCGAGACGTAGGCGCCCGCGCGCACGAAGACCCCGTCGCGGCGCAGCAGCTCCTCCTGGAGCCGTTCGGGGGCGATGCCGGTCTCGCCGATGTCGACGAGGAACATGTTAGCGTGGCTCGGGTAGACGGGGAGGCTCGTTCCTGCAACCTGGGCGACGCACTCGCGGATGCGAGCCCCGTTCTCGCGGGTCTGACGACGCACCTCGGGCAGCCAGCTCGACTTCGAGCGGAGCGCCGCCCGCGCGGCCCACTGCGCGACCACGTCGACGCCGAGATCGTTCGTGTGATAGCGAGCTACCGCCTGGGCGAGCTCCGTCGGGGCAGCGAGGCCTCCGAGGCGCAGGCCGGCGAGACCGCAGTTCTTGGAGACCGACCACACCGTGATCGTCTCTTCCGGCGCGAACTCGCGGGCGAGCGTGGGGTGGTCGGGGAAATCCCGATAGGTCACATCGTTCAGCAGGATCACGTGGTGGTCGTGGGCGAGCTCGGCGATCGCTCGGACCTCCTCGCGCGAGTACCCGCTCCCGAGCGGGTTGATCGGGTCGATGAGCAGGATCATCCGCGTCTTCGGAGTGAGGGCCGCCTGGACGCGGTCCGCGGTGAGACGGTGCGGCGGAGCGTAGATCGGTAGCGCGACGACCTTCGCGCCCGCGAGCTCCGCGAACCGATGGATGATTGGGTACCCCGGATCGGAGGAGATCAGCTCGTCCCCCGGAGCAAAGAGGGCCCGCTCGAGCATGTAGAGCGATTCGGTGCCGCCCGCGGTGAGGATCACCGGGTCCTCGGCGTCGAGCCCCAAGTCGGCCCGCACGAGGTCGAGGAGCTCGGGGTCGCCCTTCCCGGGCGGATACATCGTGTACCGACGCTCGCGGATCGCCTCGAGCATCGCCGGTTCGACGGCCTCGCGCGGAACGAGGTGGTTCGTGTTCTGGCACATCCACGCGATCTCATGGAAGCGTGCGTGCGCGTAGCGGAACGCGTCGAACGGGGGTTCGCTCATGCACCAAAGCCCTCGGCGAGAAGACCCTTAACGGCTTTGGGCCGGGCCCGCGGCGGCGAGGAACGTCGTGACGATCCCCATCGACTGCGGGATCGCGGCGACCCGCCCGAACCCGGCGGATTCCATCGTCCGCACGATCGTCGCGCGCGGAGGGAGCGAACGGAGCGACTCCGGCAAGTAGCGATACGGTCCCGCGCTCTTCGCGGCCGCGCCCATCATCGGCACGACGCGGTCGAAGTACGCGTGGAAGAGGTCGCGGATCGGCCCGGAGCCGGGCTCCGTGATCTCGAGGCTCAGCGCGACGCCGCCGGGGCGCACCACCCGACGCATCTCGGCGATGGCGGACGGGAGATCGGCGAAGTTCCGGAGCACGAACGCGTTCGTCAGGAGGTCGAACGAGGCGTCGGCGAACGGGAGCGCGAGTCCATTCGCGCGTCCGAGCTCGATGCGCGAGATCTCGGGGGCTCGCGCATGGCGTCGACGCATCTTGTCGAGCATCGCGGCCGTGAAGTCTACGGCCACGACCGACGCCGCCGGGAAGCGGTGCGCGACGAGCACCGCGAGGTCGCCGGTGCCGCAGCCGAGGTCGAGCGCGCGCCGGACCGGACCCGTATCTCGGAAGCGGTCGAGGTCCCAGAGCGCCCGCGGTCTCCACAGGAAGTCATTGCCGAGCGAGGCGAGGTGGTCGAAGCCGTCGTACCCTTCCGCGATGTGGGTGAACATGCGGCGGACATCCCGCTCGAAGCTCGGGGCCCCGCGCTGCGGGTACGGCGAACCATCCGGCGCCCGCCGTCCGGGATCCGCGTCGGCGCTCATCGCGGGTTCCGAGGGGCGGGGGGCCGATAACCCTACGTCCGCACGGCGGACGAACTTTCCGCAAGGGTTATCTAACGCAACCCGGCTCGACCGCCCTCATGCAGGCGGATGACGACTCCTCGGACCTCGGCCACCGGCCGCGGTCGATCGCCGAGATGTCGCTCCCGCGCCGGCTCGTATTCTGGGGATTCGCGACGCTCCTCATCCTCGGGGTCCTCTTCTACGTGTGGTGGGGCCTCAGCTACGGGGTGTGGATCGACAACGGCGTCTACGCGGTCGTGGTCGTCCTCGTACTGTTCGGCCTCGCGGGGATGTGGCTCATGACCCCGAACCCCCCGCCCCCGGAAGAGCTCCCGCCGCGCTAACGGCTCCGACCCCGCTTCAGATCGGGCGACCGGCGAGCGCCCAGCGGACCCCGGAGCTCGCTCCGCAACCGATGCACGGCGGTGGAGCGTCGGGCAGTTCGATCGGGGCCTCCCCCTCCGGCGTGCCGAGCAGCGCACCATCGATCTTCTCCTCGATGAGGTGACCGCACGCTTCACTCCCGCACCAGGCAACGGCGCGCACGGTCGCGGACCCCGGAAGGTCGTCGAGGCGCTCGGCGATGGAAAAGCCGGCGCGCAAGCGCGCGAGCGCGGCGTCGTAGAGCGCGCGGTCGTACGCGGCGAGGTCGCGCGCGATCTCCTCCTCGAGCCGATCGAGCGGGACGGTCCCCTTCGTCCCCAGCCGATCGGTCACCGAGAGCTCGGCGCGCTCCGCCTCGCGGCGGCCGATCTCGATCCGCAGGGGCACTCCCGCGAGCTCCCAGCGATAGTACTTCGCCCCCGGTCGTTCGTCGCTCGCGTCGAGGTGGACCCGAAGGCCGTGCGCGCCCAAGCGCTTCGCGACCTCCCGCGCGAGGGGGACCGGGTCCGCGCCCCCGGCTTTCCCGAGGATCGGCACGATGACGACCTGGTACGGCGCGAGGCCGCTCGGAAAGGCGACGCCCTTGGCATCGCCGTGGACCGCGACGACCGCGCCGATGAGGCGCTCGGAGAGGCCGAAGGTCGTCTGGTGGACGTAGTGCGAGCTCCCATCCGCCGCCGCATAGCGGATCTCATAGGGGCGCGAGAAGTTCTCCCGGTAGTGGTGGATGCTGCCGATCTGCAGCGTTCGCGCTTCGCCGACCGGTATGTCGAGCGCGACTGAGTAGTAGGCTCCCGCGAACTTGTCCCAATCCGGGCGCCGGATCGCGACGTAGGGGAGCGCGAGCTCCTTCGCCATGACGGCGAAGGCGGCGAGGTTGGAACGGACCCGCTCGGTCGCGAGCTCCTCGCTCTCCTGGCAGGTGTGCTCCTCGAAGAAGTGGATCTCCCGGACCCGGAGGAACGGGCGCGTCGTCTTCGTCTCGTATCGGAACGTGTTCACGATCTGATAGACGTTGAGCGGCAGATCGGAGTGCGAGCGCACCCAGACCGCGAAGACAGGGTACATCGCCGTCTCGCTCGTCGGCCGGAGGACGAGGGGAACGTCGAGGGCCGTCGACCCTCCGCGCGTGACCCAGTAGACCTCGGCCTCGAATCCCTGGATGTGTTCGGCCTCCTTCGCGAACTCGGTCTGAGGGATCAGCGTCGGAAACTCGAGCGGGACCGAGCCGGTGGCTTCGATCGCTTGGATCATGATCGCGTCGAGCCGTCGGCGCGCTTGAAAGCCGTACGGCGTCCAGATGTTCATCCCCTTCACGGGGTAGCGCTTGTCCGAGAGATTCGCCGCTTCGACGACCGCAAGGTACCAGTCCATGAAGTGGGTCGACTTCTCCGGCAGTTCGACCATGGATCCGGGGTCCGTGGCCATCGTGTGGTATAACTCTAGTGACGGAACCCGACCGAGCTTACGCGAGAGATTAAGCCGAGTTGTTCACATGGATATTTGCCATGCGGCTCGTGGTCTGCGTCGATCGCGATGATGACCTCGGTCGCAAGGCCGGGATCGTCGGTCCCGTCCTCGGTCGCGCGAGCGTCATCGAGGCGGCGACCCGCCTCGCCGTCGCGGACCCGGAGGATGCCGACACCAACGCGATGTTCGCGGCGGTGCGCCTCTTCGATGAGATCTCGGCGAGCCGAGAGTCGGTGGAGGTCTGCATCCTTACCGGTGACCCGCGCGTCGGCCGGCTCTCCGATCAGAAGGTCGCCGAGCAGTTCGATCTCGTCCTCGAGAAGGTGAAGGTCGACAGCGCTCACCTCGTGAGCGACGGCGCCGAGGACGAGTTCCTCTTCCCGATCCTCGCCTCGCGCATCCGCATTGACGGCGTCCACCGCGTCTACATCCGCCAGAGCGCGAACATCGAGTCGACCTACTATCTCATCGTCAAGGCGCTCAAGGACACTAAGCTCCGGGCGAAGACGATCCTTCCGCTCGCACTCGTCCTGTTGATCCTCGGGATCAGCGCCGCCGCCGGCCTCATCGCCTGGGGGGTGATCGGTCTCGCGATCCTCCTGGGGGTCTACCTCATCTTCTGGACGTTCGATCTCGACGAAGCGATCATCGATGGCGTACGGTCGGCATCGACCGACCTGAGGACCGGCTCGGTCGCCTTCGGGTTCGGCTTCCTCGCGATCGGCATCGCGCTCCTCGGGTTCGTCTCGGGCTACGCGGCGATCGCGAACGCGAGCTCCGCGTTCGGCGAGTTCCTCTTCTTCCTCAACGCCGCCGCCGTCTGGTGGGTCGCCGGGGCGCTCGTCTGGGAGTGCGGGCGTGCGCTGCGCCGCTACCTCACCCGCGGGCACTTCCCGCGCACCTTCACGGTCGGGATCGTCTCGATCTTCGGCATCGGGCTGCTCAGCTACGGGGTGATCTCGCTCGCCGGCTACCTGCAGGGGATCGGGGGGCTCACGTTCCGGGGCCTCCCCGCACTGCCGTTCACCGCGATGATCCTCGCCCTCGGCCTCCTCCTCGTGCTCGTTGCGGGGGTGGCCATGCAGCGGTTCAAGGAGTCGGTCGGCCAGCCGTCGACCGACTCGTTCTCGAGCTGAACTCCCCACGCTCGACCGACGACCCTCGCGAGGAGGGGACGACGTCCTACGCACGAGGACGGACGACGTCGAGACGCTCGAGGTCGCCCGCTGGCACGTCCCAACCGCTGCGTTCGCGCAGGAGCCGGCGGATCTCGCCCGGGGCCGGATCGACCTCGCGGGCTCGATCGGCGAGCGCGCGCAGATCCTCCCAGTAGTTCCACGGGAAGACGACCCACACCCACTCCTCCTTCGGGATCGACTCGCCGAAGTAGGTCGGGGTGAAGGTGGAGTGGGTGATGTGGAAGAACGCGGCGGTCTCCGCGCGGGCCGGCTGGCGCTCTTGGACGCGCTCGAGCGCGAGCGCGAGGCTCTCGCCCGTGTCGGTGATGTCGTCGACGATGAGGACCTTCGCCTCCGCGACCTCTCCGCTGAGCCCTTCCGCGATCTCGGCGTGGCCGGTCGGAGTCGCCGTGACGCCCCAGTGTTGAGCCCGCAGCGAGAGCACCCGCTTGACCGCGAGACGGTCGGCGAGCAGACGCGTCGGTACCCAGCCGCCCCGGGTCAACCCGACCAGCGTGTCGGGTGCGTGACCCGCGGCTCGAACTTTGGCCGCGAGCTCGTCCGCGATCCGATCGATGTCGGCCCAGCTCGTTACCCGACAGCGCGGGAAGTCGACCATCGATCGACGTCTCGCACCGAGCGAAGGTCGTTCCTCGGATCTAGGGGTAGAACCCGCGGATCCGGATCGCGTCGACGACGCGCTGGATCGCGAGCACGTAGGCGGCACTGCGGTTGTGGATCTTGTGCTCGACCGCGTGCTTGCGCATGTCCGCATACGAGCGGACCATCACGCGCTCGAGGCGCTGGTTGACCTCCTCGAGGGTCCAAAAGAACCCCTGCAGGTCCTGGGCCCACTCGAAGTAGCTCACGGTCACGCCGCCCGCGTTCGCGAGAATGTCGGGAAGGACCGTGATCCCCTTCTGGAAGAGGATCGAGTCGGCCTCGGGGAGCGTTGGGCCGTTCGCCGCTTCGGCCACGATCTTCGCTTGGACCTTGTCCGCGTTCTTCCCTGTGATCTGGTTCTCGAGCGCGGCCGGGACGAGGACGTCGCACTTCGTCTCGAGGATCGCCTCGTTCGAGATCGGCTTCGAGCCGGGGTACCCTACGACCGACCCGGTCTTCTGCTTGAACTCCTCGACCGAGTGGGGGTTGAGCCCCTCGGGGTTGAGGATCCCGCCTTTGCTATCGGAGAGGGCGATGATCTTCGCATTCTGCTCGTCGTGCAGGATGTTGGAAACGACGCTGCCCGCATTCCCGAACCCTTGAACGGCGACGCTCGCGCCGCGGACGGAGAGGCCGATCTCCTTGGCCGCTTCGCGGATCACGTAGGCGCACCCGCGCCCTGTCGCCTCTCCACGGCCCTCGCTACCGCCGATGCTGATCGGCTTGCCGGTGACGACGCCGGGAACGCTGTAGCCCTTCTGCATCGAATAGGTATCCATGATCCACGCCATCGTCTGACTGTTGGTGTACACGTCCGGGGCCGGGATGTCGATCTCGGGGCCGATGATCGGAGAGATCTCGCTCGCGAAGCGCCGGGTGAGACGCTCGAGCTCGCCCTGGCTCATGTGCTTCGGGTCGCAGATGACCCCGCCCTTTCCGCCCCCGTAAGGAATGTTGACGACCGCGCACTTCCACGTCATCCACGCGGCGAGCGCGCGGACCTCGTCGAGCGAGACCTGGGGGTGATAGCGGATCCCTCCCTTGGTCGGGCCTCGGGCCATGTTGTACTGGACGCGGTAGCCCGTGAACACGCGGAACGACCCGTCGTCCATCCGGACCGGAAAGTTGACCGTGAGCTCGCGCTTGGGGTGCTTGAGCACGGCGCACGTCCCCACGTCGAGGTGGAGAAGTTCGCCGACGATATCGATCTGCCGTTGGGCCGTCTCGAACGGATTCGCTGTGGACGCTTCGTTTGCCATGATAGTACCTTGGGTCGATGCGCCGAGCCGAAGTTCGGTACTTGAACCTGACGCGGCCCGTGCTACTGCCTAGCATCGAGAGGGCCGCCGAAGGCCCCACGACCGCTCCGCCGGGCGGCGAAGGGCTGCCAACCCCCCGGCGGCAACCGGATCGTTCTCCCCTCGAGCTCGAGGACCGCGCCGCCCCCGCGCTCGACCCGACCGACGCGGTGGGCGTAGCGGCCGATCCTCCGTTGCTCGTGGGGCGACGCCGCGAGCAGGAGCTCGTAGTCGCCGCCGAAGAACGCGATCGACCTCCATGCGCGTGCCTTCGGCCGGGGAGGTCCGAGCGCGCGGTCCCACGGGATCGTTTCGGCTTCGAGGACGACCCGGACCCGGCTCGATCGGGCGAGCAGTCTAGCGGACTCCGCGAGCCCGTCCGACGTGTCGAGCATCGCGTGGGCCCGCGGGGCCAACGCGATCCCCTCGCGGACCCGTGGGCGCACGTCGAGGAGCGCGCGCAGGGTCTTGTTCGTCGGGGACCCCCCGCGCGTCGCTCGGAGCCGCGCCCAGGCGGCGCCGCCGCGGCCGACGCTGCCCGTGAGATAGAGGGCATCGCCCGGACGCGCTCGATGCCGTGGAGCGAGGTAGCGTGCGCGCCCCCATCCGATCATCGTGCTGACGACCGCGCGGTGCGTAGAGGGCTTGGTGTCGCCGCCGATGATCTTCGCTCCGTACCGACGCGCCGTCGCCTCCGCCCCGCGCGTCACCGCGTGAGCCCACCGCGCGGACGTCCGGCGGGGCAACAGGAGCGTCAGCAGCACTCCGACCGGCTCCGCGCCCTTCGCGGCGAGATCGGAGAGGCTCACGGCGACGGCCGCACGGCCGACGAGGGCGGGAGGGCTCCCGGGAAGAAAGTGGGTCCCCTCGACCAACGAGTCGGTCGTGAGAACGGCGACGCGACCCCGCGGGCTCGGCACGGCGGCCGCGTCGTCCCCGAGCGGGAGAGGACCCTCGCGTCCCGCGGCGAGATGTTCGGCGAGCCACGCATGGAAGTCCCGCTCCGAGAAGGTCCGATCCTTAGGGCGGCGTCTCGGTGCGGTCACGACGCACGCTACCGATACGGGACGAACTCTCGGCCCAGAAGCTCGCGGCCGAGGATGATGCGCATGATGTTGAGTCCCCCTTCCGCGCCGACCATGTAGCTCATCACCCCCCGCAGTCCGAGCTCGAGGCCGACGTCCTTCGTGTAGCCGGACGCACCGTGCCACATCATCACCCGTTTGACGCAATCGAAGGCGATCTGCGGCGCGGCGAGCTTCACGCTCGCAACGGCCTTGTCGACCTCGGAGCGGTGGGACGTGTCGCCCTGGAGCGTGTAGCGATCGAGGAGCCACGCCGCGCGCCGGCACTGCCACTTCACGGCTTCGACCTGGACGAAGAGGTCCGCGAGCTCGAACTGCGGGCCTTCGAACTTCCCGAGCGGCGAGCCGAAGACCTCGCGCTCCTTGAGATAGGCGGTACCGATCTCGAGCGCGCGCTCCGCCGCGCCGACGCACGCCGCGCTCACGAACGTCCGTGCGACGGAGAACCCCTCCATCGCGTACTCGAATCCCCGACCCTCCGCTCCGATGAGGTAGCGCTCCGGTAGCCGGACGTCCTCGTAGCTCATGGCTCCGGTGGAGATCCCCATCCGTCCCATGTTCTCGAACTTCTGGGTCGTCAAATGGTCCGAGCGCGTCGGCACATACAGGAAGTTGAACCGCCCATCCGGGCCTTTGGCGAGCGTGAGGTGACCCCCTCCGAGCCGCTTCGCCTCCTCGACGCCGGAGACGAACGCCTTCTCTCCGTGCAGGACCCACTCGGTGCCGTCACGTCGGGCGGTGGTGCGCATCCGAGCGAGATCGCTCCCACCGGTCGGCTCGGTCGTCGCGATGCCGAGGAACGCTCGCCCCTCGCACACCGGGGGGAGGATCTCCCGCTTCGCGGCCTCGGTCCCGTGGCGACCGAGGATGTAACCCCACCCCGCTTCCAGTAGGAAGAACACGGCCGTCGCCATCGAGAAGTCTCCTCGCCCGACCTCCTCAGCGGCCAGCTCCGTGAGGACCGCGCTCGCGCCCATCCCGCCGTACGCGCTCGGGGCGGGCATCGCGAGGAGTCCGAGGTGGGCCATCTCCCGCAGCACTGCTTCGGGGATCTGGCCGGACGCGTCGATCTCGCGTTCGCGAGGGCGCAGCACCTTGTCTCCGAACTGTCGTACCGCGGCTTGGAAGGCCGCTTCCTCGTCGGACAGTTCGAAATGCATCGTCGCCGACCGACGACCGTCGGCGGAGTAAAAGGCTGCGGGGCCGGTGTCGGTGAGCGACGAGAGCTGCCGATCCGTCGGTCGTAGCGTTGCCGCGCCCCAACCCCTTTATCCTCGCCGACACCTCGCGCCTTCGTCACGAACCATGAAGGTCCGGGTCGGCGTGAACGGCTACGGCACGATCGGCAAGCGCGTCGCCGATGCGATCGCGCTACAGCCCGACCTCGAGCTCGCCGGGGTCGCGAAGACCCGCCCGAACTTCGAGGCGGAGCGCGCGATCGCCAAGGGCCACCGGCTCTTCGTGACCGGAGGCGGGGAACGCGCGGCATTCCAAAGCGCGGGGCTCCCCACGGCGGGGACGATCGGCGATCTCCTGAAGGAGGTCGACGTCATCGTCGATGCGGCGCCCAACAAGGTCGGCGCGGAGAACGCCGCGCTCTACCAGACCGCCGGGGTGAAGGCGGTCTTCCAAGGCGGGGAGAAGTCGGACGTCGCGGAGGCGTCGTTCAACGCGTTCGCGAACTACGGTGTCGGGAAGGGGAAGCGATCGCTGCGCGTCGTGAGCTGCAACACGACCGGGCTCGCTCGCGCTGCCGCCGTGCTCGACCGCGCCTACGGGGTCGAGCGCTGGGAGGCGACGATCGTCCGTCGAGCCGCCGATCCCGCCGAGACGAAGAAGGGGCCGATCAACGGGATCCTTCCGACGCTCCAGATCCCCTCGCATCACGGACCAGATGTCCGCACGGTCCTCGCGGACCTTCCGATCCAGACTCTCGCCGTCGTCGTGCCGACGACGCTCATGCACGTGCACGTGAATCGCGTGGTGCTGCGCCGTCCCCCCGCCACCGTCTCCGAGGTCGTCACCCGGCTGCGTAGCGCCGCGCGATTTCGGGTCTTCCGTTCCTGGGAACACGTCGAAGGGACCCCTCAGGTGATGGAGTTCGCGCGGGACCGCGGCCTCGGGCACAACGACGTGTACGAGAACGTCCTCTGGGAGGAGGGGATCGGGCTCTCCGGCTCGGAGCTCGACTTCTTCCAGGCGATCCATCAGGAGTCGATCGTCGTCCCGGAGAATATCGACGCGATCCGCTCGATGTTCGACCTCGCTCCCACGGGTGAAGCGTCGATGGCCCTCACGGACCGTGCGTTGGGTCTGCGACCCGGGGCCTGAGCGTCATCGATCGCGCGGACGCCGGGCGTCCTGCATCACCTGCGGGTTGGCACTTTGCGCTTCGGGGGCGTCGACGGCGCGCCGGACGGGAGGCGTCCTCGCGAACCGCCTACCGACGCTTTCCGTTCAGCAAGTATCATATAATACCCCCGAGTCGGCGCGCCCGAATGTACTATCTCGACCGTCGCACGGACGTCGTGCGAATCCCTCCGACCCGCCTCGGGGCCGCCCTCGACGAGGTCCTCACTGAGCTCGCGCAACAGCAGTTCGAGGGGAAGCTCATCGACGGCCAGAACCTCACGGTCCTCATCCAGGACGTTCGGCCGATCGGCGAGGGCCACATCATCCACGGCGACGGCGGAGTCTATCAGGAGGTCGAGTACACAGCGCTCCTCTTCCGGCCCGAGCTCCAGGAGGTCGTAGAAGGCGCGGTCGTCGAGATCCGGAAGTTCGGCGCCTTCGTCCGGTTCGGTCCGCTCGACGGACTCCTGCACGTCTCCCAGATCATGGACGATCGCGTGAACATCGACGAGCACAATCAGCGCCTCATCGGCGTCGAAACGAAGCGCGACCTCAAGGTCGGATACAAAGCGCGGGCCCGCGTCGTCTCGCTCTCGCTCTCGGAGATCTCCCCCCGCGACAGCCGAATCGGTCTCACGATGCGCCAACCCGGTCTCGGTCGGCTCGAGTGGATCGTAGAGGCCCACAAGAAGGCCGAGGAGAAGTCTGGGAAGAAGACCCCGGTGAAGCGGGAGAAGGAAGCGGCTTCCTCACCGAGTGCGAAGGCCGCGGCAAAGCCGGCCGCGAAGGCCGTAGAGTGAACGTCGCATGATGAACCTCAAGGCGTGCAAGAACTGCAGCACGATCACCGATCAGCCGAAGTGCCCCCGCTGTGGCGGAGAGGTTTCTCGTGAGTGGCAGGGCTACTTGGTCGTGATCGATCCTGAGAAGTCGGAGATCGCCCGGAAGATGGGGATCCATGCCGCGGGTCGATACGCCCTCCGCGTCAAGTAGCGAAGAAGCTTGGGTCGTTCCCGAGTCGCTGCGCGGCGAGCTTGCTGCGCGCTACCGACCGCCGCTCTCGGGGGGAGACGCCGAGGCGGCCTACCGAGCGCTCGGTAACGATTTCGCGACGTGCGGAGACCGAGTCAGCGCCGACGCGATCCGACTCGGCCGCCTCCCGCGGATCGCGATCGTGGACTATGTGACCCGGCGCGAAGAGGCCGTCGATCGTTTTCGATTCCGCGTGCTCGCGGACCGTCGTAGCCTGCGCGTGCCGAACCCGGCCGGGATGCTCACCGATCGACTGTACACGGCGGTGGGCGAGCTGTGGAAGGTCGGCGGCGGGCTCATCGAAGTCGACGGAGAAGAGGACCTGGGAACGCTCGCGCTCATCGCGCAGCTTCCGCTCGGGGCCACCGTTATATACGGCATCCCGGGTGAGGGGGCCTCTTTCGTGCGGGTCGATCTCGTGACGAAAGATCGAGTTCGCAATCTGCTCGACCGAATGGAACGGAGGCGCGTCGACCTTGGAGATTAAGATCACGGAGGAGCGGCCCAACCCGCTGCTCCAGCGCACGGAATATCGGTTCGAGATCAGTCACACCGCCGCCTCGACCCCGACGCGCGAGGCCGTGCGCGCCGAGCTCGCGAAGAGCGTGAAGGCGGTCAAGGAGCGCGTCGTCATCGAGCGGATGGGCGCGAAATTTGGCATGCCCACGACGGTCGGTGAGGCGATGGTCTACCAGAGCGTCGACGCCGCCAAGGCGATCGTCCGCGAACACATCCTCCTCCGCAACAAGATCATCGAGAAGGCGACGAAGACCGAGGCCGCGCCGGCCGATTCGGAGGCGCCAGCGGCGACCCCGCCCGCCGAACCCCCCGCGACCGCTCCTACCGAGAAGCCGAAGGAGGCCTAGGCCACCGTGGCGAAGGCGCGCGTAGGACTCTACGATACGAAGGGCGAACAGCTCGCGCGCACCCACAAGTCCTGCCCGAAGTGCGGTGCCGGTACGTTCCTCGCGGAGCACCGGGACCGTCGGTCCTGCGGTAAGTGCGGCTACTCCGAGTCGAAGACCCCGTCGCCGGTCCCCCCCGCGCCGGCCCCTCCGAAGGGTAAGGGCCCAAAGCCGGCGTAGAGCCACCGACCGCTCCACGGGGTCACGGCACGGCCGAGGAACAGCTTTAGACTCACGAAATCCCTCGGCCGCGGGAAGGTCCATGTCCCCCGCGCGATCGAGAATCTACGAAGTGCGCCTGACATTCCACGCCCCCGTCGACTTCGCCTACCGTTGGTGCACCGACTACAGGCCCGACGACGCGCGACTCGAGGGGGAGAAGTACACTCGACGGGTCCTCGAGCGATCGAAGACCCGGGTCGTGTACGAGGACCTCGAGCGCACGAAGCACGGCTGGATGTGGAGCCACGCGTCCGTACGGCTCTTCCCTCCGGATCACTGGCACGCGGACGTCGTGGGCAATTATCGGTCCTGGACGCTCGACTATCGCCTCCGTTCGTTGGGAGAAGGGGGCACCGCGTTCCACATGCGCGGGAAGAGAATTCCTTCCGGTATCGGAGGCCCCAACCCACCGAAAGTCGAGTTCGAGGCTCAGCTCGCTTCGATGTGGGGGAATTTCGGTCGGGCGCTCGAAGCCGACTATCGTCGGCGCCGCCCCGGTCGGTCGGATCGGCGGCAACGGCACGCGTAGCGCAACCGGTCGGTCCCCTCGCCTGGGTGCCGGGACCCGGCGGTCTCCTCGGAAGGGCGAGCGCCGCCGGGATTCGCCCCCATCCGGGGACGATGTCGCTCGCTCACCGCCGCTTCGCGTGAGGGTCTCCGCGTCGTTCGAGTAGCGTCTGCTCGCTGATCGACCAGCGACACGTCGAGCAGAGTTTCCAAGTCGCCTTCGATTTCCAGAAGAGCACCTCTCCGGTCGTGGGGTCATCTCGTCCGCAACCGTCGCAGACCGGGACCATGAGGATCGCCGCGGAGGCAGGGCCCCGGCTCGCCAAGGGCGTTTCGGGTGCCCGCTCGCGCATGAGGAAGGGGCCGATCCGGAAAACGCGGTACTTGCGTCGGCCCATCTCGCCGTCGCGATGTCGGCCGAACCTCATGCGCAGCCCGAGACTGGTGGTGGTGTCGAGATGCTTTCCCGACGACGCACGGTGTGCCCACCCCACCCCAGCAACCTATCTCCTCGGGTGCGGCTCTCCGGATCCGTTCAACCGTCCGATTCCCGGTCGCCGCCAAGACAGGCCCTGCGGCCATCGGCCACGTGAGGGTCTTGTTGGATAGCGAGCCCGGTGCATTCAGGGCCAACCGGCAGAACGCTCTTTTGCTCGCCCTGCTCGTAACCTAGGTCCAACGCCACTCCAATGGCGAGGCGAGCTGGTCCGCTCTCAAGGCACGACGATAGCCCGGGGCCGATCCCGCGAGTCGCCTAGGGCCATACCGAGCGCGATGTGGCCGATCAGGATCCCCGAGTCGGTGGAGTCCTCCTGCGAAATCGTCGGGAGCTATAGGTCGCTCACCGCGATGGGCCAGCCGCACCCCGAGTCGGCAAATTCTATAGTCCCTTCAATCGGATGAAGTTCTTCGGCCCCCGAAATCCACCGACCGTGCGTAGAGTACGCGACGACCTCTTGTTGGGCCGCGCTCACCGGGATCCCCTCTCCGTCCGTCGCTACTCGTTCGCAGAACCTCCTCGGGCGGGTCGAACTCCTCTACGCTACAGAATTGGAGAGAATACCATGTACCAATTGGTCTCCCAGGTCGTACCGTGATCGGGGGAGAACGCCTGCTCCCAGCGGGGCGCACCTTCGGGGCCGCGGCTCCACACGAACCGGACTCGGATCGGCCGGCCGTTGAGCCGGTCTTCTGCGAAGAAGAGACCGACCCTCCCTTCAAATCGGCCGACCAAGGGGGGATCGAGCTGACGTGGGAATCGACTGTCGAACCACCAGATCGACCATTCGGAGGATGCCGGGTCGAACACCCGCACCGTGCACGCTCGGTAGTCTCCGCTCGGGGAACCTATCGAGTGTTCGTCCAAGTTCGCTTGTCCCCCCATGGCAGACCATGCAGCACAGGTGCCCTCCGACTCGATCCACTCGTATGAGCCCGAGAGGCGCGACTTGAGACGCCGGTGGTGGACCCGCCAGCGACCGACTAAAAAGTCGAAATCCGCGGAGGTCGTGGCCCCCGGCGCCTGGGCCGGGTTCACGCACCCGCCTCTTGGGCCGGTCCGAATTCCGGCCTCCATCGCAGCCGCGAACGGCGCGTAGGGTCGAGTAGAACGAGTTCGGGCGCACCCCGCAACGGGCCTTCTCCGTCTGGCGGCAGATGCGCAGGCACCATGGCCCGGCCGGCGTCGGTCTCGAACGGGCGAGCGCTCTCGGCGATCCCGAGCCAAAGGACGAACGGACCGTCATCGCGAACCGGCAGCTGCGGGAACGGATTGGAGACCTCGAGGCTCTTCATCACCGCGAGCTCTCGAATCCCCGACTCTCGAAACCCACGGAAGATCGGCCCCGAGGTCTCCAGGAATTGATCCACCGCGCCCGGGCGGATGGGGAAGGCCACGGCGACGACCACGCCACGGCTCGATCCCGTCTCCCGGACCGGGTCTACCGCGGGGAGCACGGGCAGGCCCAGCCCCGACGCAACGGACGTGAGCTGGAGCACGTTGTCGCTGTCGTCCAATCGGTCGTTCATCCGAGCCCGATGCTCCTGCCACACTGGACCATAGTAGAAGGCGGAGTTGGCCCGTCCGCGGTGAAAGTTGTCGTGGAACCCGCGGAGCCAAGTGAACTTCTCCGGGTTCCCACGTTCAAGGAAACTGCCGAAGATGACCACTCCTTCCTGTTGAAACGCTTCCGGAAAGAACGTCTCAAAATATTCCGCGAAGTGCTCTCGCTCCCCCGGTTTGACGGAGTACCGACGAAATTCTACGATCGGGAAGGCTCCGCAGGAATCGAAGGCAGCGTCGAGGGTGGTCATCCCGGATTTGATATACTTAGTATAGTATTTCAGGAGGAACGGTTTGGGAGTATATCGAATGTCGACTCCCGGCTCGTCCCAGGTGCCCCTGACTTCGATCGTACCGTTCGAGGTCTGTCCGATCGCCGCCACCCTGAAGTCGTTCGGACGAAAGTGGGCCCTCCCGGTGCTGAGAGATGTCGCGTTCCTGCGCGAACCGACCTTCGGTCAGATCCTCCGACGTAGCCCGGGCCTGACCCCGAGAGCGCTCTCGCTCCAGCTCCGCAACCTCCGACACGAGGGGGCAATCGTGCGAGTCGCGGACCCGCTCGACCGTCGGAGAGTTCGCTATCGGCTCACTCGCCGTGGACGGGATGCCGTGCCGATCCTGACCGCACTCGTCGAGTATGGGATCCGGTATCACGCAGATCGTGTGTTCGAGGACCGGCTACCCCGCCGCTTAGCTTCGATCTATCCGGGAGAGCAACCGTTCCTGCTCGGCGCTCTGGATCAGTACGCCCGGTCACCGGCCCCTACGTCCAAGGGGTCCCCCTCTCGCACCCGGAGCCGACCGAGCCAATGAGTCGGTCTCGCGGGCGCCCGATCCAGCGGCGGAGTTCCGGCCGGCCCACGAACAACTTCGATGCGTGGTCCGGCCTCGTCACTCCCATCGGGATCCTTCAAATCCGCTGCGATCGACATGGTCGCCTTCTCGAGACCCGATGGGGCAGAGGGCGGTCTCCGCCCCGGTCCGCGTCTACGATGCTCATCGGCCCGGGCCAGCGCGATGGTCCACGATCGCCGCACCATCCAGTCGACCGCGCACTGTATCGCTACTTTCAGGGGGACGTGACCTCCCTCGATCGGATCCCCGTTGTCCTCCACGGTACCGAATTCCAACTGAGGGTGTGGACGGCGTTGCGGTCGATCCTAGCGGGCCGCACGCTCTCGT
The DNA here is from genome assembly GCA_050749765.1 of Thermoplasmata archaeon. Classification (GTDB taxonomy): domain Archaea; phylum Thermoplasmatota; class Thermoplasmata; order Lutacidiplasmatales; family UBA184; genus Lutacidiplasma. The sequence continues at coordinate 1,242 of JBOGRR010000020.1, read as the reverse complement.
ACTCAACGCTCGCTCGCCGTCTCGGGTGTCCCGCGGCGACTCGAGCCGTAGGCGGCGCCAACGCAGCGAACCCGGCGTCGGTGGTGGTCCCCTGCCACCGGCTGATCGGATCGAACGGGTCCCTGGTCGGGTATGGTGGAGGTCTCGATCGCAAGCGCTGGCTGCTGCAGCATGAGCTCCGGCACGCGCACGACGGGTCCGGATCCTCGTGGTCCACGCCACGGCAGGACCGGCGTACCGCTCGGGGGAAGCGGTGAGCAGGATCTCCGCGCGGGCCTCTGGCCGACGGGGGCCAAACCCTCTACGGATCATGCGTGCCGACGCCGACGACCTGGACCGTGTGACCCCCCTCTTCGATGCCTACCGACGGTTCTACGGAAGACGCTCGAGCCGGTCCTCGGTCCGTCGTTTCCTCGCTCGCCGACTCGAGCGGCAGGATTCGGCGATCTTCTACGCGGAACGCGGTTCCCATGTCGTGGGGTTCGCGCAACTCTATCCGTCCTTCACGTCGTTGTCGATGGCACCGGCGTGGATCCTGAACGACCTGTACGTCCTCCCGAGCGAGCGCCGAACCGGTGTCGGTACCGCGCTGCTACGGGAGAGCCTGCTCCTCGCCCAGCGGACGCGGGCGAGAGAGCTCACCCTCGAGACCGGCCGAGACAATCCGGCCCGGCACCTGTACGAGGCGATGGGTTGGGTGGTGGACGAGTCCTTCCTTCACTACCGCCGTCGCGTACTGCGGAGTCGTGCTAGAGAAGGCTGAAGGACTGACCGCGAGCTGCGCCCCCCTCCGTCGGGCGACATCCGCTCGAGCTTCCATCGACCCGGTAGATCGGTAGCGGGCGATCGCCTCGTAGAGTGGATCGCGAGGTCGCGTGCTCCACGTGAGCCAGGATATTGATCCCAGCTGATTCGGCCCCGCCGCGCGCGTGGAGTATCTTCGTGGCCGAACTGACGCGGTCCGTACTCACCCGGCGATCCATTCTCGACCTCGAGCGCGTCCCACGAAGCGGCCGATCCCACGTGGCCCCCAGACCGGCTCCGCGGTATCCAACCTCGGATATCGCGCGTGGTCGACCCGAGCGCACGCCGAATCCGCGAATCGAACGCGGGATGGCACTGGGATTCCAGATCTACGGCCATGGAGGCGAGGCGAACGCGAGTCTCGGGCGAGTCATGCCCGACGTGCCGGGGGCACCCTATGGGGTGATTCGGCCGTTCTCGCTCGAACGGGTCTCCTGC
>JBOGRR010000019.1:0-17830 GCA_050749765.1 Thermoplasmata archaeon | reverse complement strand
ATGGAAGACCAGGGCCGATCGCGGGGGCTCGCAGGCGCTCCGCGCCATCCCTCGGCCTGGCCGTCCTCCGCGGATCCCTCGAGAGCAGCAGGCGACCCTTCCCTCGATCCTCTCGAAGGGTGCGCTTGCCTACGGGTTCTCCACCGACCTCTGGACCATTCCGCGCATCGCAAAGGTTGTCCAGGGTGAATGGGGCACGCGCTACTCCTCCACGGCGATCTGGCGGTTGCTCAAGCGCCACGGACTGTCGTGGCAGAAGCCTCGGCGACAGGCGCGAGAGAAAGACCTCCTGGCTGTGAAGAACTGGACCCATCGCTCCTGGCCGCGCTATAAAAAAAAGCCCGTCGGAAGCGCGCCGTCGTAGTGTTCGTCGACGAGAGTGGCTTCTCGCTGATCCCCTACGTCGGGAACACCTGGGCTCCCGTCGGTCAGACCCCGGTGCTCGTTCACCAGGGGCGCTGGCCGAAGTTCTCGGCGATCAGCGGAGTGACGCCGAGAGGGAAGCTCTACATCCAGGTCCGCAAGCGAACCATCGCCACGAAGCAGGTGATCGCGTTCCTTCGGCACCTGCTGCGCCACATCCGCCGCCGACCGATCATGATCTTCTGGGACGGGGGCCGCCCCCACCAGTCGGACGCCACTCGCGCGTTCCTACGGGAGCATCGTCGGGTCGAGGTGCACCGGTTCCCGGGCTACAGTCCCGAGCTTAATCCGGATGAGTGGGTGTGGCAACACCTGAAGATCCACGAGCTCGCGAGCTACGCTCCCCACGACGTCAAGGAGCTGGGAAGGGAGTTGCGGAAGGCGGTCATGCGCATGAGGGTCCGACCGAAGCTGATCCGCTCCTTCGTGGCGGCCTCCCACCTCTACGATTGAGGGACTGATGCCGTTTCTGGGTCAGAGACAGCCCAACTCTTCCTCGAGGGACGTTAACCTATTTCCGCCGGGGTCAGTAACGGTCACGGAGCGACACCTCGTGGACACGGCGAACGCAATCCTCCCAGAGCCACCCCGCGGCGTCGCGATCCCGGGCCCGAAGGGACGGCGCCCGCTCCCGCCCGCGAACGAAGTACCCGCCGCTCACGGCGTCGACCTCCGTGGAGGCCGCGAGGTATAGCGGCGTCTTCGCCCCCCGCCGAGCCGAGATCGCGACGGTCGACTGGGCCAACCGGATCAGGATCTCGGTCGGGCTCGACCGTTCGTGCGCGAATCGACTTCGGACGAAGCCCGGGTGGCACGCGTTAAAGGTCACGGGGAGCGAGGAGTGCCTCCGCGCGGCTTCGCTCGTCAGGAGGATGAGGGCGAGCTTCGATTGAGCGTAGGCCGCCCAACCGCCGTAGTGATCCGCGAGCTCGAGGTCGGCCCGGTGGAGGCGCCCGAGCCGATGCGCCGAGGAGGCGACGTTCACGACCCGTCCCGCCCCCGATGTCGCGAGTGAGGGGAGCAACACCTCCGTAAGCACGAACGGAGCGAGGACGTTCACCCCCCACGTTCGCTCGACCCCCGAGTCGGTCCTCTCCCAGCGAGAGAATAGACCTCCCGCGTTGTTCACAAGGAGGTCGAGCCGAGGGTAGTCGACGCAGAGCTCCTTCGCGAGGCGAAGGGTCGCGCGGGTGTCCCCCAGGTCGGCCGAGACGCCGCGCGCGTCGATCCCACGGTCAGAGCATCGACGCACCGCCGCCTGCACGCGGAGAGGGTCGCGGCCGACGAGCACGATCCGACAGCCCCACGAGCCCAGGGTGCCGGCGATCTCGGACCCGATGCCGCTCGTGGCGCCCGTCACGATGGCACACCGGCCCGCTAGCGAGCCGAAGGGGCGGGGGACCGCGCGCATTCGAACCACCTCGACCGGCTCACAGGTCAGCGGTTTCAAAGGGTGTAGCACCGGCCGGGGAGTTGGGTTTCCTCGGCTCGAACCGCCGGCTATATACCCGCCGGCGTATCGCTTCTCGGCGGCCGGCGTCACCCGCCGGTCGAAGGTTCCATGGTCACGGTCGAAGTTCAGCACGACAAGTGCACCGGTTGCCAGCATTGCCGCGACGTCTGCCCGGTCACCGTCTTTGAGATGCAACCCCGGGAGAACTTCCCCAACGCGGTCGATGATCCCGGGGTCGCGGCCAAGTTCCAGTTCCGCGCGGAGAAGTCCGCCGTCATCGCCGGCCCGGATTGCATCATGTGCGAGGCCTGCCTTCAGGAGTGCGAGGGTGAATGCATCACCATCGTCGACGACGAGGGCAAGGTCCACCAATCGACCTACAAGTGAGATGATCGGCTCCGACCCGGTGCCCCCAGCGGGCACCCCGAAGCTCCCGGTCGGCTTCGTGGGACTCGGCTTGATGGGGGGGCCCGATCGCGAGTCGGCTCGCTGCGCAGGGCGTTCCACTGGTCGTCCACAATCGCACGCGTGCGAAGGCCGAAGCCCTCGCGCAGGAGGGGGTCCGCGTAGCGGCGACGCCTCGCGAGGTCGGACGGGCCGCCTCCGGCTCGATACTCTTTACGTGCCTGTCCGACGGGCACGCGCTCCGCACCGCGCTCTTCGGTCGCTCCGGGGTCGCGAATGGAGCGGGTCGAGGCACCCTCGTCGTCGATCTCAGCACGATCGACCCCGAGGAGAGCCGGGAGTGTGCGGGGCGCCTCGCCGCCGGGGGGATCCGCTTTCTCGACGCGCCGATGGGCGGGAGCGTAGACGCGGCCTCCACCGGAGAGCTGCTCCTCTACGTCGGTGGCGCCGCCGAGGACCTCGCGCGCGCGGAACCGCTCCTCGCCAGGTTCTCGCGACGTCGGATCGTCGCCGGTTCGACGGGAAGCGGGAGCTCGCTCAAGCTCGTCAACAATCTGATCACCCTCTCGACGGTCGCCCTCGACGCCGAAGCGCTCGCCTTTGGCGAGCGGCTCGGCCTCGATCCCACGGCGATGCTCGACGCGCTCCTCGACGGCGGAGCCCGATCGCAGATGCTCGAGAACAAGCGCTCCTTCTTCGCGCAGCGCTCCTACCCACCCCGGTTCAAGCTGACCCTCGCCCGGAAGGACCTCGAGCTCGTGCGACGCTCGGCGAGAGCTCATGGAACGGTGGCGCCGATCGCGCGCGAGGCGGAACGGCTCATCGAAGCGGCGATCCGCCAAGGTCACGGGGAGCTCGACGTCGCGGCCGCGTTCGAAGCGGCGAGGACGCGCGACGCCCCGAAACGCGCCGACGCCCCCTCGACCACCGACCCTACCGAGTAGCGTTCGGCGGGACCCACGGCATCGGTACTCGGCGGAAGTGGCGGGCGACCCTCGGCCGCGCTCCGTCCGGCGGGAAGGCGACCTCGATCGTCGCCCACCGGCCGAGCACCCCGAATTCGACCGAGTACCAGCGCACGAGCCACCCGCCGTCCAGCGTGCGATCCGTCCGAGCGAACATCAGCGAGTCATCGTAGAACCGCCCGCGCCCCTGGAGGAACGGAAACGAGCGGTCGAGCGCCGTAGCGGCATCGGGGATCGGCCCCGTCTCCTCGGGGGTGTGGGTCGTCGCGACGTCGAGCGTGTAGGGTCCGATGAGTCCCCGGCCCGCCACGTAGCGCCCGAACCGCGCTACCAGCCTTCCCTCCGTCCGCTCCTCGGCGAAGAGATGCCAGACGAACGGATTCTCGGTCGGGAGGACGTCCTGGAAGCCGCCGAGCCGGCCTTTCCGGCGTCCCAGCGAGAGTCGGAGCGCGAGGCGGAGACCGAAGTAGGCGAAGAAGAATCCGCTGAGCGCGTAGATCGTCGTCCAGTAGATCGAGATCGCGACCTGGTTGCGCTCCACCCCCAAGAGCAGGTAGAACGAGGCGACGCTGAAGACCGTCATCGAGAGATTGACCGCGCGCTCGGCGTTGAAGGAGATCCGACGCGCGTCGAATGGCACGAGCGGAGGCACCGAGTAATTCGTGAAGGCGTCGAGCCCGATGTGACAGAGCCCGCCCAGGAGGAAGACGGCGAAATAGATCAGGGCCGAGCCGGGGAGGACCAGCGGGGCGAGGAACGCTCCTCCGATCGCGATGATCGCGATCCCCAGGAAGGAGTGGGTGATCCCTCGGTGGCCGAAGATCGGCCAGCGCCGAGCGAGCGGAAACAGAAGGGCATCCGCGTCGGGAAGACCTCCCGCGAGAGCTCCCGCCGCGACGTATTGGGGTTGAAAGCCGACGACGCCGAGCGTGACGAGATAGGTCACGAGAACGTGGGTGATCAGGTCCATGCGGCCGCCGGACGGAGCGAGCCTCTACAGGAGGCCCTCTTCCATGACCTCGACGGACTCGACGTGAGGGATCTTCGCGAGGCCATGCTCGATCGAGTCGAGGACCCCGCCTTCGTCGTTCATCACCATCGAGACGAGCAACGACTTGAGTCCGTAGGCGATGTCCTTGATCTGCATCCCGCGGATCGAGACCCCGGCGGGGAGGCTCGCGCGGACCGCCTCGCCCATCGCTTTGAGGTCGGTGTCGACGCCTTGGGGCATCAGCCGGAAGAGGACTGCGACCTGACCCATCGGAGATGCCCTCCTACGGTCCTTCGAATCCGCAGGACGGGCAACGATAGATCACGCTCTGGTCCCGACACCGCGGGTCCCGACCGATCGTCACCTGACCGCACGATGGGCACGGAAACTCCGTCGAGCCGCGGACGGGGAGCGCGGCTCCGCAGGAGGTGCAGGTGCTCGCGTGCTGCTGCTCGGTCATTCCTTCGAACGCTCGGCGGCTCACCGGGTCCGCTACCGCGTCCCGGGGCGCCGGCGCGGGCCGACCAGGATGAGGAATATAAGAATGACCCCGACGAACGCGACGACGCCGAGGACGTAGTAGAGGGTGTAGCTGATCGCCGGACCCGCGACGTAGAACGTGATCGAATAGCTGGTGGCGCCGTCGGAGAAGTGTACCTGCTGATGCTGGGAGGGCATCGTCAGCACGAAGGTGTGGTAGCCCGCGGAGAGCGAGGCGGTCAAGTAGTCGAAGGTGAAGTTGTAGGACTCACCCGCGGTCATCGTCGGCACCGACTGCGACCCGATGAGCGTCCCGTCCAGATAGATCGCGATGGTGAATGGCAGAACGGTGAGGTTGCCCGCGGTCACCTCGCCGGTGAGAAAGTAGGGGACCACGACGTTGACGACCGTCGTGATGTTGATCGACACATTCTCCTGCAGATAGACCGAGGTAAACTCGACCAGGAGCGTCACCGGCTGGGGGGCCGGTCCGACGGTGAGGTAGATCGTGTAGTTCGAGCCGACGAGGAGCGCGCCGAACGTCGGCTGGACCGACACGCCGGTCATGTTCCCCGCTTGCACGGACGCGTAATAGCTGAGGTTCCCGATGAGCGTCCCATTCGGCGCGACCGCGGGCCCACCGGCCGCGTTGAGCGTGAAATTCCCGGTCCCGTTCAGGCCAAGGATCGAGACTCCTTGGACCGTCCCGGTGAGCGGAGCGGTCGCGGCGGCGGGGATCCCTTGGGCCGCCGGCGCGCCCAATAGGCCGAGGATCAGCGCCAGCATCAGCACGCTCGCGAGAACGAGCCGCGGACGTCCTGCGACCGGTCGCGTCCCTACCATCGCTGCCACCTCCGGGTCCGGTTCCACCGCCAGACGCCCGCGATCGCGCCCAGCACGATCGCCGGAACGAGCGCGAGGAGCGCGAGCAGCCAGATCGGGAGCACGTTCGCGGGCGCGCCGGTCCCGGGGCCGGAGACGCCGAGGTGGTCGCCGACGGCGACGCTCGACGAGTGGATCGAGAAGGAGGCCGAGCGCTGGATACCGCTCGACCCGTTGAGGATCGTGACGCTCACAATCCCGACGGTCGGGGGGACCGCGATCGCCGACGCGGTCAGGTTAAGGGTGAGGGCCGAGGCGGTCCCCGGCTCTACGACGATCGAGCTGGTGAGCGGTTTCGCGGCCGAGAGGATGTTCGAGTTCCAGCCGAGTCCCGCGAGCAGAGGCGCATTCGCCACGGTGAGGAGCAGACCCTCCGGGACGTTGCCCGTGTTCGTGACGGAAAAGGGGACTCGGACCGTCGTGGGACCGACCTCGGTTTGCCCCGACACTCCCTCGATCGTCACGCCGAGCGCGGTGCCGATCTGAATCGTGGGCACCTTGCTCACGTTGCTCAGCAGCGCGCCGGTGGAGTAGACCTCGGTGGAAAGTATCAGGGGGGGGTGGACGACGTTCGTCCCCGCGGGGACGAGGATGCGGACCGTCCCGGTCGCGTTCGCCGCGCTCCCGTTCGTCCCGAGCGAGACGTCCGTGAGCGTGGTCGTGAAATTCCAGAACGCCGGACTCGCCACGAGGCGGACGGTCACGGGAGCATTGCCCGAGTTCGATAGGCCAACGCTGAGCGTGATCGGCCCACCGCTGGCCGGGAGGTCGACGAACGCGGGGCCGGAGGCGACCCCCGCGACGGAGGGGGTCAGTGCCCACGCGAGTGGGAGGCTCGTCCCGACGTTGCCCCCACGGACCGTCACACTCGCCGTGGCGCTCGCGTTCGCCGCCCGACCATACGGCGTGCCGGTCGCGAGCGCGCTCACGACGTAGTTCCCGACCGGGAGCGCGACGAGGAGCGGTGAGCCGGGTGAGACCGATGGGATCGTGAGCGTGGCGCCGAACGGCGATCGGACCGTGACCGAGGCGATCCCGCCGGAGATCGTTCCGGGGCTGGGAGCACTCACGACGATCGAGTCGATCCAGGTCGCCGAGAGGTGGATCGCGTAGACCCCGCTCGTGGGCAGCACCGTGAGCTGGGTGAGATTCGCCATGGGGTTCGAGGTCCCGGCGGTGTTGGCGTAGACTTGGTACGCGCCCGGGAGGATCTGCGCGGAAAACTGCCCGGACGGCGCAGCGATCGTCGTCTCCGACACCGATGGGTACGGTCCGGCGACGGTGATCGCCCCGGTCAGGAGCCCGGGGTAGCCCGGCGACGACAACGTTCCGTTGAACCAGACGAGCTCGGTTGTCGGCACGAACGTGAGGTTACAGTCGAGTGGAGAGGAGAGGACGGCACACGTGGTGCCCGAAACGCTCGTGTAAGTGACATAGTACGAACCATTCGGTCCAGCGACGCTCACGGTCGTCGGCGCCCCGTGAACGGAGTAGGTCGTCCCGGCGGGCAACACGAGGGCAAAGGTCCCCGCCGAGACGCTCGCGGTGGCGACGGCTCCGCCGCTCGAGGTGAACGTGGCGGCCGTGCTGACCGACACGAGGGTCCCGTTCGGATCCAAGAGCGCCCCGGAGACGAGGATCCCCGGTAGGCCGAGGTGAAGGCCCGGGGTCGCCGAGCCGGCCGACAAGACCGTGGTCGTGGTGAGGTTGGTGTAGGTCTGGTCGTTCCACGATCCGAAGACGTAGGCGGAGTAGAGGCCCGCGGGCGCGTAGAAGCCGGTCCGGTACGTCGTTCCGTTGAGGGTGAGAGCAAAACCTCCTCCCGAGAGCTCGACGGTGACGCTGGCCGCGGGCATCCCCGACGGTAGTGTGAGCGAGCCTGTCGTGTTGTATTCGAGGCTCAGGGCGAGCGAGAGGCTCTGCGGGGGTGCTCCGAGCGCAAAGGTGGCGGACCGGTTGGCGCCGGTCCGGTAGATCGCGACCCGGGGGTGGGACGGCGCGATCGCCGAGAAGGTGTAGGCCCCCGGGGTCACCGAGAGGCTCAGAGGACTCGTTCCCTGGGCCGAGTAGTCGCCGGCACTCGCGCTCGTTCCGTTCGCCCAGACGGTGACGGGGACTCCGGACGGAGTTCCCAAGAGCGAGATCGTCAGGGCGATCGGCGTGAAATTGATCGCGAGTTGGCCGAGGGAGCTGAGCGACTCTGGGGTGAACCCGCACATCGAGGTGGTCACATAGCCCGGAGCGGCGGCGCTCAGGCAGTACGTCTGATTCACCGCGAGCGTCCCGGGCACCGCGAGCGAGACGTTCCCTTGGGCGTCGGCGTACACCGTGGCACTCGGCCCGTTCGGGCCGATCGAGACCGTGACTACGGCCCCGGCCGCAGGGTACTCCCCGCCACCGGCGAGCGGAGTCTCGACGACGAACTTCGGTTTGACGGACGTGGTCGTCGGGATCACGATCCGCGCGCTCGACGGGAGCGTCACCGAAGTCAGGCCGGAGTTGATGCTCGAGGGCGTCGAGGTCGCCTGGAGGCCGAGCAGTGAGTAGGTGCCGGCCGGGAGCGGGATAGAGAAACTCGAGTTGTTCGCGCCGAGAAGGAGCGCATTGCCCGTGGCATCGTACGCGACGACCACGCTCGTCCCGTTGAATCCGCCGGCCGCCTGGAAGGTCCCCGTGACCCAACTCGCCGGCCTCAGGGAGAGGTCGAGCGGCGCGTCCGCGACGCCGGGCGCGGTGACCACCAACGTCGAGAGGGCGGCTTCGAAGGTCGAGCCGACGTAGCTCGCCACGTAGACCGAGTAGGTCCCGATTGGAAGGTCCATCGAGGCGACCCCGTCGGACGCCGTGGTGATGATCGTCGTATTCTGGAGGGCCGAGGTGTAATTGGTGATGCCGATCGAGTTGGCGTAGGCGATACTCGGCGTGATCCGCACCGACGCGCCTGCGATCGGACTTCCGGCACCGCTCACGGCGATCGTCGCCGGAGCGGTCGAGTATTCGGTCAAGTTCACGCTCGCGTTCTCCCCAATGTCCGTCAGCTGGATGTTCGCGCCGAGTGACCGAGCGTTCGCGGCCGGACCGACCGCGGTCACCGTATAGTTACCGGGTCCGAAGTTCCGTAGGGAGTAGTTACCCCCCGGCCCCGTCGTCGTCGTCGTGACGGCTCCCGAGGGGGCACCGACCGTGATGGTCGCACCGGGGACGGCCTGCCCCTGCTGGTCGTACACGAACCCCGTGAGATTCGCGGGCGCTAGCCCGACGCTCGCGTTGAGCGGCGAATCTACCGGCGTCACGAGCAAGCTCGACTGGGAGTAGTTCGTGCCGTCGACGGTCACGTTGTACAGATACGAACCGGAGGGAACGTTCGTCAGCTCGAATGTTCCACCCACGTCGGTCGTGGTGACGATCGGGGTCCCGTTGGCAACGCCCGAGAGCGTGACCGTCGCTCCCGGGATCGCGATGTCGCCGAGGGAGTAAATCGTTTGGTTCGCGACGTTCCAGTAGACCTGACCCTGAACGACGTTGGCCGAGGTGACGATCGGGTAGACGATCGTCGTCGGCCGGAGGCTGAATCCGACGGCGTTCGGGACATTGATCGAGATCGACCTCAATACGATCGGACCCTGCTGCGAGATCCCGTTGAACGTGCCCATCGTGACGTTGACCGTGTCGTTACCGGGCGGCAGCACGAGGGTGTACTGACCGTTGGGGCCGGTGACCACGGTCTGGTGCGGGATCCCCCAACTGTCGCTGACCGTCACTCGGACCCCGGGGACCGGGGCTCCGTTCGGCAGCGTCACTTGGCCCGTCATCGTCTCACCGGAGTAGTAGACGAGCATCGACTCGCCTCCGCTGAAATACGAAGTCGAGTTCAGGTTCGCTACCCCGCCCTGCGTCGCCGCCATCTGGATCGCGTCCGGCTTGTTCGTCGCGACGAAGCAGCTGGATCCGAGGTTCGCGCCGAGGGTCGCATTGTCGCAGTAGTAGGCCGTTTCGTAAACGACCATGAAGTGCGACATCATCCACCCCGGCTCGACCGGGTCGTTGGCGACCGACCCCTCAAGGCCGGGGATCCCGACCCCCAGCCCGACGTCCGTGCCGTTGTAACCGAAGTAGATTCGGTAGATCATCGAGTTGTAGAACGGGGCGAAATAATTGATGTAATACTGGACCGGGGTGACGGTCGCGGGGACCTCGCCCTCCGGGTAGTAGTTCCCGTCGGAGCCGAGCACGGTGACGTTGAAGTACGCTTCCGGATTCCCCGCGGCGTCGAGAACGCGGCCCGTGAGGTCGGCCGGGGCGTAGTAGATGCCCGTGTCCTTCCCGCTGAACGGGATGAGGCGGCTGTCGGTGAGCGCGTAACGGATCGTCCAACCGGTGTAGGCCTGGATGTCGTTGTAGACCTGCGCGACCGCGTTCGGACCGACGGCGCTCGCGATGTAGTAGGACGTGACGAGGAACATCGCATTGAGGTCCGTCAGGGTGGAAGGGTCCACCGGTAGGTAGACCTGGGGGTTCGCGACCACCGTTTGGTAGTCCGCCGCTTCGTTGTCGAGATCGTTCTGCAGGATCGTCAGGTTGAGGCCATCGGCCGCGAGCGCGCTGGTGAGGGCCGTCGGGAGGTTAGCGTCGCCGGTCTTCAGCTGTTCGGCATTGAGGAGCGTCACCGAGAGCGTCGCGATCGCGATCGACTGGTTCTGCGCCAGAAGGAATTGCCCGGAGGGGTCGATCCCGTTCTGGAAGTTGTCGGCGACAGAGGGGTGCTGACCTTGGTCGATCGTTTGAAACCCGTAATCCCACCAGGAGATGACGGCAGGACGTTGTGGCTGCGGCGTGGCGACGTCCTGCAATGCTAACCAATTGTAGCCCGCCGAGTCGTACAAGTTCGGCGTGTCGAGCGCCGAGCCGGCGGCGCCGAAGTAGAACGAGGAGGCTTGGCTCGCGGGCGCTTGAAGGAACGAGGGAAGGCTGTTGTAGACCTGCGTCGAGGCCCCGGCCTTCACGTTGCTCGGGATACCGGCGTCCATCCCGTACCAGATGTTGGGGAGCAAGAGACCGACGACGAGCAGGAGGATCAGCACGTGGCGCGCTTTGAAGGACTTACGGAACGCCGTGAGCCGACTGCGAGTATCCGTGAGCGAGCGCATGCTCTGGCGGAGCTCGCCGTACCCTCCGAGGTCCCAGAGTCGCCGGAGCGCTTCCGCCGGCAGTAGAGCGAACGCCGGCGCCCCCAGGAGCAAGAACTTCGAGGCCGAGAACGGGAGATAGAGCGAAACCCCCGCGAAGATGAGGAAGAACAGGAGCCACCGCTGGAATCGCCCCCGGGCCAGCGTCCAAACGATCAGGCCCAGGCCGGCGAAAGCGAGGAAGAACGTGATCACTCCGTAGGAGATGACGAGCGTGTCGAACGAGGGGCTCTGCGCTTCGGCGACCGTCGAATAGATGAGTGTTTTGATGAAGTACCCCTGGCCCGTGACGATGTTGGTGAAGTATCCCGGCTCGACGACGATGAGCGCCGCGGCCGCGGCCGCAAACACTCCGACGAGCGTCGGGATCGAGATGACCCACGGAAGATCCCGCATGAAGAGGAATGGGATCAATAATAGAAGGCTCCCGAAGAAGAGCAGAAGCGGAAGATCGAACCACCCCACGAATTCCCCTTGGAAGTAGTAGTAGGGCATCGCGAGCGGGAACCCGACGACCCCTACGATCAAGGTCGCGAACCAGACTCCGAAGGAATCGACCCGTCGGATCCGCTCGATGAGCATGACGAGAACGATGAAGACCCCGATGACGGCGACGGCATAGGTGTATCCTTGCCAGGCGAGGGCGAGCGCCCCGAACGACACCCCGGTGAAGACCGCCCATTTCACCGCGGTGCGTTCGGTCCGTAAGAACCCGCGGAACCCGGCCACGATCGCCTTCCGATCGCGGTAACTGCTGACCCAACGTCGCGACCCGACGGCTTTGAGCGTTCGCAGATACGCGTAGATGACGATGAGAATGATGAATGTGTAGAAGCTCAGATAATTCGCGTAACCGAAGATCGACTCATTGATGGTCGCGGGCAGGAATGGGAAAATGATCGCCGCGATCAGTCCCGTGCGCCGGTCCCCGATCTCCCGCCCGATGAGATAGATCGGGAAGACGGTGAGGGCCGCCCACAGCGGGGCTTGCAGATTGAGGAAGAACGCCCCCGCGTTGACCTGGCTCCCGCCAAAGAACGGAGCGAAGACGATCCCGAGGATCGCGTTCATCCAGTCGAACAGCGGCTCGCGCGGGTTGATCGCCCCTACCGGGTACTTGAGGAGGGGGTCGAAGACCAGGTTCGTGTGGTTCGCGATGATGTACTGCATCACGCGCGAGTGGTAGTACGAATCCGAGCCGCCGGCATAGACGTAGAGGTTCCCGAACTGCTCGGTGATCGGATACGTCCAGATGGAGCGGATGGCGAACGCCATGACGAACGCTCCGAGCAGGACCGCGATGGTCCAGCCGTGGCGCCGCCACCATCCTGTAGACTCGTCAACCATCGGTCACCGGAACACCTCGAACCGGCGGGCCGCGAGACCTTGGACCACTATAAATAGCCTGTGCGTGCGATGTCGTCAGAGCGTGCCGACCCGCCGACTCAGCCCTCAATCGACCGCCCGGAACCGATAGAACGAGCGCCCGTCGGGCCGGCAGTACGCTTCGACCCGGACCGATCCTCCGATCCGGAGCTCCCCCCACGGCCGACCTTCGATCCGACCGAAGAGTCGGAGCGCCGACCCCTCGAGATCGACCAGACCCACCGCGAACGGTACCTCCGACTCCATGCCGAGCGGGGCCCCGATGAGCACCGCGCTGAACGCATAGATCCGACCGCTCGCAGGGAGGTCGACCCACTCGAGGGCCTCGGAGTGGCATCGAGGGCAAGCGACCCGGGGGGGCCAATGCACTTCGCCGCAGCCGGTGCAACGGGTCGTGGAGAGTTGACCTTCGCGGAGTCGGTCGAAGAACTTGGAGAGCCGGGTCTGGTCGGAGCCTTCGAGCGGGAAGAAGTCAAGCAGGAACGGGAGGGTCGGGGGGGTGGGACCCACCTTCGCCACGGGGGTTGACTTCGCCGCGCTAGCGGTGTCGGGGGTCGAGGAGGCCGCAGGGGCGGTTGCCGAGGGGCGCCGCACCTTCGCGTCGACGGCCATCAGGCGGCGCCCCCTTCGTAGACCATCACCGAGTGCACGTTCGCGCTCCCGGAGAGATTGTGCACGAGGCCCCAATGAGCGTCGGGGGCCTGACGGGCCTTCGGGGCGTTGCCTCCGAGCTGGAGGAAGATCTCCGCGGCCTGGGCGATCCCGGTGGCGCCGAGCGGGTGTCCGCACCCGAGCAGACCCCCTCGCGGATTGATGACGACCGCTCCGCCGACATCGGACCGGCCCTCCTCGATGTACCGCCCGCCCTCTCCTGTGGGACACAGACCGAGGGCTTCGTACTCCACGATCTCCGAGATCGTGAAGCAATCGTGAACCTCCGCGACGTCGACGGCATCGATGCCGATGCCCGCCTGACCGAGCGCTTGCCGAGCCGCGAGCGTGAGGCCGGGCCATGCCGAGAGCGAGCCCGCGTGGGCGAGGTTGTGAAAGTCCGAGTACTGGCCCGTGCCCCGGATCCAAGCGGCGGCATCCGTGTAGCGACGGGCGCGGTCCGCCGAGGTCAGCACGACTGCCGCGGCGCCGTCGGTCATCGACGAACAGTCGCCGAGGCGCAACGGGGGGGCGATCAGGGGGAGGCGCGCGAGCTTTTCCTTAGGGAAAGTCTTCGAGTAGAACTGCGCGTGCGGGTTCGTGTTGGCGAAGCGGTGATTCTTCGCAGAGACGAGGTCCAGTTGGTCGGCGGTCGTACCGTGCTCGAGCATGTGACGCTGAGCCACCATCGCGAAGAATGGAGGGGCCGTCGCTCCATGCGGCCCGTCCCAGGCTCGGTCCATCACGCATCCCATCGAGGTGTTGGCCTCGGCCATCGACGGGAGGTTCATCTTCTCCACGCCGACGGCGACCGCCACCTCGCTGAGCCCGGCGGCGATCGCGGCATACGCCGACCGGATCGCCGACTGGCCCGAGGCGCACGCGAGCTCGGTGCGCTGGAGGATCCGGGTCGGCGTGAGGCCCATCTGCTCGGCGGCGAGTGGAGCGACGTGCGATTGAAAGGCGAACCGCTCGGGTTCGGCCGAGCCGAGGAAGAGCGAATCGACGTCCGACGCCCGGAGCTCGGGGGCGTCCCGGAAGAGCGCTGCCCCCACCTCTTGGGCCATCTCGCTCCACGTCGTCGGCCGAACGCCGAAGGGGGTCGTCGCCGCCGCGACGATCGCGACGGGGCGCACGTTCATCGTCGCTCCTGGCGCAGCGCCGCCGCGACCCGGTCGCCCGCCTCGCTCGTCGTCGTCGTCCCGCCCTGATCGTAGGTGCGAGCCTCCGCCCGCTCGAGGACGCCGCCGATCGCGTGCTCGAGTCGGTCCGCCTGCGCGGCGATGGAGGGGTCACCGCGCTTCTCGCTAAGGTAGCGGAGCATCATCTCGACCGCAAAGAACGTCGCGAACGGATTGACCAGGTTCTTGCCGGCGTACTTCGGCGCGCTACCGTGCACGGGCTCGAACATCGCGTGGTGGTCGCCAATGTTCCCACCGGCGGCGAATCCCATACCGCCCTGGAGGACGCTCGCGAGATCGGTGATGATGTCGCCCATCATGTTCGTTGCGACCACGACGTCGAAGTGCTCGGGGTTACGGATGAGCCATTGGGTGAAGGCGTCGACGTAGGCATAGTCGCGTTCGACCGTCGGAAACTCCGGGCTGAGGCGGTCGTAGGTTTCGCGAAAGAACCGGCACCCCTCCATGACGTTCGCCTTGTCGACGCACGTGAGGCGGCGCTTCCCGTCCTCGGGGGCTCCTTGGGCGCGACGCTGGGCGAACTCGAAAGCGCGTCGGACGATCCTCTCGGCGCCCTTGCGCGTGATCAGCCGAGTATCGACCGCGACCTCCGTCTCGTTCGCACGGCTCAGGCGGCCGTGCAGCGGCGCGTAGAGGTCCTCCGTGTTCTCTCGAAGGATCAGCAGATCGACCTTCGGCGGGCTCCAGACCTGCCGATATTCCCCACTGATCCGATGCAACACTCCCGGGTACAGACGGCACGGGCGCACGTTCGCGTACAGATCGAGCTTCTGTCGAAGACCGAGGACGAGCGCGGCGCCGGCGATGTTCCCGTCCGGGAGGGAGACCCCGGGCCAGCCCACGGCGCCCAGGAGGATCGCGTCGGCCCGGCCCGCCGCCGCTTCGTCCTCCGGCTCCCATTCGCGACCGGTCTTCTGGTAGTACTGCGCCCCCCCGGGCCGATCGGTGAGGTGCCACGGCGCCGGGCCGTTCTCGGCGAGCGCCGCCAGGACCTTCTCTCCCTCGCGGATCACTTCGGGCCCGGTACCATCTCCGGGAAAGACGGCGATCTCGCTCGATGCCGATCTCATGAGGGGACCGCCCCGGCCTTGAGTTCCCGTCGCACTTTCTCGACGAGACCGCCCGCCTCGAGCAGCTCGAGAAGGTGGCGAGGGAGCGGAGGAAACGAGATCGTTCGACCGGTCCGCACGTTCGTGATCTTCCCGGCGGGCATCTCGATCCGGGCGGTATCCCACTTCTCGAATAGCGCACGGACTCCAGGCGCCTCGATCGTTGGAATGCCCAGATTGATCGAGTTGCGGAAGTAGATCCGGGCAAATGAGTCGGCGACGACGGCACCCACGCCCGCGGCGCGCAACGCTTGCGGTGCATGCTCCCGGCTCGATCCGGACCCGAAGTTCTCCCCGGCGACGAGGATGTCGCCCGGCTTCGACTGAGAGGCGAACTCGGGCAACCCGATCTCGAGGACCTTCGTCTTCAGGATGTTCGGGTCGATGATCGTGAGGTACTTTCCGGAGATGATCTGATCCGTATCGACATCGCGCCCAAGCGTCCACACCCGCCCTTCGATGACCTCGTGCATCTTCGGCCCCGATCTAGGCGAACTCCCGCGGATCGGCGATCTCGCCTCGGATCGCGGCGGCGACCGTGGCCGCCGGCGACATGAGGTAGATCCGCCCCTCCTTCGGTCCCATCCGGCCCGGGAAGTTGCGATTCGAAGACGACGCGCAGACCTCGTCCGGAGCGATGATGCCCATGTTGCCGCCGAAGCACGCCGAGCAGCTCGAGTTGGTAAAGACCGCCCCGGCTTGGGTGTAGAGCTCGACGAGGCCCTCCTCGAGGCACTGCTTGTAGATCGCCGTCGAGGCGGGGGAGACGATGAACCGGACCCCCGAGTGTACCTTGTGTCCCTGGAGGACCGCGGCCCCTTCGCGCATGTCCTCGATCCGCGCGTTCGTGCACGACCCGAGGAACGCCTGGTCGATGTGCACGTGCTCGCGGGCCACCTCGGGCAGCGGGCGGACATTGTCCGGTGAGTACGGGCACGCGATCATCGGCGGCATTCCCTCCACGTCGATCGAGACCGTGCGCTCGTAGCGGGCATCGGCGTCGGGATACAGGGGGTGCATGGCGTGCTTCGCGGTCCCCTGGAGATAGTCCATCGTCTTCTCATCGGGGGCGACCATTCCGCATTTGGCCCCCATCTCGGTCGTCATGTTGCAGATCGTCAGCCGCTCCGGCATCGAAAGCTGCTCGATGGTCGGTCCGCCCCACTCGACCGACTTGTAGGTCGCACCGGTCGTCTTGATCTCGCCCAGGGCGCGCAGTACGAGATCCTTCGCGGTCACGCCCGGGCCGAATCGACCCTTCACGTGGATGCGCACCGTGGGTGGGACCTTGAGCCAGAGACGCCCGAGGGCGAGGACGGCCGCCATCTCGGTCGGTCCGATCCCCGCCGCCACCGCGCCCATCGCGCCGAGCATGTTCGTGTGCGAGTCGGTCCCAACGGCGAGATCGCCCGGGACGACCCAGCCGTTCTCGGCGAGGATCTGATGGCAGATCCCGTGGTTGCCCACGTCATAGAAGTGGGGGAGGTTGACCTCGGCCGCGAATTTACGTAGTATACGGTGAAGGACCGCGGCCCCCTCGGTCGACGCGGGGACCCAGTGGTCGATCGCGATCACGACGCGATCGGGGTCCCAGACCTTCTTCGCCCCCATCTGGTGGAACGGCTCCACGGTCTGGGCTCCCTGCTCGTGCATCATCGCGAGATCGACCCGACCCTCGATGATCTGTCCCGGGACCACGGACTCCAGGCCCGAGGACCGAGCGAGGATCTTCTCGGCCAGCGTCAAGCCGTGCCCGCGCGAATCGCTCATGCGGCCACCCGGATCCCGACGTCTGCGACCATCTTCCAGAACTCGTCGTCCGAGATCCCCGGCTCCTCGAAGAGACGGCGGTACTCGAGCAGGAACCGGCGCAGCTCGTCCTTCGAACGCGCCTCACTCGTCTCCTTCACGCGTCGGAGGATCTCGGCGAGCATCGAATCGCTTGGAGCGATCCCCCGCTCGCGGAGCTTCTCGTGGATCGCGGCCTTGCCGGTGTGCTTCCCCAGGACCATCTTGCGTTGGCGCCCGACCGCGTCCGGCTGCATCGGCTCATACGTCGCCGTGTGCGCGAGGATCCCGTGCGTATGGATCCCGGCCTCGTGCGAGAAGGAATAGTAGCCGACGAGCGCCTTGTTGGCGGCGACCGGGATCCCCGAGAGCTCTTCGACGAGCCGCGAGAGCTCGTAGATCTTCTCGGACCGCAGCCCCGTGCGCACTCCGTAGAGCCGTTCGAGGATGAAGGCGACCTCTTCGAAGGAGGCGTTCCCGCTCCGCTCCCCGAGGCCGTTCACGCACGTGTGGGGGCAGATCGCCCCCACCTCGAGCGCGGTGAGCGTGTTCGCGGTCGCGAGGCCGAAGTCGTTGTGACAGTGGACCGAGAGGTCCTTCGGGTGGACGCGGCGCTGGAACTCCCCGAGCCACCAACGGAAGGTCAACGGGGTCATGATCCCGACCGTGTCGGCGACGACTAGACGGTCGGCCCCCGCCTGCTGGACGCCGGTGTAGAGCCGTTCGACGAAGTCGAACGGGGCCCGCACGGTGTCCTCGGTGACGAACGACGTGTGAAGTCCCGCCTCCTTCGCGCGCGCCACGCACTTCAGCGACGCCAGGCGGACCTCCTCCTGGGTCATCTTGAGCTTGTAGCGTAGGTGAACGTTGCTCGCCGCCACGAAGATCGCGATGTGGCTCGCCCCGCTC
>JBOGRR010000018.1:0-18391 GCA_050749765.1 Thermoplasmata archaeon | reverse complement strand
CCTCGAGACCAAGTGAGCAGCTGCTGGTGTTCCTCCGGCGTGACAGTTACGGTTGCGGCGACCCGCATGAGAGGGGCATAGGCAACCCCGGATATAAGGGCACCTAATTCAGCAGCACACCACTAGGCGCGGTCGGGTCCCTTCGCGCTCGCGCGAGATTCGCGCTCCAAGCGGTCCGCCTCTTCGACCGGGTCCTCGTCCGAATCGTCCTCGGCGACCGAGGGCTCGGTCCGGACCTCGGGCGTCGGCGCTGCCGCGGCGGTCGGCGGCGCCTCGGCCCGGGCCCGTCGTGCGGCGCGTTCGAGCCGCGCGGCATCCCACAGATACACCCCCGCGAACGCCGCCGGGACGAGGAGGAGGAGCTGGCCCCCGAGGTCGCCGTCCCACCGGTACCCGAGCAGGAAGGCGCCGAACGTGAGGACGACGACGGCGCCTACGATGACGCCGAAGTGGACCCGCCCGATCCGAAACGGCACCGAGGCTCTCCCGTCAGAACGTCCGCACGGCGCGGCCGCACGCGGGGCAGTTCCCCGCTCCCGGGGGGATCTCCGCGGCGCAGTAGATGCAGAACCCGATCGCGTTGGATCGCCCGCTCGGGAGCGCGGCCCCGGCGGCGGGTGCGGGCGTAGCAGATCCCGGGGTCGCCCCCGGGGCGGCGACGCGGCGCGGAGCGCCCCCGAGCCGCCGTCGCGAGATCGGCAGGTAGAACAGGATCAGGCTCGCGAACATCCACACGATGAGCCCGTAGAGGAAGATCGTCGCGATCGCAGGTGCGATGAAGTACACCGCCAGCGCCGAGGCGAGCAGGCCGAAGTTGACGAGGGTGAGGACCTGTCCTAGGTACACGCGGGGACCCCGTGCGACGAGGACGGCGGGCCTACTTGGAGTTTGTCCGCGACCGCGCTCGGCGGCCCGCCCGCTCTAATAGGGACGTAGAATCCGCGCGCACCGTGCCGAAGGAACTCGTTCTCGTCCCGCACGACGAGTTCACCTACGATATCCCGATCGACCCGTCGATCGGCATGCGAGTGCCCGGACGCCTCTTCTCGAACACCGCCCTTCTCGGCGACGTCGCGCACGATCCATCGCTCCAGCAGGTGGCGAACGTCGCGACGCTCCCCGGGATCGTCGACCATTCCCTCGCCATGCCCGACATCCACTTTGGCTATGGCTTCCCCGTCGGTGGCGTCGCGGCGTTCGACGTCGAGGAGGGGGTCGTGAGCCCGGGGGGGATCGGCTACGATATCAACTGCGGGGTCCGGCTCCTGCGCACTCGGCTCACCGAGGTCGAAGTGCGTTCGAAGCTCAGCGAGCTCCTCGAAGCGCTCTACCGGGCCGTCCCGTCCGGGGTCGGCTCGAAGGGCACCTACCCGCTCTCCCCCTCCCAGCTTGACGAGGTCCTCGTCGGAGGAGCGGGCTGGATGGTCGAGCACGGCCACGGAGTCGCCGCCGATCTCGAGGTCCAGGAGGAAGGGGGGTGCCTCGCGGGAGCGGACCCCGCTGGGGTCTCCGCAGCGGCGCGCAAGCGCGGGGCGCGCCAGCTGGGGACGCTCGGGAGCGGGAACCACTTCCTCGAGATCCAGAAGGTCGATGAGCTCCTCGACGCGGAGTGCGCCCAGGGGTTCGGGCTCGAACGCGGAGCGATCGTCGTCATGCTCCACACCGGTTCGCGGGGGCTCGGCCACCAGGTCGCGACGGAGTTCATCCAGGAGATGGACCGCCGCCGCGCGAGCGAAGGCCCCCCGCTCGTCGATCGCCAGCTCTCCTGCGCTCCGATCTCGAGCGACGCCGGTCGCCGCTACCTCGCCGCGATGGCCGCCAGCGCGAACTTCGCTTGGGCGAACCGCCAGGCGATCACCGACGGCGTGCGTCGGGCGTTCGCCTCGACCCTCGGCCGCGGGACCGACGAGCTCGGCATCGAGGTCGTCTACGACATCGCCCACAACATCGCCAAGATCGAGGAGCACGCGACCTCCACGGGCCGCCGCCGGGTGCTCGTCCACCGGAAGGGGGCGACGCGGGCGTTCCCGGCGGGGCGGCCCGAGGTCCCGTCGTCCTACCGCCCGTACGGTCAACCCGTCCTCATCCCCGGTGACATGGGAACGGCGAGCTACGTCCTCGTCGGCTCACCGACCTCGATGGAGCGCTCGTTCGGCTCGTCCTGCCACGGGGCCGGCCGCCGCCTGAGCCGCCACGCCGCGGCGCGCGAATTCCGCTACGAAGACGTGACGCGCCGGCTGCGCGAGCGCGGGATCCTCGTGCGTTCCGCGTCGGCCGAAGGGGTCACCGAAGAGGCCCCGGGCGCCTACAAGAACGTCGAAGAGGTCGTCCGCGTCGCCGAGGGAGCCGGACTCACCCGCCGGGTCGCCCGCCTCGTCCCGCTCGGGGTCGTCAAGGGCTGAACGGACCTCGTCGGTGAACGAAGCCTCGCCGCCGACCGAGAGCTATTAAGCCGGACCGCCTCGATTGGTGGCGGAGCCGGCGTGACGTCATTCTCCCTCACCGGCTACGAGATCGCGGGGTTGGCCGTCCTCGCCTACGCGGTCGTCGTCTACGGACTCTGGCGGCTCGGTTGGATCGGCCGGGACCGGCCCATCTCCTTGCTCGGTCCGGCCCTGATGATCAAGACGAAGCGCGGCCGCGACTTCATCGATCGGGTCGGCCGGCGCGTCCGTGTCTGGTCGATCGCCGGGGACATTGCGATCGTCCTCGCGGCGGTCACGATGGCGGCGATGGTAGTCCTCCTGCTCGTCGACGCCGTCCTCTCCTTCGGCCTCAGCGCGAGCCAGGCACCGAGCGCGCAGGAGGCACTCGGCATCCCCGGCATCAATCCGATCATCCCGATCGGCTACGGGATCGTCGCGCTCGTCATCGGGGTCGCCCTCCACGAGCTGTTCCACGGATTCGTCGCGCGCTCGCAGAAGATCGGCGTGAAGTCGCTCGGAGTTCTGTGGTGCGTCGTTCCGGTCGGTGCGTTCGTCGAGCAGAACGACGAGGACATGGAGGGCGCGAGCCGACGCCGCCGGGACCGGGTCGCCGCGGCGGGCGTCCTCGCGAACTTCATCCTCGCGTTCGTCTGCATCGTGATCTTGAGCGCGCTCGTCGCCTCGTCGGTCGCGCCGAACGCGAACGGGGTCGGCGTCGTCGGGACGATCGGGGGATCGCCCGCGGCGGCCACGGGGATCGGCGCGGGGTCGATCATCGTCTCGGTGAACGGGACCCCGACGACGACGAACCTCGCCCTACAGAACGCGCTCGAAGCGATCCCTCCGAACACTCCGGTCCCGATCGTCTACTTCTCTCCGACGACGAACGGCTTGGTGAGCTCGACGGTCCGGCTCGAGCCGCTCTCCAATTACACGGGCAATCCGGCCGACGCCGACAAGGGATTCCTCGGCGTCAGTCTCTCCTATCTCACACCGACCCAGCTCGCGCAGACCCTCGTCAACCCGCTCACGAGCGGCCCGAATCCGCTCGCCGGCGCGGTCAATTGGCTCGTCCTGCCGATCGCAGGCCTCTCGCCGATCGCCGGAGGGCCCCAGGAGTTCTTCCACTTCACCGGCCCGCTCGCGGGAGCGGACCCGGGGTCGACGTGGATCTGGCTGAACCTCGTCTACTGGCTCGCGTGGATGAACTTCCTGCTCGGCGCGTCGAACGCGCTACCGTTGATCCCGCTCGACGGGGGCCTGCTGGTCCGGGACTACGCGATGAGCGTGGCCGCCCGGTTCAAGCGCGGATGGGCGACCGCGCGGCTCGAGGCCTTCGGCGGATCGGTAGCCGTCGCTTCATCTCTTGTCGTGGTTCTCCTGATCGTATGGCAATTCGTGGTTCCGCGCCTGTAGACGAGCGTCGCCTGTTCGGGGAGTACCCGTTCCTCCCCGGAGCGGAGCGCCTCGTCGAGTCGATGCACGTCTCCGTCCGTGAGCTCCTGAGCGCGCCGGCGTTCGGGCGGGCCCGCGAGCTCGGACGCGCGCGGGCGCTCGCCGCCGCCGAGAACCCCCGGGGAACGACCGCGCTCGACGAGCTCGAGCGGGCCGATCCCGACGAGCGCTTCCTCTCGTTCTTGTTCGCCCGGCTCGTCCTCTCGACCGCGACCCACCCGGCCGCGCTGAGGCGCTGGGCCGTCGCGGAGGCGAAGCGGGCGCACCTGCGGCTCGAGCGGGCCCGCCCCGAGGAGCTCGCCGAGGTCGCTCGACGCCTTGGCTTCCTGCTCGAAGAGAGCGGCCCGCGCACCGTCCGCCTCGAGCTCGTCGACTACGTGCGGCTCGCCGTACCGATCCGGGAGGCCGACTTCCGGCTCGGCGCCCAAGCGGTCCACCACGGCCGGGTCGAGCTCGAGGCCGCTCGGGCGTCCCGCCTCCTCCAGGAGGCGGTCCGCCTCGAGCTCGCCGCGCCGCGAGCGGGGACCCCCGAGGTCGAGGCCGAGGTGCGGGCGCGCGAGGGGCCGTTCCTACAGGAGATCGCGCGCCGGACGCCGCTCCTGCAGAGCCGATCGCCCGTCGGGGCGGTGACGATCCAGCCGGCGCGGTTTCCCCCGTGCATCCGCAAGATGCGCCGCACGCTCGAAGCGGGCGAGAATCTCTCGCACTCGGGGCGGTTCGCGCTCGCCGCGTTCCTCCACCGAGCCGGCGCCGACCCTGAAACGATCGTCGACGCCTACCGCGGCGCTCCGGACTTCGACGAGTCGATCACCCGCTACCAGGTCGATCACATCACCCGCCACGACGGCGGGCGGGGCTACGAGCCGCCGGAGTGCGAGACCCTGCGCTCGCACGGGCTCTGCGCGCGCGACGGGGATCCCGCCGCGCCTCAACCGGTCGACCGGGCGCCCGAGCCTCGGTGCTTCGAGCCGAGCCTGCGCCACCCGCTCCAGTTCTACCGCGAGCGCGGCGGCCGCGTCGTCGAGGACCGGCTCGACGCGGAACGCGTCACCCGCCCGGGGGCGGGAGGCGGGCGTACACCCTCCGCGCCCGCGAGACGGCGGTCCACTGCCCCGCGACGATGAAGTACACGAGCACGACGTCGATCACGGTGAACGTCACCGGACCGAGCGTGAAGTGGGCCCACGGTGTGCTCGGCGCCCACGGCCACGGCAGGGTCCACAGGAACTCGAGGAACGTCGCGAGGCTCAGCAGCACGAGCCGATCGGCACGGGTGAGCAGCCCCGCGTAGAGGCGTCCCTGCCCGACGGCCTGCGCCTGCGTCCCCATGTAGCTCGTCAGCAGGAGGCTCGCGAGCGCGAGGAGCGCGAGGACCGGGTAGGCGTAGGCCGAGATCGCGAGGCCGACGATCAGCGCGAAGTCCGCGTACCGGTCGAGGACATGGTCGAGGAAATCTCCGCGCACCGAGACGCGCTGCGTGCGACGAGCGACCTCCCCGTCGATCACGTCGAACGCCCCACCCACGACGATCAGCGCGGCGACCGGGAGGAAGAGGAGCGGGGTCGTGACGCGCACCAGGGCCGCGAGGAGTGCCGCGGCGATGAGGAGCCCGAAGGCGAGCCAGCTGAGCGCGTTCGGCGCGAAGCGAAGGTACGGCCGCGAGATCCGCTCGAGGTACGGATCGAGCCGGCGCCGGTACTCCTCGAGGACCATCGCGCGGGTTACGGTCCCCAGTCCAAAAGATGCGCGGTCTCGCGGCGGTCGCCCAGCCAGTCGACCCTCGGCGCCGTCGGGCGGAGCCCGTCCGTCAAAAGGCGATCCACGGACCGAGCGACGGCCGAGATCGATCGCCCGCTGACGTCGATCTCGCGGTAGGGGATCCGCCGCGCGCGGACCTCCGCCCCGATCGCGTCGAGCGCTTCCGCGACGGCGTTCTCCCCTCGCTCGGTCCGACTCCCCCGCCGCGCGCGGGTCAGCCGACGGTACAGTTCGGTGGGGCGGCAGCGGAGGACGATCGCGAAGCGGACGGGGAGCAGGTGAGCGAGGTGGCCGACGAGCAGGTCGACCTCGACCGGCGGGCGTCGTCGCAGCGAGCGAGCGAGCCGGGGGAGGTCGACCTCCCAGCCACCGGGCCGACGCCGAGCGCATCCGCGCTCGACCGCGAGCGCAGCGACCTCGACGGATCTCCACCGCGGAGGGAGCCGCGCGGCGACCGAGCTCTTCCCCGTCCCCGGAATCCCGGTGAGCGCGATCGGAGCGCGAGGTCGCCGACGTGCGCTCACTGGAAGCGCAACCCGGGGAAGCTCTTCCGCCACGCCCGCACGTCCCGCGTGACGGGGGGCCGACCTCGGCTCCCTCGGTCGATGAGGTCGGCGAGCCGCGGCATCTCCTCGGGGCGGAGGCCGAGCCGAGCGGCCTCGGCGGTGCCGATCCGCCCGACGAGATCGATCAGCAGCCCCTGGCGCTCGAGGCGTCGCGCGAGCGCGCCCGTGCCGAGGTGCTGCTTCGCCCGCAGCGCGTCGGGATCGAGGTGGAGCTGGTGCGAGCTCGTGAACCCCTGCGAGGCGGCGACGAGCTCCCAACCCCGCTCCGCGAGCGCGCGGCCGAGGGCGCGGGCGTTCTCGATTGTGGTGCGCGCGTACTCGGGACCGAAGCGCTCGAGCTCGAGCAGCGTCTGGGCGACGCCCGCGATCCGGTTCCAGTGCGCGTTGTCGAAGATCCTCCAGACGAGCGCCGGGTCGATCTGCTCGAAGAGGTCGGTGCGGTCCGTGACGACGATCCCTCCCTGAGGACCGGGGAACGACTTGTGCGTGCTCCCGAAGAGGACGTCGACGCCGTCGCGGATCGGGTCCTGGAACTCTCCACCGGCGATGAGGCCGAGGACGTGGGAGGCATCGTACAGCACGAGAGCGCTCGCCGCGTGCGCGGCCTCTACGATCTCCCGCAGCGGGTACGGGAACAGGAAGAAGCTCTGGCCGAGCACCACCGCGTTCGGACGCTCCGCACGGATCGCCGCGACCGCTTCCTCCGCGAGGACCGAGTGGCCCACGCCGCTCGCCGGCAGCGGGCGCACCGTGTAGCCGAGCAGGGAGGGGATGAAGCCGGGTCCGTAGCCATCGTAGCCCCCCTCCTTCGACTCGATCGCCAGGAGGCGGCTCTTCGGCGGGAGGAGCGGCGCGAGGACGCTCAGCGCGGCGATGTGCCCGGAGAGCGGGCGGACCGTCGCGCACCGGCCGTGGAAGAGGCGGCGCGCGGCCGCGTTCCCGAGCGCTTCGATCGCGTCGGTGTAGCGCGTGCCCGTGTAGGAGTTGTCGATCGTCTCCCCGTGCCACTCGGTCTCGAGCGGGAGCGTGTAGCGCCCGGCGAGGTCGCTCGCGAGATAGCGGCGCGCGGTGGGACTGACGGCATTCTCGCTCGGCAGCAGGTTGAAGACGGAGCGACCGCGCCAGCGGTCGTGCGCCCGGACGAGCCGGGCGAGCTCGCGCTCCTCCCCGCTCGGCCCGGAACGATCCGTCACGAGGAGGAAGCAACGAACGGGCCGAAATGCTCCGTGCCTTCGGCGAGCTTGCGATGCTCGCGGTGGCCGCAGCGCGGGCAGGAGAGGTCCGAGCCGCTCGGCACCAGCAGGCCGTGGCAGACCTGACACCGGGCACTGATCACGCCGAGGGCGTTCGGGGCGGTCGTGAGCTTGATCGAGGGGTCCGACTGGAGGACCTGCGCGAGCACGATATCGCCGACGGCGAACTCGGAGGAGAGCGATTCGGTATAGCCGTCCTTCGCTTTCGAGATGTGGACCGTCCCTTCGGGCGCGCCGGGGATCCCGCGGCCCGAACCGGCGGACGCGAGCACGGTGCAGATCGCCATCGCGGTCTTGAGCTCGTCGATGCGCGCGTAGACGGTGTCCCCCTCCACGAGCGTCGGTACGGCGTTCACGGCCTCGACCCGGAGGGTTCGGTCGCGGCTGTCGACGGTCGGGGTCCCCGCGACGCTCGAGTAGATGCGCCCCGCGTCCTCGTAGGTCCCGCGGCCCGGCACGAACTCCTCGGCGGCGCCGAGGTACTCTCCCGGGACGACGAACTTCGGCAGATCGGTTGGTGTCATCGCTTCGAACTCCTTCGGATCGTCCAGAGGTCGACCGAGAGCCGCACCTTAGCGTGTCGGTGGTGCGCGAACGTTCGCACGAGGTCCCACGGGACCGCGCGGTTCGACTCGACGTGGGCTCCGCGCTCGACCGCGCTGCGCGCTATAAAGGTTCGGGAGCCGGCGAGCGCGAACGCGTAGACCGCCGATCCGGCGAGGGCGTGGGCGCGCTCCCAGAACGGTCGGTCGGCGCCGCGCCGCTGCGCACCGAACGGGGGGTTCATGATGACGGTGTCGACGCGGCGTTGGGCCGTCGCGACGTCTGCGACCCGCCAGGAGACCCGGACGCCCGCCGCTCGGGCGGCGGCTCGTCCGATCGCGGCCGCATCGGCATCGATCTCGACCGCGTAGACGGAGCGTGCTCCGAGGCGAGCGGCGCCGATCGCGAGCCGTCCGGTCCCGGCCCCAAGGTCGAGGACGGAGCGTCCGACGAGATCTCCTCGCCGGTACGCCTCCTCGAGCAGGGAGGCGGCCGCCTCCGAGGGGGTCAGCACCTGTTCGAGCTCGGGACGGGGCCGCGGGAAGCCCGGGACCGCCTCGAGGGCCCGGATCAGCTCCGCGTGACGGAGGACCGGTGCTCCCGGAGGGTCGGAGCTCTTCGTCGAGATGCGGGGAGCCGGATTCGAACCGGCGTACGCCTTCGCGACAGGATCTCTCCGGCCGGGGACGCCCGTCGCGCCCACCGACGCTTTAAGTCCTGCGCCGTTGCCGGGCTTGGCTATCCCCGCACCGGGCCGAGGCTTACGCCGCAGGAGCTTCCGGCTCCGCGGACTTTCCGGCGGGTCGCTTGACCGAGACCCGCTTGGGGAAGTACTTCAGGATCACGATATCGTTGACCGCCGACACCCATCGGAACGGTACGCTGACCGGTCGGGGATCGCTCACTAACACCGGGTTGATCTCCTCAAAATAGAGGCCGTCGACCTTCGCCGCATCGACGTCGACGACGAGGTTGTCGATGTCTCCCAAGAGGTGACCTTCGGTCGTGTAGGTCTGTCGTCCCAGGAATTCGGTCGCTTCCACGAGCATGGGGTTCCCCAATCCTCGGAGGAGCCGAGCGGGCCCTTTATACCTTGTGTCGCACGCGAGCCCCGCGGCGACCGCCGGCGGCGCGCTCCGTCTCGATGCGATAGAGCTCCACGAGCTCCTCGGTCGTCGTCGCTTCGGTCGGGCCCTTGTCCTCTCGATAACGACCCGTGAATCGCGGGAAGCGCAACGCGAGCCCGGCGTCCGCACCCACGATCCCGATCCCGGCCCGATGGACGGGGCTCACCGTGAGCTCCGCCCCCTTCACTTCGATCACCAGCCCCGGGCGGAACCACTGGTCGGGCGGGATGCCCGTGTCGACATCGGTCCGAGGGCTCTCCACCGCCCATTTCGCGAGCCGGCGGGGCAGCGCTTCGAGCGTCGCATCGTCGAACCCGCTCCCGACCTTCGTGAACGACTCGTAGACGCCGCGCTTCGGGTTGAACACCGCCAGCAAGAGCGCTCCGTACTGGCCCCCTCGGCGACCGCGCCCGTGGAAGGCGCCGACCACGACGCCGTCGATCGAGTCCGCCAGGGCGCCCACGTAGTCGCGCTTGTACTTGATCCACCAGAAGCCTCGAGCCCCGGGGCGGTACCGACTTTCCTGCGCGACGGATTTCGCCAGGATCCCTTCGGCGCCCTGCCCAAGGACCTCGTCGAAGAACTGACCCGCCTCTTCGGCGGTCGAGACGACGCGCTCTTCCGCAAGTCGGATCCGCTCGCTCGGCAAGAGCAGCTCGGCGAGGGCGGCCCGCCGTTCGGGGAACGGCCGGTCGTAGATGCGCTCCTCTCCCAAGAGGAGCAGATCGAAGGCGAACAGTACCACCGGGGTCGAGGCCTGGGCTTGGTCCAGTCCGTGCGTTCTCCCGCGCCGTCGTGCCACGTCCTGGAACGGACGGATCGTGCCGCTCTGAGGGTCGACCGAGACGCACTCACCCTCGAGGATCGCGGGCCGTCGTCGCAGCGCGGCGGGCAGCGCCTGCGCGAGGTCCGGGTACTGGGCGCTGACCTCCTCCAGTCGTCGGGAGAAGAGTCGGACGGTCCCGTCGCGCGCGACGTGCGCCTGAAGCCGCAACCCGTCGTACTTGTACTCCAGAGCGGCGCGACCGTCCATCCGATCGAGGAGCTCTTCGAGGCTCTTCGCGCGTTCGGCGAGCATCGGGCGGATCGGCCGCCCGACCTCGAGGCGGATCTCCGCGAGCGCGGGAAGCCCACCCCCAGCGAGCGCCGTTCCGATCGCGCCGAGGTCGCTCGTGAGGTTGAACGCCGCCTCGATCCGCTCGCGCGCCTCGGGTTCGTCCGGCGCGAAGGCCGATGCGAGCGCGTCGAGGATCGACATCTCGCGCACCCCCACCCGGAGGGTGCCGAGAACGAACCGAAGGAGATATTTCGCCTCGAGCGGGCTGGCGCGTCGCAGCAGATCGGTCAGGACCGAGACCTTCGCTTCCTGCGAACCGCTTCCGTGCGATCGCGCGAGCTCCGTCAACCGATCGTAGACCTCACGGACCTCGAGCGGGGTCGCGTCGTCCGACCGCGCTGCGCGCGACAGCAATTCCGCGGCCGTCGTGCCGAGATCTCCGGAGACCCGCCCGAGTTCCGCAATGACCGTCTCGTCCATCGTGACGGCACTCGCGAGCGCCCGGCGCGCGAGCGAGTGAGCGACTCCCAGCTCGAGTCCCTCGTACTCGGGCCGGAGTACCCCCTGCGAGAGGAACAACACGTCCGCGAGCTCGGGGCCGTTCAGCGGGCGGATGAGATCGACGAGGATCGAGCGCATCTCGAGGCGTTTGGTCGTCGCGTCGAGCCGATCGTATCCGGCGGCGAGCTCACGGAACCGCATGCCCCGCCCCCGTTTCGATCGCTCGGCGCAGTTCGGCGAGATTCCCGCCGACCGAGCCCCCCCCATAGACGGAGTTCCCACACACGAAGAACGTCGCCCCCGCTGCGGCGGCCTCCGTCGCGGTGGAGGGAGTGATGCCGCCATCGACGGAGAGGTCGCTCCCGGTGGCGAGCCGATCGAGGGTCGCTCGGACCTCCCGGAGCTTCGGTACGGCGGACGGGAGGAACGACTGGCCGGAGAACCCGGGCTCGACGCTCATCACGAGGACCTGATCGACCCGGTCGTAGAGATCGCCGATCGCCGACACCGGGGTCCCCGGCCGGATCGCGATCCCGACCTTCGCGCCGAGCGCGCGCACGGCGCGCACGACGGCGGGCGTGTCGTCCTCCGCTTCCACATGAACGACCAACGTGTCTCCGCCGGCTCGGTGGAACGGCTCGACATAGCGCGACGGCTCGGAGATCATGAGGTGGACGTCGAGTGGGAGCTTCGTGCGAGCCCGCACGTCCCGCACGAGCGCAGGTCCGAAGCTGATGTTCGGGACGAAATGGCCATCCATGACGTCCAAATGGAGGGCATCGGCCCCTCCCGCTTCGGCGGCGCGGATCGCTCCGGCGAGGTCGGAGAAGTCGGCGCTGAGTAGCGAGGGTGCGAGGCGAAGCGCCCGCCGCGAACCGCTCACGCGGAGGCGAGCGCGCGTCGGTATTTGGGGCCTCGCCCGTCGCCGGCTCGAGCTCAGCGGGAACCGACCGATCGGAGACGGCCAACCTTCGGCTCCGTCGAGGCGCTCGAGCTCGGCCGGGGACGTGGACCGAGTACGCCCCTGAGCGATCCGGCGACCTCGCGATCGGCCGACGCGACCGAGCGACGCGTTCTAATGAATATATACTGGGCGCCCGTGATTCCGAACGATTCCCCCGAGGCGCATCATGCGGATGTGGATCTATGTGGTACGACGGATCGCCCTGATCGTACCGGTCATTATCGGGGTGATGACGATCACCTTCGTCCTCACGAGTGCGCTCGGCCCCACCCAGCAGCTCACGTCTTACTTCGGACCACCCCCCACCCACGGGACGATCCACACCTACGCTCCGACGATCCCGTGCTCCCAGATCAACGCGAGTCAAAACGGGACGTGCGCCAACCCTCTGTGGGAGAGATACGCACCGATCTTAGGCTTGAACCAACCGATTTTCGTCCAATGGACCTACTACATCTACCACGCCTTCACGTTCCAGTGGGGGCTCGTTTCAAACCATAGCGCGGAACGGCAAACGTTCTTGGATGGCATCATCAAGGGACAACCCGTCGCATCGGTCCTCTCCTGGCTGCTGCCCTACACGATGGAGCTGGCGGCGCTTTCGCTCATCATCATCCTCGCCGTGGCGATCCCGCTCGGCAATCTCTCGGCCGTCTATCGTAACCGGCCGATCGACCAAACGTCACGAGTGTTATCGTTCTCGGGCTTCGCGTTCCCCGCCTTCCTGTTAGGGACCCTGTTAGTGCTCGTGGTCGTTCTCGCCTTAGGGTCTGGAACCTACATCCACACTACTTGGTGTCCCTCGGGACAGACGGCCCTCTCCGAGATCACGGGCTCGTGGCCCTCCGTCCAGTCGACCGGCTCGTGTTCGTATCCCGGCGCCTTAGCGTCGAACTACGGCTATCCAGCTTGGCTCACGGTCGGTGTGATCAGCCACCCCACCGGGTTCCCGACCGTCGACGCCATGATCCACGGGGACTGGTGGATCGCACTCGACACGGTGTTGCGCATGCTCCTCCCGGCGCTGGTCATCGCGTTCGGGGCGATCGCGATCCTGCTCCGGTTCGTGCGCAACAGCATGCTCGAGGTGATGAACCTCGACTTCATTCGCACGGCCCGGTCGAAAGGGGTCCCCGAATCGGTGGTGATCAAACGTCATGCCGGTCGGAACTCCATGAACGTCACCATCACCGTGCTCGGCCTCACGTTTGCGTTCTTCTTGGGCGGATTCCCCGTCATTGAGGATGTCTTCCAGTTGAACGGCGTCGGGTTGATCCTCACCTACGCGGTGCTACCGAGCGGGGAGGATTTCGCGCTGATCTTCGGGTCGGTCCTGTTATTCACCTTCCTCGTGGTCGCCGCCGATCTGATCGTCGACGTCCTCTATGCGTACCTGGACCCGAGGGTCCGGCTGGGGTGAGGCACTGACGAGCGGTCCACCCCCGGCGTCGGCCCCGACCCCCAAGCGGGGGTGGTCCTTGGGACGCCGGACGAAAGCCCCGAGCGGCTCGCCGCCGCGGAAGCTCGGGTCGTTCCTTACCCCGAAGCAGCGGGTCGCGGCGGGGCCGCGCACACCCACCCCCGTCGGCTCTACGCGGCGGGCATTCGCGGCGTTCGTGAGCCAGAACCAGCGCACGTGGTACCTCCTGCGCCGGAACACGCTCGGTCTCGTGGGACTCGGTATCATCCTCGCGCTCGTCATCATGGCGGTCTACGCCGCTACCCTTCCGCTCCCCTGGAATGAAGTGAACGTCTACTGCCACGTTCAGAACATCCCCGGATGCACCTACGTCTGCACGTACACCCCGCCCACCCCCCAGACCCCGAACTGCTATCCGGTGAACGCGGAGTTCACGTCCTTCATCGGTCCGACCCTGTCGCTCACCGCGGGGGCGGGGGCGTTACCGCTCGGTTCGATGTCCTACACTCCGACGTATCCCCAGTTCTTCAACGTCGAACAGGGGATCCTTAGAGGGGCCGATTGGTCCCTGATCATTTCGGTCTCGATCGTGGCCGCGGGAGCGTTGATCGGTCTGTTGGTCGGGGTGGTCGCCGGGTTCTTCGGAGGATCGGTCGACGAAGCCCTCATGCGCCTCGTCGACATCTTCCTGTCGATCCCGCAGATCTTGTTCGTGATCGTGACCGCGGCCGTCTTTTCGAACTTCTCCGTGCCGGGGTTAACATCGCTCGATTCCCACGTCCTCTTGCTCTGCCTCGCGTTCATCGTGGTCTGGTGGCCGTTCTACGCGAGGATCGTGCGGGGCCAGGTGCTCGTCGTACGGGAGCAGAAGTACATCGAGGCCGCCCGGGCGAGCGGGGCCAGCAAGGGCCGGATGATCGTCAAGCACATCGTGCCGAACAGCACCTACCCGGTCTTCATCCAGATGTCCCTCGACGTCGGAACGATCCCGCTCCTCGTCGGGGCCTTGTCGTTCCTCGGATTCCACCTCTTCGGGATCGACAGCCTCTCTCAGGTCTTCCCGGAGTGGGGGTCTCTCGCCGCGTACTCCGTCGGGGATTTCGCTTCCGTGTTCTCGGCGTGCGAACTCGGGACGTGCATCATCCCCTGGTGGCAGATCTTCTTCCCGGGCCTGATGCTCTTTCTGTTTGCGATCGGGGTGAACTTCTTCGCCGACGGTTTGCGGGACGCGCTCGACCCCCGATTGCGGCGGTAGGAGGGAGGGATGGCGAGCGGAGCTTCACCGGCGAACCCGTCACGGACCGAACCGCTCGCGGGCCCGGCCCCCCGGGTCACCGACGTTGAAGCGTTGCCCTCGATGGACACCGCATCCGCCGAGGGCGATCTGCTGACCGTCAAGAATCTGCGAACGTTCTTCTTCACCTACGACGGGATCGTCCGCGCGATCGACGGGACCTCGTTCCGGCTGAAGCGGGGGGAGACCGTGGGCCTCGTCGGCGAAACGGGGAGCGGAAAGAGCGTCACGGCGTTCTCGATCACTCGTCTCATCCCCGATCCGCCGGGGCGGATCATCGAGGGCGAGGTTAAATTCCGCGGCGCGAACCTCCTGTGGAGACTGGAGCGCGAGGCGAAATTCAAAGAGAACCCCAAGACCCACCGGATGAAGGTGCGTCGACGTTTTCGGGAGATCCGGGACGCGAACCTGCGGATGAGCGCGATCCGAGGCACCGGGATCGGCATGATCTTCCAAGAGCCGAGCCAGGCAATGAACCCCGTCTTCTCGATCAACGACCAGGTCGGCGAGTCCTTGCTGCTGCATCGCGGGATCGAGATCGTCGACGAGCTCCTTCGGGCGCGACCGCCGCCGGCGAAGGATCCGGCCGTGCTGGCAGCGATCGATCGACTGGTCGGCGCCGCCGACCAGCACCGTCCGTCGGAGGTGCGAGCGGCGAGCGTGGAGCTCGGCGTGGCGTTCGGGGCCAAGTCCGCTGGAACGGAGGCGTACTATCTCGCGCGCGACCCCGGCATCCTCGCCGAGGACCTGAAGCGGCGGGTCCTTCAGGCGCTCTCGCGCTTCCAGCTGAGCGCATTCGAGCGCTACTACCTCCGCCATCGGCGGCATCTGTTGGAGATCGAGGCGAAGACCCGCGAGATGTACCTCCAGGAGATGCAGCAGGGCCAATCCAAGGCGGGGACGCGACGCGTGCTGAGCTGGCAGGCGCGTGGAGCGAGATGGCGGCATTTCTACTACGGCCTCTGGGGGGTCCGCTCGTGGGTGCAGCGGGCGTTGCGGCGTGAGCTCTTCTGGAACGTCGTCGCCACGCTCGAAGGGGTATCGATCGCGAACCCGGTCCAGGTCGCTCGAGGGTATCCTCACGAACTGTCGGGCGGGATGCTGCAGCGCGTCATGATCGCGATGGCCCTGGCACCGGATCCGGACCTGCTCATCGCCGATGAGCCCACGACCGCGCTCGACGTCACGATCCAGGCGCAGATCCTCGAATTGATGCGCGATCTCAAGCAACGGGTCGGCTCGGCGATCCTCCTGATCACTCACGACCTGGCCGTTGTCGCCGAGGTCGCCGACCGCGTTTGCGTCATGTATGCGGGGCAGATCGTGGAGCAGGGTTCGGTGCGCGACATCTTCCGCCGGCCGCTCCACCCCTACTCGCAAGGGCTGCTCGCCTCTATCCCTCGAATGGACCAACCGGACCGGGAACTGACGTCGATCCCGGGGTCGGTACCGAACTTGATCACTCCTCCGAGCGGTTGCCGATTCCATCCGCGCTGCTCGTTCGCCATGCCGATCTGTACGCAGAGCCGCCCGCCGATGACGATCGAGGAACCGGATCACGTCACAGCGTGCTATTTATACCACGGACCAGTCGCCCCCGAGTAAGTGACGGCCGTGCCCTCGAACGCACCGGTGGCGGACTCGAGCCCGATCGTTGTTTCGGCGCGGAACCTTCGAAAGTTCTTCCCGATCCGTGGGGGATTGTTCTCCTCCCACATCGGGGATGTGCGGGCCGTGGACGGAGTGAGCCTGACGATCCACGAGGGCGAGACGGTCGGGCTCGTCGGCGAGTCCGGCTGCGGGAAGACGACCGTCGGTCGGCTCTTGTTGCGGATCATCGAGCCCACGAGCGGGCACGTATTCTACCGCCCACCCGGTCCAGCGGCGGATCGGCTGGAGGAGCTCTATCTTCAACTCGCCCAACTGAAGCTCGACGGCGCAGAGAAGAGCTCGAAGTCGGGCGGATCCTCCGGGCTCCTGAAGGAGCTCGACGAGCTCGCCCGACAATACTCGATCTACCGGATGGGGACGCGCCGCCTCCGCAAGTTGCGAGGTCGGATCCAGATCGTCTTCCAAGATCCGTTCAGTTCTCTCAGCCCGCGGATGCTGGTCCGGGACATCATCGCGGAGCCCCTCGTGATCGCGCGCCAAGGCAACGCGCGAGAACGCAACGCCCGCGTTCGGGAGTTGCTTCAGCAGGTCGGTCTCAATCCGGAGCATGAGTGGCGGTTCCCGCACGAGTTCTCGGGCGGGCAACGCCAGCGCATCGGGATTGCGCGCGCGCTCGCCTTGCGCCCGGAGTTCGTCGTGCTGGACGAACCCACGAGCGCACTCGATGTCTCCGTCCAGGCCCAGATCCTCAACATCCTCAACCGGCTGCAAGAAGAGCAGCGACTCGCCTACCTGTTCATCTCCCACCACCTCAGCGTCGTACGGGCCGTGAGCGACCGGGTCGCGGTCATGTACCTCGGCAAGATCGTGGAGACCGCCCCCACGGAGGCGATCTTCGACCACCCGCTACATCCCTACACCCAGGCGCTCCTTTCGGCGATCCCGATCCCGGATCCGACGCTCCGACGCGAGCGCATCGTCCTCTCGGGGGATGTTCCGAGCCCGGCGGCTCCCCCGTCGGGGTGCCACTTCCATACGCGCTGCCCGGCCGTGATGCCGGTCTGCTCTCGCGTCGAACCGAAGTTGATCGAGGTCAGCCCTCAGCACTTTGTTTCGTGCCACCTCTACCCGAACGCGGCGGTGGTGGCTCCGGCCTCGCTCCCCGGACTGTCGACCTCGAGCGTTGACCCCCCCCTCTCGGAGGAGCCCTCGTCCACCCTGTCCCCGGTCCTCACCGACTGATGACCTCGCTGTTCACCCCCACGGATCGCTACCAGGAGACGGACCCGGCCCCTCCCGCCGACCTCGATGAGTCGACCCGCAGGCAACTCGAGACCGTCGAGGACGAGAAGCGGCGAGCGCTCGCCGAGAAAGGTCCTTCCTGGCGCGACTGGCTGTTCTTCGAGGCGTTCAAGTGGTGGATGGTGATCGCCTACCTGGCCGTCGATGGATGGATCGTGACCGGCTGGCTCGAGAGCGGGTCGTACTGGGCGATCGCGCCGTCGATCGCGGCAGCGATCTACGTAGAGTTCCTGATGTTCCAATTCCTTTGGCATCGCGCGGATCTCGAGGAAACCTACCGACATGGGCGAGAGCCGTTCAGAGCGAGTTGGTTCCGACCGGTCGAGATCGGC
Source organism: Thermoplasmata archaeon (assembly GCA_050749765.1). Lineage (GTDB taxonomy): Archaea > Thermoplasmatota > Thermoplasmata > Lutacidiplasmatales > UBA184 > Lutacidiplasma. Next base: position 782 of record JBOGRR010000018.1, on the reverse strand, counting down.
CGATGGACCCCGGAGGCGGCCCTGCGCCGACGGTCCCCGCACCGTCCGGTCGAGTCGATCGACCCCGACGAGTTCCTTTGAGCGGATCCCTCTGGATTGCGGGCCATAGGTCTCTAGGTGGAGTCCGTGCGGGGTCGGGAGCGGGTCGCGTCGCGAGCCCCCGCAGTCGGCCGAGACGTCTGACACGGACGGCCGCATTCCCGACTCCCCGGTCTACCTCTCCACCTCCCCCAGCGAGCGGACGAAGTCAGGGGCCTCCGCCGGCGTGGGCTGCGCCCAAGCCCGGTCCCCCCCGGACGTTGACCCGACTCTCGTAGGCGAGCGGAGACGGACCGCGGTCCAGCTCTCGGCGCACCGGCGGGTGGAGAGACGGCCAGGACACCGATCGCCTTCCCCATCGAGTGTCCGGCTCCGCATCGGCCCTCGGAATGGGGCTCGCGCGGGCCAACGGAGAACACGACCGAGCCCGTGATGTAACACGTCAGTCGGCTGAAGCTCTTTGAAGAGGAGGGAGTTCCAGTGGTGTGAAGAAATCGGTTGACAACGCCTCTGACGAGGACCGTCATCCCTACGCCCCCCGGGCCATATATCGGTGCAGCGCCAGTTCGTACGTCTCCCGACGTGTCTTCCGAGCCAGCAGCATCACCACCTCGTTGCGTAGGCCGCTCCCCCACCGAGCCCACTTCCGCTTACATCGGTCCGCGATCATTCCCATCACCCGCTCAACCCCGTTCGAGGTTGCCGGAAGGCGGATCCCGTAGCCTGCCACCTCAGCGAAGACC
>JBOGRR010000017.1:0-20003 GCA_050749765.1 Thermoplasmata archaeon | reverse complement strand
GGTCCGCTACGAGCGCACGGGCGCGATCGCGGGCGTCGTCCTGAACCATCCGCCGGTGAACGTCCTCAGCCGGGAGCTCCTCTCGGCGCTCTCTCAGCGACTCGAGGAGGCGACCCGCGATCCCGAAGCCCGAGTCGTGGTGCTCTCGAGCGGCGTCGAACGAGCGTTCGCGGCCGGAGCGAACATCCGGGAGATGGCCGGCCTCGGTCCCGCCGGCGCGCGGCAGCATGGGGGGCGGGGGCAAGCGCTGACCCGCCAGATCGAGCGGCTCCCCCTCCCGGTGATCGCCGCGGTCCACGGGGCCTGTCTAGGGGGTGGGTGCGAGATCGCGCTCGCGTGCGACTTCATCGTCGCGAGCGAAGACGCATCGTTCGGACAACCGGAGATCCTGCTCGGGGTCATGCCCGGTTGGGGTGGGACCCGGCGATTGCCCCGCCGCATCGGCGCGGCCCGGGCGCGTCGTTGGATCCTGACCGGGCGCACTGTGACGGCCCGCGAGGCGGAGGCGGCCGGGTTGGTGAGCCAGGTCGTCCCCCGCGCCGAGCTCCTCCCCGCGGCGCGCTCCCTCGCCGAGGAACTCGCCTCGAAGTCCCCGACCGCCCTCGCGGCGGCGAAGCACGCGCTCCTCCAATCGATCGATCCCCAGATCGACGTCGGGCTCGCGATCGAGCTCGACCTGTGGGCGCGACTGTTCGGCACGCCGGACCAGAAGGCGGGAATGGCCTCGTTCCTCGAAAAGCGACCGTTCGCCGTCGGTGCGCGGGAGAACTGGGAGCGGGTCTCCCGGGGGTTTCCGTGGGCCCGCACGGCGCCGGTGCGGGGACGCCGCCCGAGGGGCCGGAGCGGAAAGCGGAAGAACTGAGACCGCTCGCCCTCCTCCGAATGCCGCGGTGGCTCAGCTGGCAGAGCGGCTCCTTGGTAAGGAGCAGGTCGAGGGTTCGAACCCCTCCCGCGGCTCTTCGCTCGCGGACGGTCCCGCGCGACCGGGCGGTCCGCCACTCGGCACCGACCCGGGCGCTTCGCCGTGCGCCCGGTCCCGCGATCGGGATCGGCCGGCCGAAACGTTAAGCGGTCGTCGCTCCCTGACGGTATCGAATTCTCTATGCCGCCCGCACACCCCCGGTCTGCGCGCCCGATCTCGGAGCGCCGATGACCCCCTCCGAGGAGAACCTACGGATCCGCGCGGGGAACCGCGAGCTCGACTGCTATCTCGCCCTCCCGACCCCGGCCGCCGGTCGCCACCCGGCGATCGTGGTCGTCCACGAGATCTTCGGGGTCGATGGGCACGTGCGCGAGGTCGCGCGCCGGTTCTCGGCGCTCGGCTACGTCGCGGCCGCCCCGAACCTGTTCACCGGGCCGATCCAGCAGGTCATGACGCCCGCCAATATCGCCCTCGCGATGCAGTCGTTCGCCCAAGCTCCACCGGACCTGCGCCGAGATCCCTCGAAGTTGGCGGCGTTCGCCGCATCCCAGCCACCGGAGCGACGCCCGGTGCTCGAGGCGTTCGGCCGAGTGAGCAGTCCCGCGGCGCAGACCGATTTCGCCCAGGACCTTTTGGCGGTGACCACGGCACTCCGGGAGCGAGCGGACGTCGACCCCGATCGGATCGGATCGGTGGGCTTCTGCTTCGGCGGCGCGATGACGGCTCGGCTCGCGACCGTGGACCCGAAGCTTCGTGCCGCCGTGATCTTCTACGGACAGAACCCTCCGCTCGCCGACGTCCCCCACATCCGCGCGAGCGTGCTCGGTCTCTACGGCGAGAAGGACGTTGGGATCTCCTCGACGGTGCCGGACCTCGCCCGGGCGATGGACGCCGCGGGGGTGCGTTTCGAGTCGCACATCTATCCCGGGGCGGGTCACGCGTTCTTCAATGATACTCGTCCCACGACCTATCACGAACCGAGCGCGCGAGACGCGTGGCCACGGATGGGTGCGTTCCTCGCGAGCACGCTGGGTGGGGCCCGTCCCGCCCCGCCCTGATCGGCGACGCCCGGACGCGGCGCGCCAGGACACCGAGCGTGGGCGAGTACAAGTGGACCGTTCTTTCGAACACGACGCTCGGCGGTCTCCTCGCGTCGATCGACGGTTCGATCCTCCTCATCTCGCTCCCGGTCGTCTTCACGGGGCTCGGCGTCAACCCGTTCGACGTCGCGAACTTCCCGATCCTGATCTGGCTGCTGCTCGGCTACGGGGTCGTGACAGCGACGTTGCTGGTCACGGTCGGTCGGCTCTCGGACATCCTCGGTCGAGCGAGGATGTACAACTTCGGGTTTGCGATCTTCTCGACGGGCTCGATCCTCCTCTTCGTCGAACCCTGGGGGGGAACGACGGGCGCATGGGCCCTCGTGTTCTTTCGGCTCATCCAGGCCGTCGGAGCGGCGTTCCTGTTCGCCAACTCGGCCGCACTGTTGACGGACGCCTTCCCGCCGGGCGAGCGAGGCAAGGCCATGGGGGTCAACCAGATCGCGTTCATCGGTGGATCGCTCGTCGGTCTGATCGTCGGAGGGATCCTGGCCGGTATCCCCGACCTTCAGATCGGCCCCTGGGTCCTACCGACCTGGAGGCTCATCTTCCTGGTCAGCGTCCCCGTCGGGGTCTTCGGGACGGTCTGGGCGTACTGGAAGCTCAAGGAGACCTCGATCCGCCGGTCGAACCAGCGCATCGACCTCTTGGGGAACGTCACGTTCGGCGTCGGCCTTACCGCGGTCCTCGTCGGGATCACCTATGGGCTACTGCCCTACGGCTCGTCGACGATGGGGTGGAGCTCCCCCTGGGTGATCGCCACGCTCGGAGGCGGCGGGGCGCTCCTCGTCGCGTTCGTCGCGATCGAGCGGCGAGCGACGGACCCGATGTTCCGCCTGGAATTCTTCCGCATCCGGGCGTTCGCCGCGGGGACCACGGCCGCGTTCCTCGGCTCGCTCGCCCGCGGCGGGCTCATGCTGCTGCTCGTCGTATGGTTCCAAGGGATCTGGCTCCCCTTGCACGGATACAGCCTCAGCTCGACCCCGTTCTGGGCCGCGATCCTCATGGTCCCCATGATCCTCGGCTTCCTGGTCGCCGGGCCGCTCAGCGGCTGGTTATCCGACCGGTACGGCGCGCGCTTCCTCGCGACGCTCGGGATGCTCATCGGTGCCGGCGCGTTCTTTGGCCTCTCGGTCCTGCCGATCGACTTCGTGTACTGGGAGATGGGCTCGCTGCTCTTCGTCATCGGGTGTGGGATGGGGATGTTCGCGGCGCCGAACGCCTCTGCGGTGATGAGTTCGGTGCCGGCGGAGAACCGCGGCGCAGCCTCCGGGATGCTCGCGACGCTTCAGAACACGGGCCAGCAGCTCTCCCTGGCGATCTTCTTCACGATCGTCATCGTCGGTCTCTCGGACCATCTCGGCGGAGGCGTGGTGAACGTCCTCACCGGATCCGGGGTCCCTCCGATCGACGCGTCGATCCTCAGCCAGGCGATCAGCTCGAACCCGACCGGCGCGCTCTTCGGCGCGTTCCTCGGACAGAACCCCATGCTCGATCTGCTCGAGGCCGCCGCGACGAACCCGGCCTGGATACCGCTGTCGCCGTCGGTCCAGGCGACCTTGCTCCAGCCCCACTTCTTCGCCACGGTGATCAGTCCGGGGTTCGGTTCCTCGATCGCGGTCGCCTTCGAGGTCGCGGGCGGTCTCATGCTCCTCTCCGCTCTCATCTCCTCGATGCGGGGGGAGACGTACTTCTACTCAGCTCCTGCCGCTCTGGGCTCCGAGCCCGCGGCTCCCGCGGGCGGCGCGGGGGCCCCACCCGGGCCGGGCTCGACGCGCGGGCACCGATAGCGCGACGGATCGCCCCTCCGCTTCGCGTCGGTCCACGGGCGGGACGGCGGATCGTCGGCCCCGTCCGTGTCAGAGCGAGTGCGAATTCGAAATTCACGCTCGGGGCGCGCCCAGGGTTGGGTGAGGGGCGCGGGGGATACGGGGTGCCGACCAGGGCGCCCCCGCCTCCCCCACGTCTCTTATACACCGCGATTCTTGGCGCCGCCGCAGCGGGGTAGGGTAGTCAGGAAAACGGTCGGTGCTCCCGGCCGTCCTGAAATCCCGACGGGCTCATAACCCGTAGATCCATGGTTCAAATCCATGCCCCGCTACTGGGTCCGCCACCCCACTTTCATTCCGTAGAGTCGCCCGCGCCTCGCGGATCGGGGGCCAACGTCCTTGTACGTGCCGAGGCTCCCCCAGAGCGATGAGCGCGAACCTCTTCCCGACGATCACCGTCGCGACGGACGGCTCCGCGACCGCGCTCGAAGCGGTGGACGTCGCGATCGATATCGCCCGGCGCTACGCCGCCGAATTGACGCTCCTCTCGGTCGCTCCGATCCAACCGCTCCGCGTCACCCCGGCCGAGCTTTGGGTCCCCGTACCGGCCCCGACGAGCGACCTCCCGACGTACCGCCGTCTGATCGATGAGACCGTGCGCCGGGCCCGAGAAGCGGCCGTCGGCTCCGTGCAGGGGATATGCCTCGAGGGAGTTCCGCTCGACGAGATCGTCGCCTACGTCGAGCGGACGCCGCCCGCTCTCCTGGTGATGGGCTCGCGCGGGCTCAGTCGCGGCAAGCGGCTGCTGCTCGGAAGCGTCTCGACCGGGGTCGTCCGGGCCGTGAAGTGCCCGGTCCTCATGGTGCACCCGGGATCTACGAGGCGACCGTCGACGTGATCAGGAGCCGGGTCGGGACCGGCAGCTTGTGCGAGGCCTTGCGGAGGGCCTCCTTCGCGTCGTTGATGTGCGCCACCGTGGTGTAGATCGTGAGGAGCTCGGCGCCGATCTCGGCGCGCACGGCGTGGCCCACCGGCTTGCCGAACGCCCCTCGCATCCCGTCCGAGATACGATCGGCCCCCGCCCCCATGGCCACTTTGTGCTCCCGGAGGATCTGGTGGGGGAACCGACGGACCTTGAGGTGGTACTGGTTCGCGGCCGTCTTTTCGAGGAACCGGACCGCGCTGACGCGCGCCGATTCGAGCGCGATGTCGCGGACCTGACCTGCCTCTTCAATGCCGAGGCTGAGCGCGACGGGGAACTGTGCCTTGAGATTGCCCGTATCGAATTGCGTGATCCGGCACTGCGGGACCCCACCCATGTATTCACGGCGGGTGTAGATCTGGCCCTCGACCTTGCGGTACATACGGGCCGGTTTGCGCGTCATGGGCGGCGCCGAGCCCGGCCCCCTCTAAAATCCTTGCGGACCCTCCGGAGGGACGGGCCGGTCGCCGAGCGCGTTCTGCGGGCACCGGTTCGCGCCGGCCGGACCTCGATCGCGGGGATCCCTCGGGCGCGCAACCAAGTCGCCATCCTCTCGCGGGCCGTCGCCTCGCGTGCCACCGCGAAGAAACTCTCCCCGAACATCGCCGGGGCGGCCCATGCTCCCCGGGAGCGCAGACCCCGCAGCGTCGCTCGAAGGCCCGCCGACCCGAAGCCAAGGGCATCCGCGAAACGTTCGCTCGCGCGGAAGAACCGGGCGAACGACGGGCTGGCGAGGAGCGGGTCGAGGAGGCGCGCCGAGCGCTCGACGCGTCGACGGAAGGCCGGATCGCGCAGGAGCGCCGGGCTCGGCGTGGGCGGACCCACGACCCCGAGCCAGATCGATCCCGGCGCACCGAGGTGGCGGACCCGGCCGAACGGAGGAATCCCGGGCCGGTCGCGGACCTCAAGCCCGCCACCGAGGATCGCGGCGACGCCGCCGAGCCCTCCACCGCCGAACAGCTCGGCCAGATGGGCGATCTCGACCGCGCGCGCGCGAGTCGCCCCAACGAGGTGAGCGACCGCGAGGGACGCCGCGAGGGTCCCCGCGGCGCTCATGCCGAACCCTTGCCCGATGGGGAGTTCGTGGTGGAGACGGACCTCGAAGCGTCCGGGATGGCCCGCGACGAGGCGTCGGACCGCGTCCTCGGTGATCGGAAGCGGTGCGAACCCGTCGCCGACGACGCGTACTCGGCGCGGAGCCGTGGTGAGCCACCGGACCGAGGCGTGGGCGCCGAGCGAGAGCACGACGCCGGCGCCGATCGATCCGACCGACCGCGGATCGCGGCCGCCCGCGGCGGGTCGGAAGATCCCGGTAACGTGACCGGGCGCGAAGGCGCTCGCCTCGACCGGTACCTCCACGGAGCCCCTCGTCGGCCGGTGGACTGAACACTCCTTATAAACAGGGACGCTTTCGTTTCTAGGACGGCGACTGCGCCGCCGCCATCCTACGAAAAGATGAGCGATTCTGAATCCCCCGTCGCCGGGCAGGACTCGTTCGACCGAATGAACTTCCTCGAGCTCCGGAACACCCAGCTCGCCGAGGCGATCAAGCGCGTCGAGAGCGAGCGCCACTACATGGAGTCGGAGATCCTTCGACTCCAGCGGGAGGTCAAGCGTCTCAAGACCGAGCTCGATCGCCTACGCTATCCCCCGCTGATCGTCGGGAGCGTCCGCGACGTGCTCACCGACGGTCGCGTCATCGTGAAGTCGTCGACCGGACCCGATTTTGTGGTGAACTCGGCGGAGAACGTCGAGCACGCGAAGATGACGATCGGCAGCCGCGTCGCTCTCAACAAGCAGACCCTCGCGGTCATGGGGGTCCTGCCGGCATCGGTCGACCCGCTCGTCACCGCGAGCGAGATCGTCGATAAACCCTCGATCAGCTACGAGGACATCGGAGGACTGCCCGACCAGATCCGCGACATCCGCGAGGCCGTCGAGTATCCGCTCTTGCGCGCCGAGCTCTACAAGCGCGTCGGGGTCGATCCGCCGAAGGGGGTGCTGTTGGTCGGGTCGCCGGGGACGGGCAAGACCCTGATCGCGAAGGCCGTCGCCCACCACACCAACGCGACGTTCATCCGGCTCGTCGGCAGCGAGCTGGTTCAGAAGTACATCGGGGAGGGGGCCCGCCTGGTCCGCGAGCTGTTCCAGCTCGCGAAAGAGAAGGCGCCGACGATCATCTTCATCGACGAGATCGACTCGATCGGCGCGAAGCGGCTCGAGGTCGCGACGAGCGGGGACCGAGAGGTTCAGCGCACGCTGATGCAGCTGCTCGCGGAGATGGACGGGTTCGAGCCGCTCGCGAACGTCAAGATCATCGCGGCGACCAATCGCCCGGACATCCTGGACGAGGCCCTTCTGCGCCCCGGTCGTTTCGACCGGATCATCGAGGTCCCGGTTCCCGGGGTCGGAGGTCGGTCGGAGATCTTCCGGATCCATTCGCGCCCGATGGCGATCCGAGATCCGATCGACTTCGAAGCGCTGGCCGTCCGCTGCGACGGGGCCACGGGCGCCGACATCAAGGCGATCTGCACCGAAGCCGGGATGTGGGCGATCCGCGAGGAGCGCGAGTACGTGACCGCCGCCGACTTTGACCGAGCTATCGACAAGGTCGTCGGCGACGAGGAGCTCCGTAAGGAGTCCGTCACGATGTTCGCCTAAGGTCGTCGCGCGAGTTCACGCGCTCGTGAGATCGACCCGCGCTACGATCCGGGGACCGGCGGTCGCCGAGAGATCGGAGAGGTAGGCGACGACGCCCGGGGCGTAGGCCACCGGGCGGTCGGCCCCGAGCCGCACTCCCGTCGCGCTCACCTCTTCGACGGAGACCGGGACGGTCTGCAATCCGATCGTGGCGTGGAGCTGGGAGCCCTTGCCCCAATCGACCCGGTAGTAGCGGCAGCGGCGCAGGCGCTCTCCCACCAGGACCGTTCCCGCGCGCAGCGTCGTCGGGCCGGCGAGGATCTGCCCGCGCGACAGCTCATCGACGTCGACCCCCTTGAGGGCCACGCCGACCCGATCTCCGGTACGCGCCTCCTTCACGTCGACGTCGTGGACCTGCAACGAGCGGGCCTCTACGATCTTCTCGCTGGGCCACAACCGGAGCTCTTCGTGCGCACGCAGGGTCCCGTGCCGAACGACCCCGAGCGCCACGACTCCGACGCCCTTCACGGGAAAGGAGTGGTCGAGCGGGACCTGGACGGGCTCCGAGTCCTCGGGGACCGACCACTCGTCGACCAGCTCCCGAAGCCGGGGAAGGTCGAGCTTCATCCGAGGCGCGTTCTCGAGCCGCCCCCCTTTGAGCACGCGCGAGAGCTCGTCCGTGCCGACCGACGGTCCCATCACGAGGAGGGTAGGCACGTCGTGCAGATCGACGGCGGCGATGGTCTCGGCGACGCTCTTCGAGAGCTCGTTCACGACGAGCAGCGCCCGATCGGCCATCTGGAGGGCGGTCAGCAGCGGAGGGAACTTCTCGGGGAAATGGGTCGGTTCGATGATCGTCGCATGGTGTCCCTCGCGCGTCGCGTTGTAGAGCGTGAGATCGGACTGGGTCCCCTTCTTGCCGAGCTGCGGCGCGACCTCCAGCGCACCGACAACGGCGACGCTGATACCGCTCATGCCCCCTTGCCCTGAGGCTTGCGGGCCGAGGGGGGAGCGACGCGGAGACTCACGCTCCCGGCCCGCCCCTCGATGACGGCGGTGCTTCCGTCGGGGATCTCTCCGGCGAGGATCTTGGCCGTGAGCGGATCGACGATGAGCCGCTGGATGGCGCGCCGCAGCGGTCGGGCCCCGAACTGCGGGTCGAACCCGACCTCCGCGAGCACCTGGCGCGCACCGTCGGTCAGGTCGAGGTGGATCCGGCGTTCGGCGAGCCGTCGATCGACCTGGGCGACCTGGAGGTCGACGATCCGTTCGATCTCCTTCTCGGTGAGCGGGTGGAAGACGACGACCTCGTCGACGCGATTGAGGAACTCCGGACGGAAGTGCGCGCGGAGCGCGGCCTCGATCGTCGCGCGGCGCTCCGACGCGCCCCCCGCAAGCCGGTCGGTCCCGAGATTGCTCGTCATGATGACAACGGTGTTGCGGAAATCGACGGTGCGACCCTGCCCATCGGTGAGCCGACCATCGTCCATCAGCTGAAGGAGCACATTGACGACCTCGGGATGAGCCTTCTCGATCTCGTCGAAGAGCACGACCGTGTACGGTCGGCGGCGCACGGCCTCGGTCAACTGACCGCCCTCCTCGTAGCCGACGTAACCCGGGGGCGCTCCGAGGAGCCGGGCGACGGTGTGCTTCGCCATGTACTCGCTCATGTCGATGCGCACGAGGGCGCGCTCCGAATGGAAGAGGAACTCGGCGAGCGCCTTCGCGAGCTCGGTCTTCCCGACGCCGGTCGGGCCCACGAAGAGGAACGTACCGATCGGCCGCTGCGGGTCGGCGAGCCCACTGCGGGAGCGCCGCACGGCGCGGCTCACCGCATCGACGGCCTCCTCCTGACCGATCACGCGTCGACGGAGCTCCTCTTCCATGCGCGTGAGTCGCGCGAGCTCACCCGCGAGCATGCGGCTCACGGGCACCCCACTCCATTTCGAAACGACCGAGGCGATATCGTCCTCGGCGACCTCCTCCCGGAGGAGGCTCCCTGCGGCGGGATCCCCGATCTCCTTCGCCGCCGCCTCCGAAGCGCGCTGCAGCTCGGGAACGCGTCCGTATCGGAGTCGAGCTGCCGCCTCGAGATCGCCGGTCCGCTCGGCCTCCGACTCCTCGGCGCGAGCCTCGTCGAGCTGGGCGCGAAGTTTGCGGACTCGCTCGATCGCCGACTTCTCCCGCTGCCACCGCGCTTGGAGCGCCGCTTCCTGCTCCTTCAAGTTCGAGAGCTCCCGCTCGAGTCGGGCGAGACGTTCCTCCGAGGCGGCGTCGCTCTCGCGCTTCAGCGCGGTCTGTTCGATCTCGAGCTGCCGAATGCGACGTGAGAGCTGATCGAGCTCCCCCGGTCGAGAATCGAGCGCGAGGCGGACCATCGATGCGGCCTCATCGACCGCATCGATCGCCTTGTCGGGGAGATGGCGATCCGGTAGGTAGCGCGCCGTGAGCGTCGCGGCGGCGACGAGCGCGGCGTCCTGGATCCGAACCCCGTGGTGGAGCTCGTAGCGCTCCCGGATCCCCCGAAGGATCGAGATCGAGTCCTCGACGCTCGGCTCGAGGATCGGTACCGGCTGGAACCGGCGCTCGAGCGCCGCGTCCTTCTCAATGTACTTGCGATACTCCTGAGTCGTCGTCGCGCCGATGCAATGAAGGACGCCCCGGGCCAGGGCCGGCTTGAGGAGGTTCGAGGCGTCGAGCGCGCCACCCTCCGTGGCCCCGGCGTGCACCAAGGTATGGAGCTCATCGATGAACATGAGGACCCGGCCCTCGGAGCGTTCGACCTCCTTGAGGACGGCCTTCAACCGTTCCTCGAACTCTCCGCGGAACTTCGCTCCGGCCAGCAGTCCCCCGAGGTCGAGGGCGACGATCCGCTTGTCTCGAAGGGACTCCGGGACGTCGTTCTGAGCGATGCGTACGGCGAGGCCCTCGACGACCGCGGTCTTTCCGACCCCTGGGTCTCCGATCAGCACCGGATTGTTCTTCGTCCTCCGGGAGAGGATCTGGATGACCCGCCGGATCTCCTCATCGCGTCCGATCACTGGATCGAGCTTCCGCTGCTTCGCGAGCACGGTCAGGTCGCGCCCGAACTTCTCCAGCGCCTGGTACTGGGCCTCGTCCCCTCGCTCGGTGACCGGTTGCGTGCCGCCGCGCACGGTGTCGATGGCCGCCTCGAGCGCATCCTTGCGACCGCCGCGGGTATCGAGGATCTCCCGCGCGGGCGAAGCGACGCTCGCGAGGCCGACGAGGAGCGCGTCCGCGCTCACGTAGCGGTCCTTGCGGTGGCCGGCGACGGTCTCGGCGGCGTCGAGGACCTGCGTGAGGGTTCGGGAGATGTACTGGTCCGTGGGTGCCACGTGGTCCGCCGTCGGAAGAGCTTGCACGGCGCGATCCACGGCCCCACGGATCTCGGGAAGGGGTGCGCCCACGACTTTGAGGATCGAGACCGACGGCCCGGTCTCATCCTCGAGCAGGGCGCCGAGGAGGTGCTCCGGTTCGACGGACGGGTTCCGCTGCTCCGAGGCGCGTCGGAACGCCGCCTCGAGCGCGGCCCGACCGGCGTCGGTCAGGCGTTCGATCCGCATCGAGGCTCCGTGAGCCACGCGAGCCAATTTAAGCCAACCGAACGTCTCCCAGAAGGTGTCGGACCTCTCGGTCGACCTCGCCGGCATTCGACTGAGGAATCCGCTGCTGCTCGCCTCGGGGATCTGGGGGGAGAGCGGGGAGTCGATGCTCGGCGCATGGAAGGCGGGTGCCGGCGCCGTGATCACCAAATCGATCGGCTCGGAACCCCGGCCCGGCTACCCGAACCCTACGGTCGAGACCTACGAGCGCTGGGGCCTGCTCAATGCGATGGGACTTCCGAATCCCGGGATCAAAGAATATCCCGCGGAGATCGCGAATGCGACGCACCAGGGAGCGACCGTCCTCGGGTCGATCTTCGGTGCGAGCCCGGAGGAGTTCGCGGCGCTCGCGCGCTCGATTGCCGGGACCGGGATCGTCGGCCTAGAGCTCAACCTGAGCTGTCCGCACGCGGAGGGGTTCGGCACCGAGATCGGGAGCGATCCCGGCGATGTCGAAGCCGTCGTTCGGGCGGTGACGCGCGAAGTGCGCGTGCCGGTCTTCGCGAAGATTACGCCCAATTCCGCCGACCCCGCCGCCCTCGCCGTGGCCGCGCAGCGGGGAGGGGCCGCTGGGATCAGCGCGATCAACACCCTTCGCGGGCTTGCCATCGATACGACGCTCGGGCGACCGGTGCTCTCCCACGGCCTAGGTGGGCTCAGTGGTCCCGCGGTCAAGCCGGTCGGACTCGCGGTCGTCTGGCAGATCTACGACGCGGTCCAGCTCCCGATCATCGGGATCGGCGGCATCACGAGCGCGAACGACGTCCTCGAGTACGTCCTCGCCGGCGCGCGCGCGGTCGAGATCGGAACGGCGGTCGCGTTCGAGGGTGTCGGGGTCTTTGCCCGAGTCGCGCAGGACCTCGATCGGATGCTCGCGGCGCGCGGGACCCCCCGGATCAGCGATCTCGTAGGGGCGGCGCATCGGGGATTCACCGTCCCGAGCGCCGAGGGACCGTAGCCGAGGCGATATATCTCGCGCCCGATAGCCGACGCGTGCACCGGGTCGTTCCGATCGCCGAGCGGGTCGTAGAGACCCCCTCGACGGTGACGTGGCGGTTCGACTACCCCGAGCCATGCGCCCCGGGGCAATTCGCGATGGTCTGGATCCCGGGCGATGACGAGCTCCCGATGTCGCTGTCGTATACTGGGTCGGGAGCGAAGGGCGTTACGATGAAGGCCATGGGGGCTACGAGCCGACGCATCCAGTCGCTTCCGGAGGGCACACCCGTCGGCATTCGAGGACCGTACGGTAATCGGTTCGACCTCTCCCCGGGACGGATCCTCGTGGTCGGCGGCGGCTCGGGGACCGCGGTGCTCGCCCCGGCGGCCGTGGCCGCGCTCGAGCGGGGAGCCCACGTCGTCTGCGCGCTCGGCGCCACGACCGCCTCCGAGCTGCTCTTCGACCGGCGCCTACGGGACGCCGGCGCTGAGATCGAGGTGGCGACCGATGACGGCAGCGCGGGAACCCATGGATTCGTGACGCTGGTCGCGGAGCGGCGGCTCGCGAGCGGGGCGTTCGACGCCGTGTGGACCTGTGGACCCGAGATCATGATGCGCAAAGTCGTGGAATCCGCCGTACGGCACGACGTGCCGGCGTTCGGGTCGGTCGAGCGGCAGATGAAATGCGCCCTCGGTATGTGCGACGCCTGCGCGTTAGGTCCGTATCACGTCTGCGTGGACGGGCCGGTGTTCCCCGGTGCGCAGTTGCTCGGGCTGTCCGAGTTCGGCCACACCAAGCGCGACGCGACGGGCCGGCGGGTCCCTCTGTGAGGTCGAGGCACGACCTTCACCCCCCGAGGTCGGCTCCGGGCTAGGGAGCCTTTATGCTCATGGCCCGATACCAATCGCAGGGAGGCTCGATGAAGGTCATTGTCGTCAGCGGGGGCGTGATTTCCGGACTGGGGAAAGGGATCACGACCTCCTCGCTCGGCCGTCTCCTCAAGGCGCGAGGTATCCCGATCACGATCCTCAAGATCGACCCGTACCTCAACGTCGACGCCGGCACGATGAACCCGTACCAGCACGGGGAGGTCTTCGTGCTGGACGACGGGACCGAGGCCGATCTCGACCTCGGCAACTACGAGCGATATCTCGGGCAGAGCCTGTCCGGTACCCACAATCTCACGACCGGGAAGATTTACCGCTCGGTCATCGAGAAGGAGCGTCGTGGCGACTACCTAGGGACGACCGTCCAGATCATTCCGCACGTGACCGGCGAGATCAAGCGGGGGATCCGAGAGGTCGCTCAGGCCGCCGGCGCGGAGGTCGTCCTCGTCGAGGTTGGAGGCACCGTCGGCGACATCGAGTCGATGCCGTTCCTCGAGGCGCTGCGGGAGCTTTCCTACGAGCTCGGAGAAGGGCATATGGCGTTCGTCCACACGACGCTCGTCCCGACCGTGGGACCGGTCGGCGAGGCGAAGACGAAGCCGACCCAGCACTCGGTCCGCGAGCTCCGCGCGATCGGGATCCGACCGAACATGATCATCGCCCGCAGTCTCGCCCCGCTCGCCGCTGACATCAAGGCGAAGATCTCGCTGTTCTGCGACGTGCCCCCCGAAGCGGTGATCAGCGTGCCAGACCAGCCGATCATCTACGAGGTACCGCTGGTCCTCGAAGCGCAGGGCGTCGGCGCGTTGCTCTCGAAGATGCTCGGGCTCCCGGACCGGCCGCCCGACTACACCGCGTGGAAGGAGTTCCTCACGACGTACCGCCGGGGAGAAGGTTCGATCGAGGTCGCGATCGTCGGAAAGTACACCGAGCTCCGGGATGCCTATCTCTCCCACACCGAGGCGTTCCACCACTGCCAGGGCCACCTGGGCGTCGAGGTGCGCCTGCAGTGGTATGACGCGGAGGATATCCCGAAGAACCCGTCGCTCCTCGCCCGCATCGAGCGGTCCGACGCGCTCCTCGTGCCGGGGGGCTTCGGCGCGCGGGGTGTCGAAGGCAAGGTCCGTGCGATCGAGATCGCGCGGACGCAGGGGATCCCGTTCCTTGGGGTCTGCTACGGATTCCAGATGGCCGCGATCGAGTTCGCGCGCAACGTCCTCCACCTCCCGAATGCCCACACGACCGAGATCGATCCCGAGTCGACCGAGCCGGTCGTCTGCTTGCTCGAGCAGCAGAAGAGCGTTCACGACCTCGGCGGCACCATGCGCCTGGGCGCGCAGCGGGTCATCCTGAGCCCGGACTCTCTCATCGCGCGGACCTACGGTCGCACCGAGGTCTGGGAGCGCCACCGCCACCGCTTCGAGATCAATCCGGCGTACTTCGACCGGTTCCGCGAGCACGGCCTCCAGATCACCGGGACCGCGGTCGACGGGCGCGTCGAGTCGCTCGAGCTTCGCGATCACCCGTTCTTCCTCGGAGTGCAGTTCCATCCCGAGTTCCTCTCGCGCCCGGAGGTACCGCATCCCCTCTATCTCGCGCTCGTGAAGAGCGCGCTCGCGCGCAAGGAGGTGCCGGCCCCTGCCGCCGCTTCGCCGGCTCTCTCGTGAGCTGAAGGACCGGGACGGGGAGACCGTCCGCATCGCGGGGCATCTCGAGGAGTACCGCGCGCTCGGCGGCGTCGCGTTCGCCCTAGTGCGGGACGGGAGCGGCACGACTCAGGTGACGCTGAAGAAGGGCGTGGCGGACCCCGCGCTCTTCGCGACGCTCGCCGAGCTCCCGCGCGAGTCCGTGATCGAGGTCGTCGGAGTCGCGAAACGCTCGGAGAAGTCGCATCGCGGCGTCGAGCTCTTCCCCGAGAGCATCGGGGTCGTCACTCGCGCGGAGGTCCCGCTTCCGCTCGGGGTCGTCGACAAGGTCTCTGCGGACCTCGACACCCGACTCAATCACCGAGTCATCGACCTACGGAAGCCCGCCGTCCGGGCGATCTTCGAGCTCCGGAGCGAGCTGCTCGCCGGCTTCCGGGCGGCGTTCGTCGAGCGCGGCTTCCTTGAGGTCGAGACGCCGAAGTTCTTGCGGCAGGGGGCGGAGGGCGGGTCGACGCTCTTCGCCGTCGACTACTTCGGCGGGCCGGCCTACCTCGCTCAGAGCCCTCAGCTCTACAAGCAAATGCTCATCGGCGCCGGCTTCGAACGCCTCTTCGAGATCGGGCCGGCGTTCCGCGCCGAACCGTCCGACACGGTGCGCCATCTCACCGAATTCACGAGCCTGGACGCGGAACTGGGCTACATCGATGGCGCCGAGGACGTGCGGCGCGTGCTGGAGGAGATCGTCGCGGGGGCGCTCCGATCGACCCGCGAGCGCCTGCGCGCGAGTGCGAACCCGCTCGCCGAGGGGATCCCAGAGCCGGTGACCCCCTTCCCTCGGATCCCGTTCGCGACCGCGGAGGAATGGCTCGGTCGCCCCGGCGCGTCCGAGGATCTCGGTACGGAAGATGAGAAGGCGATTGGGGAGCGGGCCGTCCGCGAGCTCGGCAATCCGTTCTACTTCCTCACCGATTTCCCCACGAAGGTCAAGGAGCGGACCTTCTACGCGGCGCGCCAGGACGCGCACCCCGCGTGGACCGGGTACTTCGACCTCGAGTACCGAGGCACCGAGATCGCAAGCGGTGGTCCCCGGGAGCACCGGATCGATCGGCTCCTCGCGAACATCGAGGCGGCCGGACTCGACCGCGCCGCCTTCGAAGGGTATCTCGAGGCGTTCCGCTTCGGGATGCCCCCCCACGGTGGATGGGGTCTCGGGGTCGACCGCCTCGTCTGGCTCCTGAGCGGCGCCGGGAACATTCGGGAAGCGAGGCTATTTCCCCGGGACCGCTACCGCCTGGACCCGTAGGGAGAGGAGGGACGATGGTCGCCGCGAAGAGGACCCTGCCCGCGCCGCCCGAGCTCTCGGGCCGGTGGGCCGCGATCTTCGAGGAAGCGGGTCTGCGGCCGGCGATCCTGCTGCTCTCCGATCGGTACCCTGAGGAGCGATCCCTCGAGGTCCCGTTCTCTACCCTCGACGGGGTCGACACTCTGCTCGCCGACCTCCTGCTCGAGCGCCCCGAGGAGGTCCTCGCTGCCGGGGCTCGCGCGATGCGGGACCTGCTCCCCGTCGCCGGCCCCGAGGCTGACCGACTGCGCTTGCGGATCGTGGGACTTCCGCCGACCGCCCGGCGCCCCATCCGCGAGATACGGGAGTCGGACCTCGGCCGGTTCATTGCCATCGAGGGTCTGGTCCGCAAGGTCACCGAAGTCCGGCCGCAGATACGCGACGCCGTCTTCCAGTGCGTGCTCTGCCGCACCGAATTCCACGAGGCCCAGGAGGACGGCTCGCTCGTTTTCCGCGAGCCGATCGAGTGCCCCGAGGCGCAGGGGGGATGCGGGAAGCCGGCCGGCCGAACGAGGTTCCGCCTGTTGCCGGAGAAGTCGACCTACGTCGACTCGCAACGGATCGAAGTCCAAGAGAGTCCGGAGAGCCTCCACCGAGGCGCCCACCCCCAGGGGATGGCGGTGCTCCTCACCGAGGACCTCGCGGGTCGCGTGATCCCCGGCAACCGCGTCGTCGTGAACGGCGTGCTCAAAAGCTTCCAACGGGCGACCGCCGGCCGCACCGGCGTCATCCGCAACACGACCTTCGATCTGATGGTCCTCGGGAACTCGGTCGAGTCGAAGGAGACGTCGCTCGACGAGATCGCCCTCAGCGAAGAGGAGGAGCGCCTCATTCGACAGTTCGAGGGAGATCCCACCGTCGTCGACAAGATCGTCCTGTCTCTGGCCCCCACGATCAAGGAGATGGACCAGGAAAAGGAGGCGATCGCACTCCAGTTGTTCGGCGGCGTCGAAAAGCGCCATCCGGACGGCGTTCGAACGCGCGGCGACATCCACATCCTGCTCATCGGCGATCCCGGTACGGCGAAGAGCCAGCTGCTGCGATACGTCGCCGACGCCGCGCCGCACGGCATCTACACGAGCGGCAAGGGCGCGACGGCCGCGGGGCTCACCGCGGCCGCGGTGAAGGACGACTTCGCGGGAGGGCGGTGGGTCCTCGAGGCGGGAATGCTCGTGCTCGCCGACGGAGGGATGGCGGTCGTCGACGAGCTCGACAAGATGACCGCCGAGGACCGCTCGGCGATGCACGAGGCGCTCGAGCAGCAGACGGTATCGATCGCGAAAGCCGGTATCACGGCGACCCTCAACGCGCGATGCCCCGTCCTCGCAGCCGCCAACCCGAAGATGGGGCGGTTCGTGCACGACCGGCCCCTTCCCGAGCAGCTCGACCTTCCACCGACCCTGCTCTCGCGCTTCGACGTCATCTTCTCGATCCAGGACAAGCCCAACCAGGAACGGGACCGTCACCTCGCGAACCAGATCCTTGCGTCGCACCGCGAGTTCGACCCGAGCGTCGCGGGGCTCGGCCCGCTCTCGAGCACTCGGGCGATCCCTTTTCCGCCGGAGTTCCTGAAGAAGTACGTCGCCTACGCCCGCCAGAGGATCCGTCCCACGCTCTCTTCCGAAGCCCTGCGTGCCCTCGAGGACTTCTACGTCAAGGTCCGCGAGCAAGGGGAGGGACCCAACGCGCCGGTGCCGATCACGGCCCGCCAGCTCGAGGCGCTCGTTCGCCTGAGCGAGGCCGCCGCTCGCGCCCGACTCTCGCCGACCGTCGGCGTCGAGGACGCGCACCGTGCGATGCGGATCGTCGAGAACTTCCTGCGCCGAGTCTCCACCGACGAGAGCGGCAAGCTCGACGTCGACGTCGTGATGACCGGGGTGAGTCACAGCCAGCGGGAGCGACTCGAGATCCTGCTCGAGATCATGCGACGGCTGCAGGACCGATCGACGACCCGGACGTTCACGATCGAAGAAGTCCAGGCCGAGGCCGAGCGTCAGAACATCAGCAACGCCCGCACCGACGCGCTCTTCATGACCCTCCGTAACCAGGGTGAGCTGGTCGAGCTCCACCCCGGGACGTGGCAACTTTTGCGCTTCTAGGTTCGCCGAGAATCCTATATTCGCCCCCGGGTCCCTGCTCCGGTCGATCGCCATGGAGAACGGAGCACTCGTCATGCGCATCCACCGGATCCGCACGGAGGTCGTCGTCGCCGCCTGCGACGCCGAGCTCATCGGGCGGGACCTCCCCGTGGGCGAGGGGGGACGTACCGTGCGCGTCACCGAGCAGTTCTATGGGGACCGCCGCGTCGGGAAGGAGGAGCTTCTGCTCGCCTTGCGGCGAGCGACGACGGCGAACCTGCTCGGCGAGCGGGTCTTACGGATCGCCCACGAGGCCGGGCTGATCGACCCCGGGTCGACCGGGACCCTAGGCGGGGTTCCTCACGCCGAGATCTTCTCGATGTTCTCCTGAGGCGAAGTTGGTCGACTCGGAGTTCTGCGTAGTGTGTGGCCGCACCGGTCGCCCGCTCGTCGAGGGGGTCTGCCCCGAGTGCGCCGCCGACCGCCTCCCGCTCCTGTCTCCGCCCGGACGGGGGATCGTGGTGCTCTGCCCGACGTGCGGCGCGCGCAAGATCGGCTCCCACTGGGAGCGCGCCGACACGGCCGCGGTGCTGACCCACGAGGACCTCGATCCGTTGCTGAGCGTCCACCCCGAGGTCGCGATCCGGTCGATCCGGTGGGAAGAAACTCAGGTGAGCGCCCTGCTCCATGAGTTCCGCGGGGTCGCCCGAGTGCGCTTCCGAGGAACGGAGCGGACCGTCGAACTGCCGCTAACGGTCAAGGTCGAGCACCGCACCTGCCCCGACTGCTCCCGGAAGAGCGGGCACTACTACACCGCGGTCCTCCAGCTGCGCGGAGCGATCGACGGACCGAGGGAGAAGCCTCCCGAGCTTCGCAGCCGGCTCGAGCGTCAGTGGGAGGAGTTGATGCGCGAGGCCCGCCCGGACTGGAGGAAGGCCGTGAGCTGGCGGGAGGCGCTCCCCGAAGGCTGGGACCTCTACGTCGTGGACACCCTCGCCGCCCGCTCGATCGCCCGGCTTGCGAAACAGCGCTTCGGAGCGAAGCTCAAGGAGTCGGCGACCCTCGTGGGTCGCAAGGACGGCAACGACCTCTACCGAGTCACGTTCTGCCTGCGGCTCGCCCGGCCCGCCGCGAGCGGTTGACGGTCCCCGAACGACCGTCCATGGAACCATACTCTTAAGAAGCGAACCTCGCTTCCAACGCCGAGGACGAGCGGCCATGTCAAAGAGCGGGATCCTGCGGCGTCACCACGGTTCGGACAGTCTCGACGAGGGGAGTTTCCTCGACCTCGGCGCGATGAGCTTCGAGGATTCCGACCTCGCGCTCGGGGCGAAGGGGAACATCCGCATGGCGGAGGTCCTCCGCCTCGAGGACATCCACACCTACTCGAAGATGACCTACCAGGGCGACATCCTCATCCTCGACTACACCTCGATCTCGAACGATTCGAACGCGGTGCGCCGGATGAGCCAGGATCTCAAGAGCGTCACGCGCGACACGGGCGGGGATGTCGCGGGGATCGCGAAGAACCTCCTGTGCGTGACCCCGGCGGGCGTTCGCATCGACCGCCAGAAGCTGCGCCCGACACTCTAAGTAGCCTCGGGCTCGTGCGCCCGGCGTGCGATTGAGCCTGTCGACCGACGATCCGTTCCGCGCGTCGGCCGACGCTGTCGTCAGCGGCCATTTCGAGCCGGTCCGGCCGGGCGCGCCCCTCCCCCGGGGCCTGAGCACCGAGGATCGCGCGAGCGCGGGGGGCGTCGCCGCAGCGTGGGCGCGCGGAGAGATGCGAGGACGGCGGAAGGAGTCCACCATCATCCACCTACCGCAGGGACCGTCCCGCCTCCTGTTGGCAGGCCTCGGCAGCGAGAGCGGATACTCGGCCGAGATCGCGCGACGTGCCGCCGCGGAGTCGATCCGCGCGCTCGCCGGTCGAGGCGTACGGCGCGCTATCTTCCGCGCCGAGACGTTCGCCCAGCGCGGGGTCCCGCTCGAGGCGGCGGTCCGGGCGATCGTCGATGGCGTCGTCCTCGGAAGCTACACCTTCTCCCGGTTCAAGTCGAAGGCACCGGAGGTC
>JBOGRR010000016.1:0-20036 GCA_050749765.1 Thermoplasmata archaeon | reverse complement strand
ATCCGTCGATGGTGGCAGAAGATGGGACGATCGGCCTACCCGCAGGCCACGTCGGTGCTGATCACCGCGGATTCCGGAGGGAGCAACAGCGCCCGGTCCCGCCTCTGGAAGCTCGAGCTCCAGCGGTGGGCGAATCGGACCCGGCTGACCATCCGGGTCTGCCACTTCCCCCCGGGGACCAGCAAATGGAACAAGATCGAGCACCGGCTCTTCTCGTTCATCACCCTCAACTGGCGGGGGAGGCCGCTGACGAGTCTGGCCACGATCGTCAGCCTGATCGGATCGACCCGGACGGAGAAGGGACTGTGGGTCCGGGCGGAGCTGGACCGGGGGAAGTATCCGAAAGGAAGGAAGGTCTCGAACGCCGAGATGGCCCGGGTCCAGCTCGTCCCGGAGAAGTTCCACGGCGATTGGAACTATACCATATTCCCGAACCGGGCGACTTGAAACGTCTGTTTACTCACGGGCCCTTAGATAGGTGGTCCACGCTGTGACAGTTGGATCGGGCCCCTCGATGGAGCGAACGAACGCGACTGCGGCGATCTACAGCTCACTCTTCTTCCTGGCGTTCGGGCTCAGCGTGTTGATGCTCCTCACCGACACTAACCTGCGAACGGATTTCGGGAGCATGTCGAGCGGCTACTACGCCCACTGGTACGTGATCCTTGCCATCGCGGTCGCCGACGCGATCGGCGGCGTGCTGCTCGTGGTGGTCGGATCCCGAACCGCCATCAAGGGAGGGGTCGTGGGAGCCGGCCTCATCGCGCTCATCTTCGCGGGCGATATCCTCACGTATAGTCAGGTCGGGTTCTCTTCAGCCCCCGATTTCGCCTCCTATCTGTTCGGGTGGACTTACAGCGGGGGGGACATTCGCTATCTGTACGATGTACTGCTCGCCGTGTACATCGTTGCGTTCATCTCGGGTATCGTCGCTCTTGCGAAGACCCGTCCGCCAGATCCGTCCCATCCGTAGGCCCCTGGCCACACCCGCTCCCGAGGCGGCCGCGAGGGTGGGAACCGTACGCGAGTTCTGCGGCAGGCCCCTACGGTCCGTAGGGGTACGTTCGCTGGATCAACTCGAGCGCGGCGGGGGCGCTGTACCCGGCGCGAGCGACGATTCGGTCGGCGGTGCGGATCTTCTTGAGACCCACGAAGCGTCGGGTCAGGAACAGCAGGTAGGAGTAGCGTTTCATCGTGAAGGCGACGATGGCGCCGCGCGGTTCGATGAGGACCTTGATCGTTCGGCGCTCGGAGATCCAGCGGCGCGCCACGACCTTCCATCGCCTCCTCGAATAAAAGCACCTCCGCGAGAGGGCGGCACTCTTCAACCGCGACGGGTCAGGGTCACCGAGATCTGGTCGGCGGCCCACGCGAACGCCTTCAGGACCGTCAGTCGGCGGTCGAGGTGGGCGAGGCGCGCGAGTCCCTCCGGACCCCAGAATCGCTCGAGCCGCCGCGACGGGAACGGCGGGGCCAGCACGGAGAGAGCCGCCACTGACTCGAGGTCGAAGTGGCGTTCGAAGCGGCGCGCGAACGCCCACCCCACCGTCGGCGCCACTACGAAGGGATGGACGAACCCACCGAGCTGGAGATTGGAGCGGCAGCGGCCGGCCGCGAGACGAGGATGGCCGGCGACGAGCAGCTCGCCGGTCGCGACGACGGCCGTCCGATTCCGCAGACCGACGACGAGTTGGGAGCCCGGGCGCAAGAGCCGGGCGAGGGCCGTCGGCGTCCGATCGAGCCGCCGCTCCAGATCGAAGGCCCCGAACATCGAGTACGCGCCATCGAAGCTCCCGAGGACCTCGCTCGAAAGGATCTCGTCCACGAGGCCGACGGTCCCGACCTTCGTGACAAGTCGCCCGGAGAGCCCCTCCTCCTTCGCGAGGCGCGAGAGCTCGGCGAGCATGCGAGGAGACGGGTCGATTCCCACGATGCGGTGGCCGGCGCGGAGCATCGGCAAAGTCTGAGCTCCGGTCCCCGGACCGAACTCGATGAGCCGAGCGGGCGTCGGGAACGTCCGTTGGAGGAGCTCTATCGCTCGAGCGCGTAGATACCCCTGGAAGGGCTCGTCCGCGACTCGGCGTGCATACACGGGGGCGAGCGCGTCGAACTCCTCGCGCACTCGCTCCTCCCAACTCGTTGCGCAGATCGGGGCCGAGAGCGTCAGCGAGAGGACTCGAACCGGTCCTCGGAAGTTACGGTCCCAGAAGGCACCCCCTAGGGCCTCTCGAAATCGATCTCGAACGGAGGCGATCTCCTCCCCGTCACGAACTTCGCGGACCTTCGCGATCCTCCACTCGATCGCGTTCGGGAGGCGCACCAAGAGCTGGCCACTCTCTTCGGCCTCGCGCGTCCAGCGAGGAAGGGGCGCGGCAACGACGACGGTGAGCTCCGAGCCGTGCACCAGGAACCGGAGCGGGACTACGGTGCCGTCGGCCCGCTTCAGATGCAGGACCGTGGGGTCCTCGTCCTGGCTCACGACCGACTCTCCCCGTTCGCCGGCCACTGCGGACCTCGATGTAGGTTTTCCTACCTCGGGCAAGGGGTTATTTCGAATTTCGCAGTCCGGAGAGGAGCGGACGATGTGGGCCGAGCGCGAAGCACCTCACTCTCCAACGGGTACAGACTCGCTCGAGACTTGGATTACTACCGTCCTCGAAATCGCCGGCGAGCACGGGAGCGGATTGCCAGTTCGGGAGCTCACCGCGCTCCTCCCCCCGGATCGCGTTATGGACGAGCGAGCGCTGCTGGGGTGGCTCCTCGCCCATCCGCAGAGCGCTGCGGTCGAAGGCGCGTGGGTCTTCGAAGCCGGCGGAGGAATGCCGCCGCAGCCCGAGCGGCGGGAACGCGCTTCGCGCTACGAGGCCTCCGCCCGTGAGCTGGTCGCGGGACCCCTGCGCGCCACCCTCCCTTGGCTAAGGTGCGTCGGGGTGACCGGCTCGACCGCCTACGGCGCGCCGGCGGTGACCGACGACATCGACTTCCTGATTGTTGCGCGCCGCGAGCGGCTCTGGCTCGCGATGCTCCGGATCTACCTCAGCCTGCGACGTAGCCGGTTGGGAAGCGACCGAACCCGATCGGTCAGGTTCTGCTTCAACTACGCGCGCGACGATCCGGCGGTCCGCCGGGAATTCTCGCAGACTCGGGACTTCCTCTTCGCGCGGGAAGCGCTCAGCGCCCGGATCCTCTATGGCGAGGAGTATTACCGAGCGCTGCTCGGGTCGGCGCCGTGGATGAGGGATCTCATTCCGGTGCTGTACGCGCGTTGCCTGGGTACGACCTCCGCATTGCCCCCTGAGGAGCCCCCTCCGCCCCTCTGGGTGAGGGCCGCCAACGCCGTGGCCTATCTCGTCCTGGCGACCTACTTTCAGACGGTGGGACTCTGGCGTAACGACCGACTGCGGCGGCGTCACCGCGCCGAGGCGGCGTTCCGGACCCAGACGACGCGGGGGGCCTTCTCGTTCGACTCGGTCAAGTTCGAAAAGATTCGTTCCCGCTACCCCGCTCCCATCCCACCGATTTCACCACGCGTCGCCATCGGACGTGATCCCGCCGCGGGGGGATCCCATCCCATAGGGCCAGCGCGAGGGCGATCGCCTCAAGCCCGATCAGCGTCGGGAAGTGCTTCCGACGGTGGCCGATCTCCCAGCATTGCGCGAGAACCCGCCCGGCGCGTCGCGGGTGACGCAGGGCGAGACTGACGAAGGTGGTGGGAACCGCACCCGTTTCCCGGGCAACCCGGGCGTGCCCCGCGTAGATGCGCCGACGCTGGGCGAGGTACCCCCCGACGGTGGCGGGGACCTGGATGTGTACCCGGGCCGCGGGGGCAAATCGAAGCGTTCCCCCTCGGCCCTCGAGCGACGCGCCGAGGAACGCTCCGTCGTTGATCGTGCCGCTCGATAGCCGTTCGAGGATCGGGAGGCTCACGAGCAGGAGCTCATCGGAGAGATGATTCCCTCCGCCGCGCGTCAGTGTCTCCTGATGGACCTGGGCGTGCACCTCCCACAACAGGCCTACGGTCCCCGAAAGGCCGCCGCCTCCTGCGGACTGGGGAGGGACCGGTCGTCCCATGACCGCGAACGGGCGAGGGAGATCTCCGACGCCTTTGAGGAGCTCGCGGAGCGCCCCCGGCTCGGCACAGGCATCGCCGTTCAGGAGCACGAGGAGGTCTCCGCGCGCTCGCTCGAAGATCTCGTTCAGCGCATGCGCCTTTCCGGAGCGGGTCGGCCGTTCGATCAGGCGCACGCGCGGGTCGATGCGGGCGAACTCGCGGACGCGTTCTATCGTGCGGTCGGTGCACCCGCTCGCGACGACCCAGAGCTCGAGCCAGCGCGCCGACCCACCGAGCTCCTGGCCGAGCAACGATCCGATCGCCGCCTGGATGTTGCCTTCCTCGTTGTGGGCGACGATACCCCCTACGAGGTCGAGTGGCCCACTCGCCGAGTCTGAGGCCATCCCAGCAACCATACCACAGCCTATCATAACTCCGCGAGCTCCCGGGACGGCGATGGAGTCCGCGACCTCGGTTCCGGTCCCGCCCGCGGGGCCTGACGATACGAGGACCCGATCGCGGCTTCCCGCGATGGCGTGGAAAGTGCTCCTCGCGGGCCTTCTCGTCCGAGAGGGATTCTCCTTTTGGACGGGATCTCCCTACGACCTCGAGGTCTGGATCCGTACCGGAAATGCGGTCGCTCAGGGGCTCAACCCGTACGCATTCTGGCCGCCCGTCCCCGGAGTCAGCATCGCGTACCTGACGACCACCCTCCCTTCGGCCGCCTACCTGCCCTTCTGGCCCCTGCTCACCGGGAGTCTGTATCGCCTATGGGAAGGGACCGGGGGAGGGGATCGGTTCGCGCTCTACTTCCTACTCAAACAGCCCCCGATCGTCGGGGATGTGGTCACAGCCTACCTCCTCTACCAGATCGCGATGCGATGGACGGGCCGTGCCCCGACCGCCCTCGCCGCTCTCACGTTCTGGTCGTTCTTCCCCTACGCAATAATCATGACCGCGATCTGGGGTCAGTTCGACTCCATCGTGGTGGCAATGATCCTCGCGGCGTTCCTAGTGCGCGAGCCGCTCGCGCGCCACACCCTCTACGGTTGGGGGATCTTCGTGAAGTGGATCACGGCGATCTACCTTCCGCTCGAGGCGTTCGCGGTGCGCGGTTGGCGACGCGCCGGGGTTCTCCTCGCGCTGGCGATCCCCGCCGCGGCGACGCTCGCCGTCTTTTTGGGCCTCGGGTGGAGCTTCCAGAACGTGATCGCCGCGTCGACCTCCCAAACCCATGGGGGAGGCGGCGGGATGAACTGGGTCGGCATCCTCACCTCGGGCCCCGTCAATCCGACGGTGGAGTCCCTCCCGTATGTGGACACGGTGTTGAGCTACCTGTGGGTGCCGGCGATCCTGATCGCGGGTTGGGTCGGCGCCCGCTGGTTCGCCGCTGGCCGCCCGTACGGAATGCTTCGGGCCATGATCCTCGTGACCACTGTCTTTCTTCTCTTTCGCTGGGGCCTCTATGAGCAATACCTGCTCTACCTGTTCCCACTGCTGTTCTTGGACGTCCTCGCGTTCCATCCGGCGCGCCGCCGGCTCTTCGGATGGACGAGCGTGCTGGCCTACGCCTATCTGCTCGCGAACAACGATCTCGGGATCCGCTTTCTCGCCCCGCTCAGCCCTTCCGTCGCGGACTTCACCGAGGGTCTGGACGCGAGCGCCGGATACGGTTTCGTACGAACCTATGTGCTCATCGCCTTGTGTGGGCTCGTCACTGTGACGCTCGTCCAGCTCGCCCTCGCCTACTACCGAGACGAGTCCGCCCCGATCCCCTGGTGGCACCTCCTTCGCCCCGCCCCGGTGTTGACCGCACCTCCCGGGAGCTAACCGTCGAGGGGGGAACGACTCGCGATGCGGGTGATCGAGCTCTCTCAGCGGTTTGTTCCCGCCATCGGCGGGGTGGAGGCGACCTTGGGGGAGTTGTCGCTCCGGCTCAGGGAGGCGGGGGTCGAGGTAGAGGTGCTGACAACCGATCTCGAACGAAGCCGCCCGTTCACGCGGTGGACGACGCCTCCCCCCAAGGTCGGCGTTCCCGTCCGAAGATTCCGCGCGGTTCGCGTCGCTCCGCTCCCGCTTGGCCTCGGCATCATCGCGCCCGGGATGCTTCCTGCCGCCATCTCTTCGCGCGCGGACGTGCTTCACGCCCACGCCTTCGGCTACTCTCCCACATGGGTGGGCGCGGCGGTCCGCCGCCTTCGCTCGATCCCTTTGGTCGTCACGACGCACGCCGACGGGGGGCGTGGCTTCGCCTTCTCTCAGCTCTACCACCGCGCCGTCGCCCGGTTCACACTACGAAGCGCCGATCGAGTGATCGTCCAGAGCGACGCGGAGCGAGGGTTCCTCGGCGGTCTCGGTGTGCCGGCCGAGCGGATGGTGACCATTCCCACCGGGATCTCGCTGGACGAGCTGGCGAGCCCGCCGCGAACTTCCGACCTTTCACGGCCTCGGCTGCTCAGCGTGGGGCGACTCGATCTGCAGCAGAAGGACCTGCTGACGCTGATCCGGGCCTTGGCCCGCCTCCCTCGATCGTTGCCGGTCGAGGCGGAGGTGATCGGTGACGATTGGGGTGGGCTCTCTCCCGTCCGTGCCCTCGCCCAGCAATTGGGGGTCGCCGGGCAGATCAGTCTCCGGACGACGGTCCCTCGCGACGCGCTCGTCTCGGCATATCGAACTGCGGACATCTTCGTGCTGCCCTCCCGCTTTGAGTCGTTTCCGCGGGTGTTGCTGGAGGCGATGGCCGCCGGCCTCCCCATCATCGCGACCCGGGTCGGGGGGGTCAGCGAACTCCTCTCGGAGGGAAGGAACGCCCTCCTCGTCCCGCCAAACGATCCCCTCGCGCTGAGCGAAGCGATCGTTCAACTAGCGTCGAGCCCCCCGCTCCGGCAGCGATTCGGCGAGGAGAGCCGAGCGCGCGCTCAGATGTTCGCCTGGCCGCGTCTCATCCCGCGCTACGTGTCTTTGTTTGCCGAACTTGCCGCCGCCACCCCTCACCGACCGTGAGCCGTCATCCTGAGCTCCGCCCGGAGCGCGAGGCTGGTCCGAACCGTAGCGGATCCGCCTCCAACGAAAGGGAGCGCTCTTGGGCAGCACGCTCGGCGGGCGGCCCGACGGGCGGGGTCGGGAGCGCGGTTGACCGCGACCGAACGAGACCTCGGCGTGCGGATCCCTCGACACCCCATCTAGAACTTCCTCCAGGAGATCACCATCGGCGTGGAGTGCTCGCTCCACGCCCTTCGCCTCCACCACCGATCGAGCGATCGGTCCACGGGGCCGACTCCACCCTCGTGAAGAGTCAAACCGCCTCGGGAGCACCGCACGCCATCCATGGGGCGATCACGATGGGCCCATCTCACCGCGTTCACCGGACGGAGGTGGTGGTCGAGGGTCCGCCGACCTCGGCGTTCCATGGGTGGCGCGTCGACGACCTCGTGACGGACGATGACGCTGGACGGATGGCGCACCCGACGCGGGTTCGCCAACTCTGCCACGTGCACTTTGTTCGCCTCCTGGGTGCTCTCCTCCCGAAGGAAGGAGTGAGTCTGTTCGAGCGGGAAGCGATCCTCGGTCCCGCTCGTGGACTCCTCGCGCCCCGGAGGAACTCGGTCGAACTCCACCGACTCCGAAGGGAGTAGTGGGCAAGCACCGATCGGGTGCGGATCCCGCTCACGGAACTCGAGGCGCTGGGGCAACGTATAGACCGGGCCATGTGTCCACGCTCCGCGCGAGCGATTCGGCGTGACGCGAAGGCGTTGGTCGTGTTTGCAGAGGTAGCGGCCCACGGGATCCGCCTGCCGGCGACCTCGAACGAGATCGAGCGAGTGATGGGGATGACCGCCGACTGCTGCAAGAGAAAGTGGGCACGGTGGGAGCGTGGGCTACACAACCTCCTGGTGATGTGGTTGGCTCGGAAAACACGCCGAAGGACGTACGAGCTTGCCGTACACAGCTATTTGGCACGGAAGGAGCACTGAGGACGGTCCACACCAGAGGGGTCGTCCACAGATTGCTTCACACTGCTGCTGCTCGCCCTGCAGGCTCGCCAGCGGGACGAGTTCGAGCGGCGGCTCGCGCCGCTGGCGGAGAGTCGGCGTCTCCCAGAAGAGCTTACGAAGTTCTTTGAGGAGGCGCGCGCCGCGACGCCCGGCCCCTCGACCTGGCTCAATCTCCTCACCGAGGCCGTGCGCGACCCGTCGCTCCGTCAGCGCACGCGCCACGAGGAAGGGGAGGAAATGCAGAGCCTCGCGTGGTTCTTCCGCGAGCGACAACGCCGGGCCCTCTTGTCGCCCCGCGCAGGCCCCGAGACCGTCGCGGCCCTCGTACGGCTCGTCTACGCGGGCACGTTCTTCGAGTCGGCGATCGGGCGGGAGTGGCCCGAGATCCACCGCGACCTGCTCGCGGGGCTCCGGCTCATCCTCGAGGTCTGGCGCGACGCACCGCTACCGGCTCGGGACGAACCAGACGTCGGTGATCGAGAACTTCGGGTTCGGGTCGAACTTCGGTTCGACCGGCATCCCGACGTAGAGCTCAGACTCGACGGCGTCCTTGAGCCGAACGAGCATGAGGCTCCCGATCCCTTCGAACTCGACCATCGCGAGGTTGTACGGGGTCTCGGCGAGGAACGCCTCTCCGCCGAAGTGGCAGGTCGTCCACGAGTGGACCTTGCCCTTCCGGGGGAGATCGATCCACTCCGTGGGCGCACCGCACTTCATGCAGTGGCTGCGCGGGGTCGCGTAGCTCATCCCGCATTTCTTGGACGTGCACTTCGACCCCTTGAGCTTCCCCTCGGCAAGCGCGAGGAAGAACGGCGTGTCCTCGGCGTAGCTATGGATGTAGTTGATCGAGTACGGGTAGCGAATGATCAGACTCTCGAAACCGTTCGCATCCCGGAAGATCGCGCTCCCGCTCTTATCGAGCTCCGCCTGGATGTCGCGGAACTTCTCGAACGTCAGCGGCCGGGGCGTCACGGGCGGAACCCCCGCTCGAGGATCGAGACCGTTACCGCGGAACCGGTGCCGGCGTGGCTGTGGATCGCTCCGCGCTTCGCGTTCGGCAGCTGGAGCGTGCCGTCCCCGAAGTGCTTGCGGATCGTGCCCTGCAGCTGCCAGAAGGCGAAGACCCCCTGCATGAGGCCCGTCGCGCCGACCGGGTGGCCGCAGGCGATGAGCCCTCCGGACGGGTTCACCGGGATCGCGCCCGCGTTGGGCGTCGGGAACGGATAGCGGATGTTCTTCAGGAACGGGTCGCCCCGCTCGACGAACGAGTAGCCCTCGCCGTAGCGGCAGAGCCCGAGGTCCTCGTAGGTCTGGATCTCGCTGGAGGCATAGGCGTCGTGGAGCTCAATGAAGTCGAGTTCGCGGTTCGGGTCGGTGATGCCGGCCATCTTGTACGCCTCGAGCCCCGCGGCGCGTCCGGCGCGGAAGGAGTGAACACCGGGGTACTGGAGGTGGGCGTAGTCCTCCCGCCTCTCCCGCGGCATGAGCGGCACCTCCTCGAACGGCCGGTCGGCAAGGCGCATCGTGTCCGTGCCGGTGCCGACGCCAATGATCCGCACCGGCTTGTCGGTGAACTCTCGTGCCCGGCGCTCGTCGCACAGGATCGCGACCGCGGCGCCGTCGCTCATGGTGCAGATCTGCTCCCGCGTCAACGGGTAGCTGATCATCTCGGAGTTCAGTACGTCCTGGACGGTGAGATGCTTCGGGTACTGAGCGTACGGATTGTGGACCGCGTTCAAGTGGTTCTTCACCGAAACGAGCGACATGATCCGTTGGCCCTCGGCGATCGCGAGGCGTTGCGCCTCCCGCTCGTCCGTGACGTGGGCGAACCTCCCCTTGCGCAGGTATTCGTAGATGTGACGAACGACCATCAGGGCGTAATAGCCCGTGTAGAAGCCCCCGAGCGGGAAGTCGAAGTTCGTGTCGGAGGCGAGCGCGATGAACTCGTTCCCCTTCCATGTCGGCACGCGGCTCATCGTCTCGTACCCCGCGGCGAGGCAGACGTCCATGCGCCCGCTCGCGACGGCCTCGTAGGCGGCTTGGAAGCACTCTCCGCCGGTGGCTCCTCCCCACTCGATGCGCACGGAGCCCTTGGGGTTCATCCCGAGGTAGTCCTGGACCATGCTCGCGGCCTTGAGCTGACGAGAAAAGTGATCCGAGAAGTAGGAGATGCGCGTCCCGTCGATCCGGTCCTTCGTGAGATTCGGGATTCCCTTGAGGGCGTAGTCGTAGGCGCGCTTGACCATCAGCCGGAAGTCCATCGCCGGGTGCGCCTTGGCGAACTTGGTGACGCCCCCGGTGACCATGTAGACACGGCGGCCGCCGGAGCTCGGCTTGGCCTTTCGCGAAGGTGCGGTGTGGGGCTTTGACTTGCGGGTGGTCTTCGATCGAGCTGGCATCCTAAATTCCTCAACTCGCGAATCGCACGAGGCTCATATGGATGGCGTTGTGTCGCAGCATCCGACCCGCTCCTCTTTAGGAAGCGACGCCCTCCCGGCCGCATGCCTCCGGCCTCCCGCGCCCGCGATATACTTTCGGTGACCGATTTCCTGCCCGATCTCCCGAAGCTGGTTGCTCGTGCGGCGAAGCTCAAGGCGGAGCGTCGGCACGGTCGCAGCCCGAAGACCCTCGTGCGCAAGAGCGCGGCGCTGATCTTCGAGAAGTCGTCCACGCGCACGCGCACCTCCTTCGAGGTCGGAGTGCACGACCTCGGCGGCGAGGCCCTCTACCTCTCGGCGAAGGACCTTCAGCTCGGGCGCGGCGAGACGATCGCGGACACGGCGCGGGTCCTGTCACGCTACGTCGACCTGATCGTCTATCGAGCCTACCGCCATTCGGACATCGTCGAGCTCGCGAAGTGGGCGTCGATCCCCGTCATCAACGCACTCGATGACCTCGAGCATCCTTGCCAGATTGCCGCCGACCTCCTCACGCTCTACGAGGTGTGGAAGGGGAAGTTTTCGGGTCGGCGACTCGCCTACATCGGCGACGGGAACAATGTGCTGCATTCTCTGCTGCTCGGCGCCGCAGGGGTCGGCTTGGACCTGTCGGTCGCGACCCCGCCCACGTATCGGCCCCGTCCCGAGGTCGTCGCCGAGGCAACGACGCTTGGCCGGAGAACGGGAGCCCACTTCCGCTTCACCGACCGGCCCGAAGAGGCCGCGCGGGGCGCCGACGCCGTCTACACCGATGTCTGGGTCTCGATGGGCGACGAGGCGGAGGCTGGGGCGCGCGAAGTTGCGTTCAAGGGCTACCAGGTGAACGATGCGCTCCTCGACCTCGGGGCGAAGGGCGCCTTCGCCATGCACGACCTGCCCGCACATCGGGGCCAGGAGATCACCGACGCTGTGATGGACGGGGATCGCCAGGTGATCTGGGACCAGGCCGAGAACCGCCTTCACGCTCAGAAGGCGCTGATCGAGTGGGTCTTTGCCGCTCCGACCCGTCGCCGCTCGCGCCACTGAGGCGCGGTCACTTCAGGGAAGGTTCGGGGTCGGCGCGCAAGCGTACCCCCAGCGTATGCTCGAGCTTACGCACGAGCGAATCGGGCGGGTGAAAACTGCCCGACTCGAGCTTGAGCACGACCGATTTCTTCTCGTTGAGCTTCTTCGCGAGGTCCTCCGGGGTCCATGCACGCATCTCGCGGGCAACGCGCAGCCTTCGCCCCCAATCTGGCGCGAGCTCGAGTTCGGGCATCTCCTGGTAGACGTCGCGTTCCTCGGCCCGACGGCTCGCCGAGCGTGGACCGCCGCCTCCGCCACCGATCGGGCGGTTCGGGCGCCCGAGGCTGACCGCCGGCGGTGGCGGACTCACGACGACGCCGTACTTCGAGCAGTCGGCGCATAGGAGGAGCGTCGAGCCTTCGATCCGCGTCCGACTGGTCAGCTCCGCCTCCTTGCCGCACATCTCACACAACATCGTTACCGACCCCCTGGGCGGGCCATCGCCCGCGTGCGTTGACGCTCTTCCATTCGCTCCTCTCCCTCATGGAACAGCCGGCGATCCTCCTCGGTCCCGAGCTCGAGCGCCCGCACGGCGTGCGGGTGCTTGTCGGCGCCGATCGCGACCATCGTGACGAACGCGTTGCCCACGAGCGTGAGCGCGCGGCTGCCGACGCGCTCTGTCTCGACCCGCACGCGGACCTCGATCGCGCTCGTGCCCACGTAGGTCACCCGAGCGTCGAAGTGGACGATGTCACCGACGAAGACCGGCGCGATGAAGTCGACGCGATCGAAGCTCGCGGTCACGCACCAGAGGTCCGCGTGGCGGACCGCCGCGACGAACGCGACGCGGTCGATCTCCTCGAGGATCACGCCTCCGAAGACCGTCCCCATCGGGTTCCCGTCTGCGGGAAGTAGGAGCCGCATGGTCTGGGCGCGGCTCGCCGATGGACTGCGCGCGCTGAGAACCGGATCCATGAGTGAACCGAGCCGCCCGGGGGGGCGCAGAGCTCCCGACGGGTCCCTCGACTTTAGCATTTCCGACGGACAGCAAAGAACCGCGCTCGCGTCCCTGCGCCCGCGCGTACCGGGCTCCCCCGGTCCCGACCCGCGCTCCTCTCGGGCGAACGCCGAGACAACCTCTATATAGGGGCACCTTTTGGGCGCGCCCGGAAGGACTACCACATGGCACAGAAGCCCCACCTTAACATCGTGTTCATCGGCCACGTCGATCACGGAAAGTCCACGACCGTCGGACGTCTCCTGCTCGACACCGGCTACATCCGCCAGGAGGAGATCGACAAGTTCCGGGCCGAGGCCGAGGCGAAAGGGAAGGCGACGTTCGAGTTCGCCTGGGTCATGGACGACCTCAAGGAGGAGCGCGAGCGCGGCGTCACGATCGACATCGCCCATCGCCGCTTCGACTCGCAGAAGTACTACTTCACGATCATCGATGCGCCCGGCCACCGCGACTTCGTCAAGAACATGATCACGGGGACGAGCCAGGCGGACGCGGCGGTGCTGGTCTGCTCCGCGGCGGAGGGGGTCCAAGAGCAAACGAAGGAGCACATCTTCCTGTCCCGTACGCTCGGGGTCACGCAGCTCATCTGCGCGATCAACAAGATGGACCGACAGGAGGTCGCGTACTCCGAGAAGAAGTTCGAAGCGGTCAAGGAGGAGCTGACCAAGCTTCTCAAGAACGTCGGCTTCAAGGTCGCGGAGCAGGTCGTCTTCGTCCCGATCTCGGCCTTCAAGGATGACAACATCAACAAGGCGAGCCCGAACATGCCTTGGTTCAAGGGCCCGACGCTCCTCCAAGCGCTCGACAACCTGAAGGTCCCGGAGAAACCCACGGGGAAGCCGCTCCGACTCCCGATCCAGGACGTCTACACGATCACGGGGATCGGTACTGTTCCGGTCGGTCGCGTCGAGACCGGGAAGGTCAAGGTCGGCGACAAGATCATCTTCATGCCCGGCGGCAAATCGGGCGAAGTGAAGTCGATCGAGATGCACCACGAGAGCGTGGCCGAGGCCGAGCCCGGCGACAACGTCGGCTTCAACGTTCGTGGCATCGACAAGAACGACATCCATCGCGGCGAGGTCGCCGGTCCGGCGTCCAGCCCCCCGACCGTCGTCGAGAGCTTCACGGCGAACATCCAGGTGCTTAACCACCCGAGCGTGATCACGGCGGGCTACACGCCCGTGTTCCACTGCCACACCGCCCAGGTCGCCTGCGAGTTCACGAAGCTCATCGAGCGCTTGGACCCGAAGACGGGGCAGGTCGCCGAGAAGGACCCTCAGACCCTGAAGACCGGGGACGCGGCGCTGGTCGAGATCACTCCGAAGCGTCCGCTCGTGCTCGAGATCTACAAGGAGTTCCCGCAGCTCGGGCGCTTCGCCGTTCGCGACATGGGTCAAACCGTGGCCGCGGGCGTCGTCAAGGACGTCAAGAAGCGCGCGGCGTAATCCGCCGGGCGAGTTCGGACGAGCACCGGAGAGGGAACCACGGACCATGCCGCAGGTCGCGCGGATCTCGCTCTCCGGCACCGAGTCGAGGAAGGTCGACTCGATCTGCAAGCAGATCCGGGAGATCTCCCAGAAGACCGGGGTCCGCATCTCCGGTCCGATCCCCTTGCCCACGAAGCGCCTCAAGGTACCGGTACGCAAAGGTCCGGACGGGGGCGGAACGAGCACGATCGACCACTGGGAGATGCGCATCCACAAACGCCTCATCGACATCGATGCCGACGAGCGCGCCCTGCGACAGGTCATGCGCATCCAAGTCCCGGACGGCGTCAATATCGAGATCGTCCTGACCAGCTAAAGGTCGGGCGCCGATGTTCGCGCCCGGCTCGGGCCGGTACCTCGCGCTGGCCGGGGCGATCGTGGCCGTCCTCTTCGCCATCGCGCTCCTCCTCTCGGCCTGGCTCGTCCTCCCGTTTGCGATTGCGGCGTTCGCCGTAGGGCTCTTTCTCGCGATCTTCTTCCGTGACCCCGAGCGCACCCCCGGCCCGGGGATCGTCTCGGCGGCCGACGGTCGCGTCGCCCTCGTCGCGCAGGAGGACGACCACTGGCGCATCGCGGTCTTCATGAACGTCGGCAACGTCCATGTGAATCGTGTCCCCCTCGCGGGAGTCGTGCGCTCGATCGGAGATCGCGGGCAGGGCTCCCGCCCGGCCTATCGCGCAGACGCGGTCCACAACCGGCAGCGCTCCTACCTCTTCGACACCGAACTCGGCCCGGTCGAGGTCGTTCAGATGACGGGGATCGTCGCGCGCCGCCTCGTCTCCTTCGTTCGGCCCGAGGAGCACCTCGCGAAGGGCGCTCGGTTCGGGATGATCGTCCTCGGCTCGCGCGTCGACGTCCTCCTTCCGAGCGCGCGCGCTCGGCCGACCGTGCACCCGGGGGCCCGGGTGCGCGCGGGGGTCTCCACGATCGCCGAGGCGATCGGATGAACGGCTGGCGCATCGCCGCGAATCTCGCGACGCTGGGGAACGGGCTCCTCGGCGTGGGAGCGATCCTGTACATCCTCTTAGGTAACCCGCTCTTCGCGATGCTCCTCATCGCGATCGGCGTGGGGTTCGATGGCCTCGATGGCATGCTCGCTCGGCGAGCGCGTTCGCCCCCGAGCTCCTTCGGCCGCATCGCCGACTCGATCGCTGACGCGCTGACGTTCGGCGTCGCGCCGGCCCTGCTGATCGCCGTCCACACCGGACAGGGCGCCCCCTGGGCCGCACTCGCGCTCGCCGGGGCGTTCGTCGGAGCTCTCTACCTCGCGCTCGCCATCGGCCGCCTCACCTACTTTACGGCGCGCGGCTACCGGCGCCGGGACTTCATCGGAGTGCCGACACCGATGAGCGCGCTCGCGGTCATCTGGATCGCGACGGCGTTCTACGTTCCCGCCTACTTCACGGTCCAACCATGGCTCTTCTTCGGTCTCGCGATCGTCCTCGCGCTTCTGATGGTCGCCCCCTGGGAGTACCCGAAAATCCGCGCCGGGAGCCCGCTGCGGATCCCGATGGCGGTGACCGGGATCGCCGCGGCCGTCGTCCTCGTGCCGTTCCAGTTCCGCCCGGCGGTGACCTCGTGTCCGTACCTTCTCGCCTTCGGCGCCGCCGCCGTCCTCGCGTGCGGACTTCTGCTCTACTACGTCGTCGGTCCGTGGACCGTCCAATCCGCTCCGCAGCGCCGCCCCGCGCCGCCCCCGGTCGCATGAGCGCCTCCGAGCCGATCCATCGCGCGCGCCTCACCCGGCGCGAGGCGCTGCTCTTCGAGACCGGGATCAAGCTCGGCGGGATCTTTCACCAGTATCTGGGCACGCCCGTCGCTCCGAAGACCGCCCGGACGCTCGCCGAGGCGATCGAGCGCGCGGTCCGCCTGCAGCCCTACGTGCGATCGGTCCGAGTGCGCATCGACCCGAAGCGCGGGGGCCCGATCGGGCGGGGCCGCTTCGGCTACCGCTATCTCGTCGCCGAGATGCTGCGCGTCGAGCTGCGCCTCTCGGACGGGACGATCGAGGTCGCGGCGCGCCTAGAGCACCGGCCCGATCTTCGCTACCCGCTCATGAGCGTCGTCGCCGTGCGCGAGCGGGGGCGCCGGCCTACTCCCGCTCGCCGACGGGCACGTAGTGCTGGTCGACCGGCCCGACGTAGGCCGCCGTCGGCCGGATGAGCCGAAGGTCCTGGTACTCCTCGAGCACGTGCGCCGTCCACCCGCTCACGCGGCTCGAGGCGAAGATCGGCGTGAACAGGTCGTGCGGGATGCCGAGGAGCGTGTAGACCGAGCCGGAGTAGAGATCGACGTTCGGGTAGAGCCCCTTCTCGCGCAGCACCACCGTCTCCACGGCGCGCAAGAGCTCGTAGTAGTGGAGGTCCTTGCGCTCTTCGCCGACCTTCTTCGACCAGGTCCGCAGGATCGTCGCGCGCGGGTCTTCGACCCGGTAGACGCGGTGACCGAATCCCATGATCCGTTCGTGCTTGGCGAGCTTGTCCTTGATGACGGCTTCCGCACGATCGGGGGTGCGGATCGCGTCGAGGAGCTCCATGACCCGCTCGTTGGCCCCGCCGTGCAAGGGACCCTTGAGCGTGCCCACCGCGCTCGTGACCGCGCTGTAGAGATCGCTCAAGGTCGAGGCGGTGACTCGCGCCGCGAAGGTCGAGGCATTGAGCTCGTGATCGGCGTGAAGGATCAGCGCGACATCGACCGCGTGCACGTCGAGCGCGCTCGGATCGGTGTCGAGGATCGCGTACAGGAGGTAGGCGGCGTGCGAGAGCTCCGGCCGATGGCGCAGCGCGGCCTTTCCCGAGCGACGCCGGTGGAATTGGCCCAGGATCGACGGTAGGGCGGCGGTCAGGCGTTGAGCGCCCCCGATCGAACTCGCCCCGGTCCGGGTCTCGCCGGGCTCGTAGATGGCGAGGGTGCTGACCGCCGAGCGCAACACGTCCATCGGGTTCGCGTCCTCCGGATAGCGGTCGATCACCGCCGCGACCTCGAGGGGGAGCGCGCGCAGCTCGGCCAAGTGGCGCTTCAACTCCGAAAGTTGAGCGTTCGTGGGGAGGCGCCCGTACCACAGCAGGTAGGCGACCTCTTCGAAGGTCGACTCGGCCGCGAGCTCGCGGATGTCGTAGCCGCGGTAGATGAGCCGACCGAGCCGCCCATCGATGAAGCAGATCTGGGACTCGAGCGCGACGACGTCTTGGAGGCCCTTCTGGATGTTGGCGGCTGCGACCATGGTAATTCCCCCGGGGGGAACGAGCGCAACGGGGCGGGGGTTAATCCGTTTTCGAGGGTCGGAGGGTCCCTGAGGGGGTCGTCGCTCGCTCCGACGAAGCCGGGGCCGGCGGCGGGCGTGGTTCGGTCGGAGGAGGCTCGGCGCCAACCCGCGCGGCCGCTCCGTCGGACGCTCGGCGGCGTTCAAAGGCCACGGTGGCGGCGGTCCAGAGCGGCAGCGAGGCGAGCAACGCCCCCGCGGCGACCATGAAGACGATCGAGTAGTTCCCGAAGACGGCGATCACTCCGGATACGCTCGCACCCGCGACGGCCGCCAGCCCCCCGAGGGCGCTGTTGACCCCGAGGATCCGTCCCGAGTCCCGTCCGCGCAGGCTGCGGAAGAGCATCATCGAGCTCGCGATCGTGAAGAAGGCGATCGCGCCCCCCGCGATGCTGTAGGCGGCGACGTTCGCGGCGAACGCCCTCGGCGCGACGAGGAGCGCGATCGCGAATCCGGCCGTCGCGAGGTAACTGAGCGCGCGAACGTAGCTCGAATAGCGCACGAGTCGGTCCGGCCCCATGCGATTCGATAGACCCCCTGAGAACGGGAACAGGAGTCCCTGGCCGGCGCTGTTCGCGAAGTTCACGAGGAAGATCGACGAAGTCGCGATCCCCACCGAGGCGAGGTACGGGGTGAGGGTGATGTTGAAGAGGCTCGCCGAGAAGTTGAACAAGAACATCGCCGCGAGCACGAGCGGGAGCTCGTGGCGGAGCTCCTCGCGCGCCCAGCGGCGGAAGCGTCGCAGCGCGTCGCGGGTGAACGTCGGGCGGACGGGAAAGAACGGGATCGAGATGCGGAACCCCGTGGCTTCCCGGGTGCGGGCCATGAGGCTGTCGGCGTGATGGGCGACCTGGGCGGTGCGGGCGCGGAGATCCCCCTCGCGGATCCCGAACCAGATGGCGACCGCCGAGACGGCCGCGAGGGCTCCGAGGACGTAGAGCAACGATCTCAGCGCGACCGCATCGGTCGTCCACACGAAGCCGAGCAGGAGCCCGAGCATGCTCCCCACGATCGCCATCTCCTGGTACGACGCGTAGGCGTTCGCCCGCTCGTGTTCGGGGAACTTCTCGAGGATGAGGAGCGTGGATGCGCTCGCCCCCGCGGGGGCGACGAGGCCGATCACCCCGTACAGCAGGTCGAGTGCGCCGATCGACGGGACGAGCGCGATGAGCCCATAGAGCGCAGCGTAGCTTCCGTAGTTGATCGCGAGGAACAGGCGACGATGCGGGTAGCGATCGGCGAGGTGGCCCCAGAGGACCGAGGAGGAGATGACCGCGGTGTTGAAGATCGTCGCCGCGAGGGCGACGTCGGCCCAGCTCCCGTGGAGCGGGATCAGGATGAGGAGCGGGAGCACGACGCCGAAGCCGGCGGTCGCCGCGTTGATCGGAACGAACGAAAGGAGCCACGGCCGAGCGAGCAATCGGACGGGCCAGGTCGGGGGCGCCGAACTCATCGCAGATCGGCCTCGCGCCGAATTCGGACGAACTCCCCACTTAAGGGACGACGCTTGCAGTGGACGGTACCGAGGAGGAGACCGCCTTGCTTCGACAACGCTTATTAAGCACTCCGTTGTCGGCGCCCTCGTCAGGACTGGAAGGCCCGTGGCGATCGGCTTTGTGTTGATCAGTACCGCCCCCGCAAAGGAGCACGACGTGTACAACGAACTGCTCCGGGTGAAGGGGATCGTGGAGCTCCACCCGCTCTTTGGAGAGTACGATCTCATCGCCAAGGTCGAGGCGGAAGACTTCAACGCGCTCGGCCAGTTGGTGGTCGACCGCATTCGAAGCGTCGCCGGTGTGATCGACACGAAGACGCTCACCGGTATCCGGTTCTGAGACAGAAGGGGAACGATCGATGGTGACCAGCATGCTAGCGACCTCGTGGAGCGTCGGCGGATGGGAGTTCATCACGATCCTCCTCCTGATCTTTGGCCTGTTCCTCGTGCTCGCCGGAGCCTTCACCGCCTACTTCGGCAGTGGGCGGAGCCGAACGATCGGCGTCGCGCTCCTCGTCGTCGGCGTCGTGGTCGGCGTGCTCTTCGCGTTCCTCTACAGCTACTACGGCACGACGCCGTTGGGCCAGCTCCACACGCTCCTCTGGGAGTCATTCCTCGTGCTGATCGCTGCGGTGATCGGCGCCCTCGCCGCGATCGGGATCTTCCTGGTCGCGATCATGAAGTCGTAGGCGCGCGATTCCCATGCGAGCCCGCGACGGCGCTCGGGCGATCGTCACGCTGACGAGCGACATCGGCGCGGTCTACACCGCCCAAATGAAAGCGGTCCTGCTGAGCCGCGCTCCCGAGGCGCACGTCATCGACCTCGCGGACGATCTTCCCGCCCACGGTGTTCGAGAGGCGGCGTTCCTCCTGCGGGCGATGGCCGAGCGGTTTCCCGCGGGAACCATCCACGTGGTCGTCGTCGATCCCGGGGTGGGCGGGGTCCGAGCGCCCGTCATCGTTCACTTGCGCGACGGCAGCCGACTGGTCGGACCGGACAACGGAGTCCTGTGGCCGCTCGCCGAGCGGATCGGGATCGATCGGACGTGGAGGATCGAGCCCGCGCGCCTCGGGCTGCGTCGCGTGGGAACGACGTTCGATGGGCGCGATCTCTTCGCGCCGGCGGCGGCGGCGCTCGCGGTGGGGAGCGATCCCTCCACGCTCGGGGTGCCCCATCTACTTCACCGCCGGCGCGTTTCGCGCGCCCGGCCGAACGCAAGCGGTTGGGCGATCGAGGTCCTCCATGCCGATCGATTCGGCAACCTGATCACCAACCTCGACACGG
>JBOGRR010000015.1:0-20640 GCA_050749765.1 Thermoplasmata archaeon | reverse complement strand
CGGGATCACGGACCATGCCCAATCTGAGCTCACCGACATCGTCTTCGTGGATCTGCCCCCCATCGGCAAGGCGGCGACCGCGGGTGCGTCGCTGCTGATCCTCGAGTCGGTCAAAACGGTCGCCGATGTCTACGCGATCGGTACCGGGTCGGTCGCCGAGGCCAACACCGAGCTCAAGACCCATCCCGAGTACATCAACGGCGACCCGTACGGCAAGGGTTGGCTCGTCCGGATCCGGTTGAGCGCGCCGGTCGACCCCGCGCGCCTGTTGAGCCCGGACGCCTACCGCGAACTGGTCACGAAGGGCGCGTAGTCGCCGCCTACTTTCCCTCGAATTTCGGGGGTCGCCGTTCGAGGAAGGCCCGCATCCCCTCCGTACGATCGGAGGTCCCAAAGGTGTGGCCCGCGGACTCTCCCTCGAGATAGAGCGCCGTCTCGAGTGGGGCGTCCATTCCCTCGTCGATCACGCGCTTGATCCAGGCGACGCCGAGCGGGGCTCGGCTCGCGATCGTTTCGGCGAGGGCTTGCACCTCGTCTCGGGCCCGGTCCGCGGGGACGACTCGAGCGACGAATCCGAGGCGGGCGGCCTCTTCCGCGGAGACCGGCACGCCAGTATACGCGAGCCATTTGGCTCGGCCCCGGCCGATGAGTCGCGTGAGGCGGCTGGCCCCACCCATGCCGGGGTGGATACCGACGGTGACCTCGGGCAAGCCGAGCTGCGACCCTTCGGCGGCAACGATGAAATCCGCGGCAAGTGCGAGCTCCAACCCGCCGCCCAAGGCGTATCCCTCAACGAGCGCGATCACCGGGTGGGGGAACCGCTCGATCCGGCGTGCGGTCTCCTGTCCGATGAACCCGAAGGCGACCCCTTCCGCGAGGGTCTTGCGCTCCATCTCGGCGATGTCGGCGCCCGCGGCGAAGACCGGGGAGCTTCCGGCAAGGACGACGACGCGCACCTCACGGTCCTCCTCCAGCTCACGGAATCGATCGCGGAGCTCGAAGAGGAGGTCCGAGTTGAGCGAGTTGAGGACTTCGGGGCGATCGAGCAGCACCCATGCGACGGGCCCACGACGTTCGATCTGGACCTGGTTGAGCGCCCAGCGGGACTCACCCCGGGCGACCCGGGCCCGCAGCTCGCGGGACACGGGGAAGGCATCGCCCCAACGCTGAGCGTAGGCCTCGACCATGCGCAAGCCCTCCGTGAGCCCGACGTTCGAGAGCTGAGCGAACGGGCCCCAGCGGCGACGCAACCCCACGGTCGCCCCTCGGTCGGTGGCCTCGGCCGTTGCGACGCCTTCCTCCACCAAGCGCGTCGCGATCCCGATCGTGAGTCCGAGGAGGCGCTCGCTGACGAGCGCCTTCTTCTCCGGCTCCACCGGCGTGCCCTTCCAATCCCACGGCTGGCCCGAGCGGAATTGAGTCTCGAGGAGCTTGGACGGTGCGTAGGCCGGCCCAAAGGCTTCGGCGAGTGACGACTGCGCGTGGAAGGCGATCGGGATCCCGGTCACGTTCATCAGCTCGAACGGGCCGAGGGTCG
Source organism: Thermoplasmata archaeon (assembly GCA_050749765.1). Taxonomy (GTDB): domain Archaea; phylum Thermoplasmatota; class Thermoplasmata; order Lutacidiplasmatales; family UBA184; genus Lutacidiplasma. Next base: position 19,103 of record JBOGRR010000015.1, on the reverse strand, counting down.
CCCCGAAGAGTTCGCGACCGACTTCTTCGATGGTCGCGAGGCTCGCGGCGCCGTCCTGGGCGATGCGCGTCGCCTCATTCAGAAACGGAACGAAGTAGCGATTGACCGCGAAGCCGGCCCGATCGGTCGTTCGAATGGGGATCTTACGCAGCCGGTAGCCGAACTGTTCGAGCTCGCGTACGGTCGCTGGATCGCTGCCGGCACCCGCGATCACCTCGAGGAGCTTGTTCACCGCCGCGGGGAAGAAGAAGTGGAGGCCCGCGAAGCGGCCGGGGACCGGGAAGCCCCGACCGAGCTCGGTGACGGAGAGCGACGAGGTGTTGGTCACGACGATCGTGTCGGGTCCGACGAGTCCCTCGAGCTCGCGGAACATCGCGCTCTTCACTGCGTGGTCCTCGAAAACCGCCTCGATCACGAGCGCGGCACCGGCCACGGTGTCGGGGAGGGACGTCGTGAAGTTCACTCGGCCGAGGATCTCCTCCTTCTTCGCCGGAGAGAGCTTCTTTCGCTCGATCGCACCCTGGAGCATCCGGTCCATCAGGCCGCGACCCCGGGCTAGCATCGCCTGGTCGACGTCCCGTACCCGTACCGTGTAGCCGGCCTGGGCGCAGCACTGTGCGATCCCGCTGCCCATGTTGCCGGCGCCGATGACGGCGATGACGGCGGGTGCTCGGAGCGATGGAGTGGGCATGCGGAACCTGGGCGGCCGAGCGATCTCGACCCCTCGAGCGCAACGGCGGCCTCTATAAAGAGTTCCGACGTGAGCGGCCGAGATGGCTCGGCGAGCGTCCGGACCTCGGCGCCGATCGACCCACGGAACGTCGCGCCTCTCCGCGGAGTCCATCCTACGGACGGAGCGAGAGTTCGTGCTCGCGCTGGGGGGCCTCTCGGTCGGACTGGCCGGCGCTACGCTCCTCGTCCACGAGCGGGTCCCTGTGCCTCGATTCAACTTCCTGACCGTGGGGCGGGTCGATCCGGGCCGCCGAACGGCGCTCTTCGAGCGCGCGCTCGACTACTACTTCCAGCGGGCGATCCGACCGTCGGTCCGCGTACCACGACCGGTCGTACCCCACCTCGACCAGGCCCTCCGAGCTCTCGGATTCCGGCCCAGCGCAGAGCCGGTCGATGTTCTCCTCTCGCAGCGGACCCTGCCGAGCGTCACGCCCACGGAGGTCTCCATCCGCGTGGACGACCGGGACTCCCGCGAGCTCGCGCGGCTGTGGTTCGCGGACCGGGAACTCCCCGAGTTCGCGAGCGCGCTCGACGTCCTACGGAACCACCCGAACCCTGGCGAGCGGCTCGTCCCGATCGTCGCGGAGCACGACGGTGCCTTGCTTGGAAGCGCGTTCGTCTACCGCTGCGGCGAGTCCGCCCTGGTCTTCGGTGTAACCACCGTGCCGGACGCCCGCGGCCGAGGGATCGCGAGCGCGATGACCGACTGGGTCCGGCGGACCCGGGTCGCGGGGCCGCGCCTGGAGTACGGGATCATCTCCGAGCAATCCCGGCTCTCGCGCCGGCTCAGCCGGATGGGTTTCGTCCGCGTCGCCGCGTTCCGACGCTACGAGCTCGCCGCAGATGCCGATCTCTCTTGGGCGCTGGGATCGCCCTCCGCGGCGGGCCCCCTGTGGAGACCGCCGCGCAGCTCCGATGCCCGCTGAACCGTTTCAGTTCATTCGGCGCATCCCGTCGAGCTTCATTCGCTGCTCGAGGGAGGCGATCGTCCGGATCGTCGATGCGACCGTATCCGCGTTGAGCGAGATCGAGTCGATCCCACGTCGGACCAGGAACTCGGCGAACTCGGGATAGACGCTCGGGCCCTGTCCGCAGATACCGACCGTTCGTCCCTCCGCGTGGGCTCCTTCGATCAGGAGCTCGATCGCGCGCATCACGGCGGGGTCGCGCTCGTCGAAATATCCCATCCGTCCGAGGGTCTCCGAGTCGCGGTCGGCGCCGAGCACGAGCTGGGTCAGGTCGTTCGAGCCGATCGAGAACCCGTCACAGAACTTCGAGAACTCTCGAGCGAGCAGGACGGTCGACGGGACCTCGGCCATCAGGTACAGCTGGAAGTCGCGCGAACGCCGGAGACCGGCCTCCCGCATCATCCCGGTGATCTCCTCGAGCTCCCAGGTGTTGCGGACGAAGGGGAGCATGACGTGAGCGTTCTTCAGTCCCCGCTCGGTACGGATGCGGTGGATCGCCTCGAGCTCCGCCTGGAACGCCGGTCGGAACGCGGGAGCGATGTAACGCGAACACCCCCGCCAGCCGATCATCGGGTTCTCCTCGACCGGCTCGAACTCGGCGCCGCCGGGCATCCCCCGGTACTCGTTGGTCTTGAAGTCGGAAGTTCGGATGATCACGGGGCGAGGGTGGAACGCATGGCAGACCTGGGCGATCCCATCGGAAAGGCGTCGGACGAGCTCGTCCCGCCGCCCCTCCTTGAGGAGCTTGAGCGGGTGCTCGCGGATGTGCGCGGTGAAGATGAATTCGATCCGCAAGAGCCCTACGCCGGCGACCGGTAGCTGCGCGTACTCCGCTGCCTTCTCGGGCACGCCGACGTTAACGTAGATCTTCGTCGCGGTGACCGGGGCTAGATGGTGCACGTTCGCGAGCCCGAGCGACGCCGGGCCCGGCGCACCGGCCGCCGAGGTCGAGGCGACCGAACGCCGTCCGCGATAGACCGAGCCCGTCTTTCCGTCGACCGTGACTTCGCTCCCGTCGGCGATCGTCTTGGTCGCGGTACGCGTCCCGACGACGCACGGCACTCCGAGCTCTCGGGAAACGATCGCCGCGTGGCAGGTCATCCCACCCTCGTCCGTCACGATCGCGGCCGCATGCGCCATCGCTGGCACCATGTCCGGCGTCGTCATCGAGGTGACGAGGATCTCCCCGGGTTTGAGGTGCTCCATGTCCTTCGCCCCGGCCAGGATACGAACGACGCCGCTCGCGAGACCCGGGCTCGCACCGAACCCGCGCAAGATCGGGGAATCCTCGGCCAATGCCTCCGCCGACACCACGGCCGCCAGGGCCGTGGCCGAGATAGCGGCTGCGGCCCCCGGTTCGGAGGCGCCAGGGATCGTCGTCACCGGGCGCGCTTGGACGATATAGAGCCCGTGGCCGTCACCGCACCACTCGACGTCCATCGGCCGTCGATAGAACGCTTCGATCCGGCGCCCGAGAGACGCGAGGGCCCGGATCCGCTCATCGGCGAGCTTCTGAACCCGTTGCTCCGCGGGAGGTACCCCCTCGTGCAGGTTCCCACCCCCCTCAGCGCGGACGATGCGAATGCGCTGCTCACTGAGCTGCTTTTGGGCGATCGCCTGGGTCCCACCGTCGATGACGTAGTGGTCCGGAGTCACCTCACCGCCGACGATCGCTTCACCCAGCCCCCAGCCCGCCTCGATGATCATCCGGTTCTCCCCCGTGTTCGGGTCCCGGGTGAACATGATCCCGCTCACCGTCGAGTCGACCATCTTCTGGACGAGGACCGCGAGCGCGATCGTGGAATGGTCGAACCCCTTACGAGCGCGGTAGATGATGACGCGCGGGGTGAAGATCGAGCTCCAGCACCGTCGGATCATACGGAGGATCTCCGGGGCGCCAGTAACGTTGAGATAGGTGTCCTGAAGCCCAGCGAACGAGGCACCTTCGAGGTCCTCGGCGGTCGCGCTCGAGCGCACCGCACTGAACCGCACCCCGTGCACCTTGGTATAGCGCTCGTAGGCGGTGGCGATCTCCTCGCGGAGCTTTGGAGGCATCTCGGTCGCCTCGAACGCCTCCCGGATCGTGCGCGAGGCCGTCTCGACGGTCTCGGGCTTCTTCATGTCCAGGTGCTGGAGGTTCTCGCGAATGACCTTCGCGAGCGACGGAACCGCGACGAAGCTCGCATAGGCTTCGGTGGTGACGACAAACGCGGGCGGGACCGGGAAGCCCTCGCGGATCAGGTCGCCGAGCTTGCCGGCTTTTCCTCCGACCAACGGTCGGTCTGCGTCGGAGACCTCCTTGAGATCGATGACCCGCGTCACGGCTCCACCGCCGGGCGAGCACGGTGCAGTGCGAACGCTACGACGTCGGACGTCGGGGAGTACGGGTGCACGATCCGGGGCTCTGCGGCGCTCCACAGAGAGCCTCCATCGATCGCTTGCACCAACTCGTCCCCTCGGCGTGCGAGCTCCGAGCGCTCGACCCGCTCGTAGTAGTGGACCGTCCCGCCGGGCTCGACGGCGCCCGCCACTGAGGGAAGGTACTTAATCCCTCCCTGGGGAAGGTTCAAAATCGCGCGTTCGCACGGCTCGGCGCCGAGCAGAAAGTCGTCGATCGAGGCCACGTGCGCCTCGACGAGCGCGGGGAGACCGAGGTGATGCACGGTCGCCTCGAGCAGCTCGATCGCGGCGGGGTTGTGATCGATCGCCACGATCCGACGCGCCCGTTGTTGGCTCGCGATGGTGATCGAGAACGGGCCGACCCCGCAGCCCAAATCGTACACTCGCTCGCCCGGTCGGACGCAGTCCGCGACCCGGGCGTGTTCGCGCGCGAGCCGGGGGGAGAAGTAGGCGCGCTCGACGTCGACCTCGAAGGCGATCCCGTTCTCGCGGTGGACGGTTCTCCATGCACCGCTTCCTGCGATCCGCCGAAGCGAGCGCAGTCGCTCGGGTCCGTGCACTCCGTAGTCCGCTCCGACGAGGCGCGCTCCCGGTACGAACTGCAGGAGCGCGTCGCCGACAGCGGGGGCGTCGGCCTCGAGGTCCCGGGGCAGGCGGATCAGCACGATATCGCCGACCACATCGAAGGCGCGAGGCAGTCGCGCCTGGCGGTCGGCAGGTAGCTCGAGCAACTCCTGATATCGGCGGGGTGCGTCGAGATCGTCGAACGACCGGAACTCGGCGACGGTGAGCTCCCCGAGCGACTCGAGACGCGCGAGCTCGCCGCGAACCGGGAAGAGGAGACTTCCCCCATCGCCGACGATCCGCAGGTCGACCCGGAGAGCTTCGAGTTCGAGGAGCGCGCGGCGGGTCCGCTCCCCCCGCTCGCGAGGGACGCGCAGCGCCTCCGATCTCATGCCGGCTCGAAGGCTCTACGTTCGAGAAGCAAGGGCATCACGTCCCGCCCCCGTAGGTGACCGAGCCGGCCGCACGCCGCGGCGGGCTCTCCGAACGTCACGCTCGATCCGCTGCCGGAGCTCGGGACGTCCGCTCCGAGGAGCAGGAGCGGAACCGGGTCGTCCGAGTGTCCGCGGAGGATCGTGGGGGTAGCGTGATCCGCGGTGATCGCGACGCGGACCCGCCGCCGGTCGATCGCTCGGAGGAGCGGACCGAAGAACGATCGGTCGATCGCCTCGATGACCTCCTGCTTGCGGCGAGCGTCGCCGTCGTGGCCCGGCTCGTCCGGTCCCTTGAGGTGAACGTACACGAACGACGATCGCTCGAGGGCGCGTGCGGTGCGTTCGGCGCGCTCGCGGTAGCCCCCCTCACGGTCGACTCCCATCGGTCCGACATATTCGTCGCGCAGGCCGAGGAGACGGGCGATCCCGCGCTCCACCGGCATCTCGGTCACGGCCGCGCCACGGACGCCCCAGAGTTCCGCCCACGGACGCGGAGGAGGGGAAGGAAGGGTGCCAGCGTTCCGGACCAATAACCCGTTCGCCACCTTCTTTCCACCGAGCGCCCGCCGGGCATTCGCGGGATGGCTCGCGAGGACCCCCGCGGCGCGGGTCAGGAACTCGTTCGTCGCTGCGGCGGTACGCTCGGCCTCTCGAGTCCTCTGTTCGGGCCGAACGAGAGGGATCCGCGGCTCGGCGTTCGTTCGTGCTCGCCCCATCCCCCCGATCCGTTCGTAGAACGGGTCGGCGTTCGACACTTCGGGGCTCAGGCGGCCCCCCGAGCGTGGGTGAAGAAAGAGCACGCCGCGGTGCCCCACGGTCGCCCGGACCTCGGCCGCGATCCCGCGGTCCGCGAGAAGGTCCGCTCGGGTCAACGCGTCGGCCAGCTCGGTCGCCTCCTGCGTCGATAGGCTTCGGTCGACTCGCGCGTCGAGGACTCGGTCGGCCCCATCGGTCGTCGCGAAGTTGAGCCGAAAGGCGACGTCCCCGACGCCGACGTGGAGATCGACGCCCTCGGCCTCGAGGACTCCGCGCCCGGGCGATTCTCGTATGGGGTCGTAGCCGAGCAGGGCGAAGACGCCCGCATCCGACTCGGGGGCGATGCCCGGCCCGATGAGGACCACGTCGCCGAGGTCACCTTCGCCTGCCGCGCGATCGAGTTCGGGGGTTGCGGCCGCCTCGACCGGAGTTCGCCCCCCCGTATCCGGGTGCGGCCGGTCTCCGAGGCCGTCGAGGATCACCAGAACGAACTGCTCGGCCGCCAGCGCCATCGTCGATGGTGGGGCCTCGGAGTAATAAAGGGGTGCCGGGCTCACCCCGAGGAGATGGCTCTGCTCGCCCGCACTAAGCGATTTCTGACGAGCCGGATCGGGCGGATCATTCTCTTGATCATCGCGGCCCTGATCGCGGCCGGGGCGTACCTGGTCGGGGGCGTGCTCTTCTCGATCGTGGCGGCGTTGCTCTTCGGCCTCGGCCTTCCGATCTGGGCCGGAGCGAGCCAGCCACGGTATCTCGCCGTAGTGGGGGTCGCGATTTTGGCCGCGACTCCGGCGATCGTGGCTGCGGTCGAGGTCCCGCTCCTACTCGCGCCTCTCGGACCATCCTCTTCGGCGGGCGGATCCGCGGCCGTGCTTCAGAACGCGACCCTCTCGCCGTTCGTCGGCTCGGCCGGCTCCACGTTCAATTGGTCGGTGCAGATCTTCCCGATGTTCTTGCCGACCGGGTCGACCGTGAGTAACGTGACGCTGTATCTCAGTACCTGTCCAGGCGCGACAGGTGTGAACTCATCGGTCTGCAGCGCGGGCTACCCATTCTACAGCTACACCAATATCTCCGGGGTTCGAGGGATTACCGCGATCACGACCTTCAATTTCTCGAACATCGTCGTGCCGTCGGCGAACATCTGGTCGTGGCAGATGAGCCTCGGCTACACCAACGCGACGGGCGGCCCGTCCTACGTGTTCCTCGTCGGGGACGCACAGTACGATGGCATCCAGGGCCCGATCACCGTCGTGGGGTGGGGTCTCTACGGGTTGATCTTGGGCTCGATCTATCTCCAAGTGCTGCTGTACCTTGGGCTCTCGTTCTTCATCGTCCTTCTCATCTACGTCGTCTACAAGCTCCGCCGCCAGCGGCAACGGGAGAACGTGCTTCGCGTCCAGAGCGCAGCCGCTACGCCGGCCCCAGCACGGAGCGCGGAGGGGACGGGGACATCGGCCGCATCGGCAGGAGCGCTGCCCAGCGGTGCGATGGCCGCCGGTGCGACCCGACCCGCTCCTACGGAGGAGCTCGCGTGTCCAACGTGCGGGGCGGTCGTCTACGCGAAGGAGACGTACTGCTGGAAGTGCGGCACCCCGCTCGGCTCCGCCGGGAAGATCCCACCGCCCAAAGGATAGGACTCGCTACGTCGGAAGCGTGGACGGGTTGAGCGCGCCCCCGTACCCCCCGCCGGTCGCGTCGGTGTTGAGCGTGAGGCTCTGCCCCGTGTACGGAGTCGATGAGCCCGTGTCGATCCACAGGATCATGCCCGTCGTGAGGGCGTCGTTCGTCGCTCGCCCGGGACCCGCGATCCAACCAGGCGGCGTCTGGCCGGCGACGGACCCGGTCGCGTTCGCGACGATCGCTGGCGGGTTGTTCACGGTAAGGAAGGTGAAGTGCCAACTGGCGGTGGAGATCGTTTGCGTAGACGCGTTCTGCACGTAGAGGATGATCGATGACGGAGATGGCCCGTTCGCGGTCGAGATGGCGATCGACCAGCAGTAGTCACCCGCCGCGCACCCCACGCTGCCGGTCGAGTTAGTGCAACCCGTGCTCGGCGCTCCGAGGCAGTGGATCGACCCGTAGCCGAGCGCGTCCTGGAGCGGGGTGTTCGCGGTGGATGGGAAGTAATTGATCAGGAAGACGTAGAGGGTACCGGCGAGGATCACGGTGATCGCAACGAGCAGGATGGTCGCGATCACCGGCGAAACTCCACGGCGTCCCCGGCGCAGGGAACGCAGCCGGCTTCGGAGGGTTCGTGGTACCCGCATCTCGCTCGGTAGGGACCGACGAGTCCATTTGAATCTTGAGTTGGAGTCGGCCCTATCCGTTCGGACGTGCACGCGGGCCCGCGCACCGCATTCAGAGCGTCGGTTATACTCCGCCGCCGTGCGGTCCGTTGCGGTTCGACGAAGTCGACTGGGCGTTCGACACGTCAGCAGACACCCAACCCACCATACCGATTCGTGCTCGAGACGGAACGCCGGCTGAATTTAAGTAGTAGAAATCCGTTGAATCGATTGCATCTGTGTTCGACAAAGCCCCCCTACGACGGTCGGCGCTCGCTGCCCAGCGGGGCGACCGCAGACAGGATCCCGAGGACGCGCGCATCGCACTACGGTGCAACCGCAAGGAGATCGAGCTGATCGACTCGTTCGTCGCGAACGGCGAGTTCGAGAGCCGCTCGGAACTCATGCGGGCTGCGGTGCACGCGTTCTTGCGGACCCGGGCGTTGTCGGCCGAATCGACCCCCCCACGGGATTCCGAAGGCTTCGTCGAGGTGCCCGTCCGGCTCCGGCCGCACGAGTTCGCCGAGTGGAGTGCCTACGCGCACTATGTGGACAGCAACCACCCCCTGCGCGACGTCCTCGCGAGGTTCCTTCGCGAGGCCGCCGAAGAGCGCAACCTACGGGGTCGGATCCGCTACCACCGCGACGGTCTCCACGATGCGGTCTCGAACCAGGAGCAGGCTGCGGCGCTTCGCGAAAGTGGGAAGGACCTCGAACGGCGAGGGGTCGTCGGGCGCTAGTCGGAAGGGGCCATGTCGGCACGGGAGCGGGGTGGGCACAATGTCCGAGGCCAATCGAGGTGTACTGCTGAGTAGCCCGTCGCCGGGGTTCGGCGAGCCCAGCGGAGGGGATTTCTCCGAACAGGTTCGACTGGGACACAACGTGCGATTCCTTTTGGTCGCCGTGGGCGGGGGCGCCGTGCGCGTCGCCGCCAAGGTCGCCCGTCGCCACCTACGCCACCTGGAGACCGTCGCGATCAATTGCGATAGCTCGGTGCACGGATTCGAGGAGTTCGATCGACGGATCTACCTCGGACCGGAATCGGGAACTCCGGTCGATACCGGCGGCAGCCCGCTCGTCGGTGGAGTCCTCGCGCGCGCGGCGGAGCCTGCGCTCAGCCGGATCTTCGACGGCGCCCACTTCATCACGGTCGTGGGGAGCCTAGGGGGTGGTGCTGGCAGCGGCATCCTCCCGCAGATCTTGGAGCTCGCGAGTCGGCGGTCCGTCCACGTGAGCGCCTTCGTGATCAAGCCGTTCTCCTGCGAAGGAGACCGGCGCGCGGTCGCCGAGCGTACGATCGGCCGGATCCATCTGCTAGAATCGTTCTCCGACCTACGCGGGCACGGACGCGCGATGCTCCAAGTCCTCGACAATCAGTCGTTGGTCGGCCCGCTAGGGGGCCGCGCCCTGACCGAGGTCGTCGAACATTGGGCGCGGGTCATCGGCGACCACGTGGAGCACAATTACATCGTCCCGGCAGAGTCGCTCCTTTCGACCATGACCGCCTCCTCAGCGCCGATGTCGGCGGAGATCGACCTCGCGCTGGAGCAGGTGACGCTCCCGGTGCCGACGCCCCCGATGATCCCACTGCCCGTGGCCGAGGCGGAGTTGACGATCGAGGCGATCACCCCCGGACCGGCGCGCCCGGCGGCTTAGCCGCGCGCGATCCGAGTTGAACGGCGGGTACCGCGCCCGCCGTTCTCCGCACAACCTTAAATCCCGACCCCGTTCGATTGGACGTCCATGGACAGCCGACTCCTCGCCGTGCTGCTGACGCTCGTGCTCCCAGCGGCGCTCATCGGAGTTACCGTCGCGTTCTTCAACTCGAACCCGCTCTCGATGCTGGGACTCTTCGCGGTGATGATCGGCGGAACGTTCTGGCTCCTGTCCTACACCGATTCGTTCTGAGGTGCTCCGGCACCGCCGCGGGGCCTACTGGTACATCTGACTCGGGTCGCTCGCGGCCGTTTCGCCCGCGGGCGCGGACGGCGAGGCGCCGTGTCCGGGGTGCGACTTCATCACCGCTCGCAGCGCCTTCTCGATCTCCTCGGCTTGAGCGCGCAGTGGGCCGGTGTCGATCTTCAGCTCCGGCAACACCCGATCGAGCGTCTCGATGAGCGCGGCCCCGGCGCGGTGGTCCGGGAACTCCTCGGTGGCGTGCGCCGTCGCGAGGAGGACCCCCACGGGGAGCGGGCGACCGAGCGCCTGGACCAACAGCGAACCCGAGACTCCTCCGAGCACACCCTCCTCGAGCGACTCCGCGCCGGCCGTGACGAGCAGTTGGGTCATCGGGGACCCCGGAGGCACGGCGATCGACCAGACCTTCATTTCGAGATCTTCGGGAGCATCGTCCGCCCCGGCGGGGTGGGGAGCGACCCCTTCGAGGGCCAGCAGCCACCGCGCACGGCGCGCGGTCGCTTCCTGGAGCAGGGTGCGCGCGAGCGCGACCGCCTGCGCAGGAGTCGGAGGGAACTCGGAGAGGACGAGCGCGAAATCGGAGCGTCCGTACACTCGGATCGGGGGGTGAACGATCCCATTTTGGATCACCGCGATCGGCGGCATCTCCGTGGACTCGAAGCGCGCGATGCGAGCGAGCTTCAGGGCGCGGACGATGTAATGTCCCGCGACGGTCGTCGCGAGACCGGCGCTCGGGAATGAGGTAAGGATCGTCGCACCGGGTGCAAGGGTGGGGGCCGTCGGCTCGTCCTTCCAAGTGAACTCCATGGTCGACCGGGGGGCGGGAATCGAGGGTCGCATTTAGGCTCGAGGTAGCCCGAGTTCCCCGCCGAGGGTTCCGCCACGGCAAGCCCAAGTACTCGCTCCCGCCTGCCGGAGCGTGGGGCTCCCGTTCAAGGACATCGTCACCGCTCAGGAGCTCCCGTGGAGCACGCTCGCGGGGCGGAGCGTCGCGGTCGACGCCTACAACGCCCTCTACCAGTTCCTCGCGACGATCCGACAGGCCGACGGTCAGCCGTTCAGTGACCCGGACGGGCGGCCGACGAGCCATCTCATGGGCTCGTTCTATCGCACGACCGCGCTCCTGAAGGAGGGCGTCCACCCGGTATGGGTCTTTGACGGCCGCCCGCCCGAACGCAAGGCGGGAACGATCCGGCACCGTATCGACGCGAAAGAGAAGGCGGAGGGTGAGTGGAAGGCGGCGCTCGACAGCGGGGACCTCGAGACCGCTCGGCGCAAGGCGGCCCAGACCTCGCGCCTCACGCGGCCGATGGTGGATGAGACGGTCAAACTCCTCGACGCGCTGGGCGTGCCGACGGTCCAAGCACCGAGCGAGGGGGAGGCTCAGGCCGCACGGATGGCCGCCGAAGGCATCGTCTGGGGAGCCGCTTCGGAGGACTACGATAGCTTGCTCTTCGGGGCACCGCGCCTCGTCCGCGGACTCGCAGCGAGACGCAGTCGGAACGGGACGGACTCGGCGCACCTCGTCGATCGGGACGCGCTGCTCCGTGAGCTCGGCATCTCCGGCGAAGAGCTGATCCTGATGGGAATCCTGGTCGGCACCGATTTCAACGACGGGGTGCGCGGGATCGGACCGAAAAAGGCCCTCAAGCTGGCGCAGGAACACCTCGGGTGGGACGCGACGGTCGCGCGTGCGGGCCTCGATCCGAACGAGGCCGCCGAGGTCGCGGAGATCTTTCGCCATCCCGACACGATAGCGGCCCCCGAGCCCGAGTTCCGTCCCCCTGACCCCGACCGGGTCGACGAGGTCCTCGTCCGGGGACATGGATTCTCCGAAGAGCGGGTCCACAGCGCGCTCGCCCGCATCGGACGGTTGCCGGTGGCCCACCCCCCGGCGATGGTGACGAGCCGGGGCAAACAGACGATGCTCGAGGGCTTTGGCGGGAGCGCCGGATGAGCTGGCTCGAGTGCGTCCCGAATTTCTCGGAGGGCCGGGACCCCGCGAAGGTCGCGCGCATCGCCGACGCGGCACGAGCCGTGGCCGGGGTCGTGGTGCTGGACGTGGAAGCGAACGCCGATCATCACCGATCCGTCATCACGCTCGTCGGGGAGGGGGGAGCGCTCGTCGAGGCGACCCTCGCGATGATGCGGGTGGCGACGGAGATCATCGACCTCAACGTGCACCGAGGCGAGCACCCGCGCATCGGCGCGACCGACGTGGTGCCGTTCGTCCCTCTCGAAGGCTCGACGATCGAGGAGGCCGTGGCGTGCGCGAACCAACTCGCTGAGCGGGTCGCCACCGAGCTCGCGATCCCCGTCTACCTCTATGGTGCGGCCGCGCGACGCCCGGAGCGCGCGGAGCTCCCTAACGTCCGCAAGGGCGGGTTTGAGGGGCTGCGGGTGGATATCGCGACCGCGCCGGACCGAGCCCCCGACTTCGGCCCCAACCGGCTACATCCGACCGCGGGCGCCGTCGCCATCGGGGCGCGGGCCGTGCTCATCGCCTACAATGCGTATCTCTCGACACCGGATGTTGCGGTCGCGAAGAAGGTCGCCCGGTCGATCCGGGCGCGCGACGGCGGTCTTGCGGAGGTCCGAGCGCTGGGCTTCGAGATCAAGGAGCGCGAGCGTGCGCAGGTCTCGATGAACCTCACCGACTACCACCGGACCCCGCTCCACCGAGCCCTCGAGCTCGTACGCCGCGAGGCGGCGCGCTATGGCGCGACGATCGAGGAGTCCGAGATCGTCGGCCTCGTACCCGAGGAGGCGATGATCGAGGCGGCCGAGTTCTACCTCCAACTCAATCGCTTCGATCGCGCGGCGATCCTCGAACGGCGGGTCCGCGCAGCCTCGACCGCCAGTGCGGAGAGCTTCACCGGTTTCCTCGACCGGATCGCCGCCCGCACTCCGACCCCGGGGGGCGGTAGCGCCGCCGCGGCCGCCGGAGCGCTCGCGGCGGCACTGGGCGAGATGGTGCTCGCCTACTCCGTGAGCGCAAAGTCGCCCAGCCCCGAGCTCGATGCGAGTCGAGCGATGTGTGCTCGCGCGCGCTCGGAGTTCGTCCGCGCGATGAAGGACGACGCGGCTGCCTACGAGGCGGTGCGAGCCGCGCGACGGGCGCTCCAGGACGGACCCGAGGACGCGGCACGGCAGCGCGGGTACCGAGACGCCCTCCGGCTCGCCGCCGAGGTCCCGCTCGCTACGGCGCGCAGCTCGGTGGCGCTCTCGATCGAACTCACGCGCGTCGGTCCCCGCACTCGGACCGGGCTCTCGAGCGACCTGACGACGGCGATCGCACTGCTAGGCGCGGCCCGCGCCGGGGCGCTCGCGAACGTGCAGATCAATCTCGTGGATCTGCAGGCCGCCGGTGAGTCGGTGGACGAGTTCGCGGCCGAGGCCGAGCGACTGCGCTCGGCGTGATCGATGAGCGCGCAGGGACCCCGGTCGCGCCCGCTCATCTGGGTCAACTGCGCCGTCTCCTTGGACGGACGTCTCGCGTTCGCCTCTGGGGCGCGGGCCCACCTCTCGGGCCCGGAGGACCGATTGCGCGTGCAACGACTGCGCGCTGAATCGGACGCGATCGTCGTCGGCGCGGGGACGGTGGTCCTCGATGACCCATCGCTGAAGGTCCATTGGGAGGAACTCGGGCGAACGACCGGCCCTCCTCGTACCCGCATCGTCCTCGACGCGCACGGCCGTCTCCCCGTCGCGGCCAAGGTCCTCGACGGAAGCGCCCCAACGATCGTCGCGACGGTCGAGGAGAACTCGCGGCACTACCCGCCGCACGTCGACCGCGTCGTCGCCGGTCGGGGCCGGGTCGACCTCCCGACGCTCTGGGCCGAGCTGCACCGACGCGGGATGCGGCGCGTGCTGGTCGAGGGCGGCTCCCATGTGATCGAGAGCGTGATCGCGAGCCGCCTCCTCGACCGATTCACCGTCTACGTCGCCCCCGTGGTGATCGGAGCGGACGGGGCTCCCCCGCTCGTCGCGGGCCCCGCGGTGGGCTCTATCGCCGAGGCGATGGCCTTCGAGATGCTGGGGGTCGAGCGGATCGACACCGGCTACGTCGTGAGCTACGCGCCGCTCGCGCGCCGAGCGTAGCGAGGCGCGGCGCACGTCTTATCAACCCGTCCCGCTCCGGGGGTCTCGATAGGAGGACCCCGTGAAGCTCGTTCACTTCTCGCTCGCCGAGCAGTTCCATTTCGGGATGGTCACGGACGCGAACGAGTACATCGACCTCGACACGGCGTGCCGCGACTACTTCGGGGTAAATCCGGTCAAAGGGGCCGACCCGAGCCGGTTCCGCGACATGCGCGCATTCTTCTCCGGTGGCGCTGAGTCGGTCGAGATCACCCGGAAAATCGGGGAGTACATCGACCGGCGCCGAAAGATGGGTTGGACCCCGCGGGCGGCGACCGGCGCACGATTCCTCTTCAAGCCCGAAGAGGGGGTCAAGCTCCTCGCTCCGGTGGTGCGCGGCGCGAAGATCTACTGCCTCGCGTCCAATTCGCGCGGTCACCTTGCCGAGCAGAAGAAACCGATGCCGACTCAACCGTACGCGTTCACTCGATTCTTCAACAGCCTCGTCGGCCCGAGCGAGAGCCTCGTCCTCCATAGCGCGGGGACGTTTCCGGACGTCGAGCTGGAACTCGCGGCGATCGTCGGAAAGTCCGGCAAACACATCGCGGTCAGCGAAGCGATGAACTACGTCGCGGGCTACACGATCGCGCTCGACATGGGCTACCGCGACCTCCAGTACCCCTCCCCGGGCACGGTCGACTGGGTGATGGGCAAGGGATTCGATGCCACGATGGCGGTCGGTCCATGGGTCGTCCCGAAGGAGGAGATCGGCGATCCATATCCGCTCCAGATGGAGCTCAAGGTCGGAGGGACGGTCCGGCAGAAGGGCGACACGAGCGACTACGTCTTCCGGATCCCCGAGGTCATCGCGCACCTGTCGAAGGGGATCACTCTCGACCCGGGCGACCTCATCAGCCTCGGGACGCTCTCGGGAGCGCCGGGATTCGCGTTCGGGGACGAGAGTCGCAAACTGCGCCCCGGCGACTCGATCGAAGCTTCGATCGAGAAGATCGGTCGCCTCGTCATCCCCGTGCGAGCCGAAGCTCCGCCTCCCCCCGCAGCACCAGGAACAGCGCCAGCGGCGTAGGTAGCACGTCGGTCCCGCCGTCGGTGGCGTGGATCGCGCCCTCAGGAAATGGGTAGTGCGCCTCCGTCCGATACGTCACGGCGACCGATCGCTCCTCGGAGTTCGGGAGCACCGCGTCGCGCAGGGGTTCGAACGCCTCGAGTTGGTCGAGGGCGATCGGGGTCACCCGGAAGCCGGTCCCGCCGTGCAGCGAGCCCGGCAGTCGGATCAAACGGTGGATATCCGTGGTGACCGGGGCGTCGGTCTCCCCCTGCACGACGATCTCGGCCTGACGGAGGACGGCCTCCAGCAGCTCGTCCGGCAACGTCGCGGTCGGAAGGGCTCGCTGCGGGTCGTCGAGGATCCGGCGCGCTCCGCGATCGGTGACCAGAAGCCCGGCCCAGCGCTTGGCCTTCGCCTTGGGGAACCCCATCGTCTCGATCTCGGCCCGCGTCGCGTCGACGCCCTCGGCGTCCCACCGTTCGAAGAGCGCGAGGACCGAGCGCGCCATGCGGCCGGTCCAGCCCGGCGCGTCCGCCGACGGCAGGAAGCGGGTCGCGCGAGCGCGCGGCGGCCCCGCGTCCTCGCCGGAGGTGAACGACGCCTCCCGCGCCGATCGGATGGCGCGAACGGGATCGAATCCCGTTCCGCTGAGATACTCCACGAGCTCCCGACGCTCGGGACTCGACATCGGCAGGAATCGCGGCTCCCGCACGTGGACGTGGTAGCCCCGCCCGCCCGAAAATACGATCTGAGCGGAGGTCGCGTCGACCCCGAAGTCCCCGACGAGGAAGTCGTCGATCAACGATCCGAGACGACGCTTCACGAGCTCGAGCTGGCCCGCGTACTCGAGCGCTTCGGCGCCGCGGAGATGATCGGCGTCGAGATCGAAGATCAGGTCGGCGCCGATCCACTCCTTGCGGTCCATCGTCGGTTCGGAGGGCTTGTGGTAGTAGGCGGTCGAATAGTAGACGTGCCGCGGGGAGTCGTGCGCGAGATATCGTCGGAGCTCCTCCACCGACCCGAACGCGGCGTGCCGGCGCATCATCGTCTCCGCCGCGAACGGGAACGCGGCGAATTCCCGGCGCGCGATCCGGGGAGGCGGCGGCACCTCGACCGAACGATAGTACTCCGCGAACGCCTCTCGAGCCCACTCGAGCGCGGGGGCCGCGAGCTGGACGACCTTCGCCACCGTTACTCCACGGGTTCGGAATCGTCGATCCCCAACGCGTCCGTCACCGCAGCGTCGAAGCGGAGCCGCGCCAACATATGGAAGACTGTCGAGTGCTCGCTCCCCCGCAGGAGGAGCTCGACCGCCCGGCGCGCTCGGTCGATCTGCTCGAGGGCTCCGATCATCGAGACGGTGGACCCGTAGACGCTCACGAAGCATCCCGAGAGGTCCTCGATCCGCGCTCGGGCCCGTCCTCGAGTTCCAATGACCCGCGCGCGGATGCGACGTAGCGCGGCCTTGTTGCGCTTGCCGGTCTCGAACTTGATGTCGAGGATCGCGAGCATCTGTCCATCGCGCGCGAGGCGCAGCGCCCTGGGAGGAGAGAATCCCCGGCCGATCGCGAGGGCGATGTCGCGTGCACGGAGCGCGGCATCGGGGTCCGAGTCGTCCGAGGAGATCTGGATCTCGCCCTCCTCCGAGTCGACCGCGATCCGGGCCCGCGTTCGCGCGGAGATCTCCGCGCGCACGCGGCCCTTCTCCCCGATCAGAACGCCGACGCGGTCTTCCGGGATCCGAGCGTAGAGCACCGGCACGGCTACGTTCCCTCCGCCGGGGCTCCGGCGTCGATCCGGGCGAGGAAATCCGCGGCCTTCACCTTTAGGCCGGCGCGCCGCAGGAAGTCCGAGAGGTGCCCGACGTCCCGAACCAGGAGCCCCCGGGCCGACGGGTGGGCGGCCGGGACCGCCTGGGCGACGTCGATGATCACGAGCTCTCCTTCCTCGTAGAGGAGGTTGTACGGCGAGAGGTCTCCATGCACGAGGTGAGCGACGTCGCGCATCGTACGGATCTGGTCCACCATCCGGTCGTAGAGCCCCGGAAGATCGTCGATCAGTGCGTCCTTGAGGCGCGGCGCAGCCCCTTCGGCCGAGCCGATGTACTCCATGACCAGCACGTTACGGAAGTGACCGTACGGTTCGGGGACGCGCACTCCCGCAGTGCGCATGCGTACGAGCATCGTATGCTCGCGTCGCGTCCATGCAGGGATGAGCGCTCGCAGATTGCGGATCGAGACCTCCCGACGCAGATCGTCGAGCGCGTACGGCGGGAACCGGCGCACGGTCGCATTGCCGATCCGGTAGATCTTGACCGCGACCGAGGCGCTCCCTTTGGTCGCGCGGAACACTCCCCCCTCCTTACCCATCGAGATCGGGTGCTCGACGGCGTCGAACAGGCCGCGATTCACCAGCCGAGAGATCGCGAGGAGCGTCGGCTGGTCGAAGAACTCGTCCAGGATCTTCCCCTGGGTCGCTTCCTTCCGTCGGTCCTCGATCTGCCTCGGTCGGCGGGGAAAGAGCAACTCGTCCGGTCGGGGCATCTTCGGCGGTGCCAGTCCCGACGGGGAGATAGGCTCTCGGAGGGAACCGGTCGAAGCCGGGACGGTCACCATTGCGCCAGCGCCTCTATATCCGCCGGAAGGCCCCTGGAAGGGTCGATGACCCGCGCGATGCCCCCCCCACCCCGCTCCCTCGACCACCCCGCGGCGCCCGCAGAGTCGGGGGGCCGTGGGGGGCTGCGGGAGGCACCGTTGCTCGACCGCGCGGCAGACTACGACGCCGTGTTCCGCGTCGTTCGCGCGGCCGTGCGTAAGGTGCTCGGGATCGAACGCCCCGGACTTGGTCTCGCCCTTTCCGATCTTCCGCCGGGCCTGGGAGCCTATTGGCAGGTGACGGGAAACGTCATCGTCCTCAACGAGGGCCTCGTCGATACGATGCGCGCCCGGGCGACCTCGCCGGTCGAACTGAACTCGTTCCTCTACGTCATCCTGGCCCACGAGTACCTCCACTCCCTCGGCTACCTTGACGAGCGCTCGGTACGGCAGGTGACCGCGCAGGTCACTCGCTCGGCCCTCGGTCCCGATCATCCCGCCACGCGAATGGCCGAGGGGGACCTCTGGCGCCTCTACCCCTTCCTCGCGTACGCCCCAGGGGGCCACGGGCGCCGCCTGAGGATCGTGCCTCGCTTCGACCTTTCGACGACCGAGACTTACATTCGATAATCCGTCGGGCTTCGGTCATCTCCAAATACTCGGGGCAGGCTATCCTCCGCGGGGAACGAACGGATGGTGGACGCGGGAACGCTCATCGCGGCGCTGATCGTCGTGGCCGGAGTCGTCCTTCTCGCCGTAGAGCTCGTGCATCCCGGAGCGCTCCTCCTGATCCCGGCCGCCGTGCTACTGACCGGCGGGCTCCTCTACCTCTTCCTGCCGAATGACCTGCTGCAGAGCCCCATCGGGGTCATCATCATCGCCGTCGCAGCGATCGCCGCGACGTTGATCGAGATCCCGTACTACCGACATCTTTCGCCCGGCCACCCCCCGATGGTCTCGATGCCGACGACGCTCATCGGACGCGAGGGCCTGGTCGTCGCTGCCGTGGTCCCGAACTCCCTCCGGGGGAAGGTCCGCATCGACTCCGAAGTGTGGTCGGCGCAGTCGACGATCCCGATCCCCGCCGGCACGATCGTACGCGTCGTCGGCGGCGAGGGCGTTTCGATCTCCGTCACGCCGCTCGCGCCGTCTCCGACGACGTCGCCGTGAGACCCCGACTAGTGGTCCGTCGCTAACGGAAGTGCCTTTATCGCGCCCGTCAGCGGGTCAATGATCGGCGCGCTGAGCCGCTTGCGAAGTTTAGCTATCTTTCGCATGATCTCGGGGGCGCTCTTGGTCCA
>JBOGRR010000014.1:0-20847 GCA_050749765.1 Thermoplasmata archaeon | reverse complement strand
AAGAAGCCCTCGACGCCCCGAAGCGTCAGCTCCTCCGTCTCCTTCACTACGGCGCGCCGTGGCATCGAACATAGTATATACTATGGATATAATATACTTGCCGTGCCCGGCGTCGGTGGTACCCTCTCGACCGAGGAGGTTCGTCGCCATGTCGCGGACCTGGAGCGGCTCGTCCAAGAGGAATACAAGCCACGACACCCGCCGAAGCGTCGCGATTGGCGCACTTACGAGCAACAGCTAGCCCATCGGATCCGCGAGGTCATGCACGACCTCGGTCCGTTAGTCCAGGAGGCGTGCGCGTTCTCGCGAGCTCGGGGTCCGGGTCCCCTGCCCCTCCTCACCCTGGAGCAGAAGGTCAACTTGCTGCTGCTCAAGATCCTCTACAAGCAGAGCAACCGTCGGATGGCCTTCGGTCTCGTGGCCTTCTCGCTCCTCTCGGGGATCGAGGTGAGCTACAAGACGGTGGAACGGCTGTATTCCGACCCGGAAGTCGCCGTCGCCTTGACGAATCTCCACACGCTAATGCTTCGACGGCGAGGCGTGCGGGTGGCCGACACTACCGGCGATGGGACCGGGTTCACGTTGAGCATCACCCAGCACTACGCGACCACGGCCTCGAAGGAGCGCGAGAGGGCGAAGGAGAATTCGATCGAGTCGGAGCGCGGTGTCGGAGAGCGGAAGGCCCATCGATTCGTCTACTCCTTCCGTCTCCTCGACCTGAGGACGTGGTTGTACGTGGCGTATGGCACGAGTCGGAAAAGCGAGCGAGAGGCCTACGCCTCCGCGCTCGCCTGGTTGAAGGTTCAGGGGATCGAGGTACGGTCCGTGCGACTCGACCGCTATTACAGCGGTCCCGCGGATACAAAGCAGTTCGCGGGAACGGCCGTCTACATCCTGCCGAGGAAGAACTCCCGGGTCCACTTCCAACGGGAGTGGATGCGAGCGTTGAGGGCGTTCGTAGAACACCCGCTCGAGTATCTGGAAGCATTCTACCAGCGAGAACACTCCGAGGCCGGGTTCAGCGCGGACAAACGGGTCCTGGGCTGGCAGATCGCCCAGCGCCGAGGGGATCGCATCGAGATGGCCGATCGCGGTCACTCAACTTGGCACAACCTGCTCAACCTCTATGGCCCAGATCGTGCGGTGCCTACCGGACCCTTGAGTTAACTTGTCCCACAGCCGCTCGACCCAACGGCGATAGGACCCGAACGCTACGGCGCCTGGGCGAGGCCGCACGCGAGGTACAGCGCGTGGTGCGCTTCCACGATCCGACCCCAATCGAAGTCGCGCTCGGCGCGGGCGCGTCCTGCGCGGCCGAGGGTCTCGCGGAGCTCGGGGTTGTCTCGGAGCCGAACTGCGGCCGCCGAGATCGCTCGGACGATCTCCTCGTCCGATCCGCCGGCTACGACGAGCCCGGTCACTCCCTCCTCGACCGGCGGGGCGATCACGGCGGTCCCTACGACCGGTAGGCCGCAGGCCATCGCTTGAGCGACGACCCCGGGGAAGACCTCGACTCGGCTCGGGTGGATCAGGAAGTCGGCCCGCTGAAATTCGGCGAGGAGCGCGTCGTCGGAGATCTCCCCGAGAAGGTCGACCGGGCCAGCCGCCCGTACCGCGTCCGCATAGTCGCGATCGGGCTGAGGGCCCGCGAGCCGAAGTCGAATCCCAGTCCCGGCGAGCGCCCGAGCGGCGAGTTCCCAGCGCTTGATCGGCAGGACCGTGCCGACCGCGAGCGCCTGACGCCCGTCGCCGAGCGATCCGCGCGGGGAGAACCGTTGGAGGTCGACACCGAGAGGGACCGTGGTCACCGGGCCTGAAGGCCGACGCGTCGCCGCCGCGAGGATTTCGCGGCGCAGCACTTCGGAAAGCGCGATCGTCGTCGCGGCCTGATCGACGGCGCGTCGTTCGAGCCGGTAGCCGAGGCGTTGGGTGAACCCTTCACGCACGAACCAGTGCCGCGAGTGCGTCGTGTAGGCGAACGGGATGCGCAGCCGGGCCAAACGGTTCGCGACCACTGGAGTGTGCGCATGGACGACCCGACCTTCGAACTCGGCGCGCAGAGCCGGAAGCTGCCGGGCAAAGCGGTACTCCGCCGCGCGACCCGGATAGACCTGATTGCAGATCGAGACCTCATCGCCCGCGTGGCGGAGCGCGATCGAGAACTCCGCGATGGTCCGCTCGACGCCCCCGTATCCGACCGGTGGGATCGGCCGCATCCCGGCTCCGATGAGTACGATGCGCACGCGGGCCGATGGACCCCCGGGGATATACGTTCGGCATGAACCGAAGACGGTATCGGGAGGCGTTCGATCGCGGGACGTGGCGTACTGGCTGCTCAAGGAGGAGCCGACCCACTACTCGTACGCCGACCTCACTCGGGAGGGCCGAACGCGATGGGACGGGGTCCACAACGCTCTCGCCTTGCGGCACCTTCGATCGATGAAGGTGGGCGATCTCGCCTTCTTTTACCACACCGGTGACGAGCGGGCGTGTGTCGGTGTCGTGCGCGTCACGTCGGCCCCTCGACCGGACGATCGCGATCCTCGGACCTCGGTCGTCGTGGACGTCGAGCCCGTGCGGGCTCTCGAGCGCCCGGTAACCCTGAGCGAGATGAAGGTCGACCCCGTCTTCACGGGCTTTGCCCTCGTGCGCATCGGACGGCTCTCCGTAGTGCCGGTGGATAAGCCACGATGGGATCGGATCCTTCGACTCGCTCGGAGTCCGTCGCCCGAGCTTTAGGGCACGGCGGACGGCGACCGACGCAACCAACGGGCGACCGCCTCGCGGATCGACGGTACGGTGTAGATCGCCGCGCGGGTCTCCGACGGGGGCCGACGTGCGAGTTCGCTCCATGGGGAGGAGGCTCGAAACGGATAGACCAGGCGAGATCCGTCGAGCAGTGCGATCGTTCGCCCGTCCTCATCGGGGCGATCGCGAGGCTCGATCCCTGCGAGGTCGATGAGCAGGCTGCCGGGGGGCGACCGGAACCGATCCGCGAGCGAGTCCTCGAGCGCTCGTCGTTCCTTTGGGCGGTGGGCGAGGCGGCGCCACCGACGCGCCGAATCTGGGGTGAGCCGCGTGAAGACGTGGGCGCGCTTGTAGAGCCGACGACGTCGTAGCCCCTCGATCAACCGTCGGCTCACCGCGCCGCGCTCCCGACCGACGTCCAACAGCAGGTCCCCATCGGTGCCGCCGAGCCAATCGACCGCCGCCGAGGGGAATCCGATCGCGCGCTCGACCGCCGCCTGGGTCATCAGTTCGGCTGCGCGGACCGTTTTGTGATAGTACACGGCGGAATACATCAAGGAGCGACCGACGAGGAACCCCTCGATCGCGCTGCGACCTTTCGATGCGATGACGAGGCGATCGCCCGCGCGTCGGAACGTGTCCAGGATCCGAACGAGGTCGACCGCACCGTGGGCGACCCCGGTATAGTACGCGTCCCGTTGCAGGTAGTCAAGTCGATCCGCGTCGACCGCGCCGTGCAGGAGCGAGCGAAGCAGCGAGGGGCTCCGCTCCGTGCGGACCGGGTCGACGAGGTCCGCGACGGCGTCAGGATCGACTCCTGCTCGGCGGAGGATCTGGGCGACGTCGCCGTCGGAGCGGACGGATCCCACGATCAATTGGCGCGACCGGCGCTCGTGCCCGTGCCCGAGGACCTCGCGCATCGTGGGTTCGAGCGTGTGGGAGAACGGCGGGTGGCCCAGGTCATGGAGCAAGGCGCCGGCCTCTACGAGGCGGCGGTCCCGAGCGGGCAGTCCGAGACCCTCGCTGATGCGACGGGCGACCCAGAAGACTCCGAGGGAATGCTCGAGCCGAGTGTGATTCGCACCGGGGAACACGAGGTGAGCGAGCCCGGTCTGGCGAATCCCCCAGAGCCGCTGGAACTCAGCGGTCCCGATCAGCTCGAGCGCAGAGCCTTCGAGGACGATCGGGCCGTGGACGGGGTCGTAGATCGACTTTCGGGCCTCGTTCCGTGGCGCTCGCTCGGGCACATAGGTCGAAGCCGGTCGCGGGATATGAGCGCGCGCGCCGGCGCTTTCCTCCGTGGCCGAACCTATTTATCGCCGAGCGCCCGCTTTTCTCGTCACGATGTCCTCCCCTTCCTCGAACGCGTCCTCGGATCTCCCCGCAGACCGTAGCATCGCACTCGCCTCGGCTCGGGACCTCCTTCGGCGAGGGGAGGCTGGGGAGGCGGTGCAGCGCTATCGCGAGATCCTCACGACGCATCCGTCGGACGTCGAGGGGCGCCGCGGTCTGGCGGAGGCCCTCGCGGCTCACGGAGAGTACCGAAGCGCTCTGCAGGAGTTCGACACCATCGTCACGGAAACGCCGGGAGATCTCTCCGCGTGGCGCGGTCGAGCGTCCACGGCGCGTTCCCTCGCAGACCCCGTCGAACTGCTCCGGTCGTTGGAGGCAATCGTGTCGATCGACCCGGCCGACCGGAGTACGCGCCTTGAGGAGTACCATCTTCGGGATCTCACGGGCGATCGCGCAGGGGCGTTCCGTGCGCTGAGCGCCCTGACCGACGGCACCGAGACCCCGGGGGACGGCCCGTCGCTCGCCGAACTCCTCCTGTGTCAGGGCGATCTCGCGATCCAGCTCGGCGACGGGTCGGGGGCGGAGGCTGCGTACGAGCGGGCTGCGAGGGCCGATGAGAGCATGACGGCGGCCGTAGCGATCCGCCGGGCCCGTTTGGCGATCGCCGATGGACGGCCCGATCTCGCGCTCGAGCGCCTTCAGCCAGCCTTCGGCAATGGGGCCGGCACGGAGGGTCCGACCGAGGCTCTCGAGGTTCGCGCAGAGCTCCTCCTGTCCGTCGAGCGGCCCGGGGAAGCGCAAACCGTCTACGATGCGTTGCTCGCGCGAGACCCTACCTCGGGCACAGCGCTCGTGGGGGCGGCGCGGTCGCGGATCGATCAAGGTCATCATCCCGAGGCCCGGGAACTTCTCCATGGTGGCCGAGACCGGGTCGGCCGGGACGAGCGACTCACCCTTGCGCTAGCCGAGGCCGAGAGTGGCTCGGGGGACCTGAGCGCCGCGGAGCGAGAGGTCCGCGACGGAGTGGAGGCATTTCCTGAGAGCCGCGCGATGTGGACCCGCCTCGCCGAACTTGCGGTGGTCCGAAGCGATTGGACCACGGCGCGCGACGCGTACGCGCGAGCCGAGGCCCTGGATCGCCGAGGGTTGGATGCCGTCTTGGGCACGGCGTTCGTCGCAGAGAAACTCGAAGACACGGAAGCGGCCCTCACCGCCTACGACCGGGCCGTAGAGATCGGCCCTGGGGACCTGCGCGTCTGGAATCGGCGCGGTGCGTTCCTCTTGTCGGTCCATCGCTCGGCGGAAGCGGTCACGAGCTTCGACCGGGCGCTCGCCCTGGCCCCGGAGTCGGACATCGCTCGTGGCGGGAAGCGCCTCGCGGAACGCGAACGGCGGACGAGCACCGTCGACGAGATCGCTTTGAACGCGCTGCGCACCGAGTACCAGCTCGGACGGCCGATCACGAAGAACGACCTCTTCGTGAATCTTCATGTGCCCTTCGACCTCCTTGACCCCGTACTCGCCGCGATCGCTCGCGAGGTCAAGATCGACATTGGGGCGCTCGCCCCCGCCGATCTCGAATGCCTCGAAGGGCGCTCGTGCGATCTGATCACGACCGCACTTCGTACGGACGGCCGGGTCCGGGACTCGGGGGAGCTCTCGCTGCCCGACGTAGCGGCCCTCGCACCGCCGACCGCGAGCCTTTCGGACGTACAGCGCCTCTTCGCCTACGTCGACGCGGTCCTTCGGCTCGACGTGCGCCCGGAGAATCTCCACCTCACGGCCGAGGTGGAGGAAACGGCGCGCCGAGCCCTCTCGCTACCGGTCGAGCAGCGGACGCTCTTCGGACTCGTACGCACTCTCCAGATCGGGTTGTATCGTGCGCAGATCGTCAAGGCCGTCGAGCGCGCGAGCGGCGCGTCGCGCACCCCGCTGCCGTCCGTCGACCTCAGTGCTCATGGGCCGGAGCTCGTCGCCGACCCCGCGACCGCAGATGCCGCTCGATTCTTTGATCCCGAGAACGAGGCGCGTCGGCCGGAACTCCAACCGCTCTCGGGCTCCCCCTCATCGGCCCCCCGCCGCGTCCCACGCGGTTGGCCCGGAGGCGTTCCTCTGCTCGGGACTCAACGCGAAGCGGTGCGCTCGCAGTCTTCGGATCGGTGCGTCGGCTGCGGCGGGCTCGCCACGCTTCGACACCCGTGCGGAGGACCGTTGTGCCGGCTGTGTGCCTCGCAGTTCGGAAACTGCCCGAAGTGCGGTGCGGCGATCGGCCCACTCGGGCCTGGTGCGCGCCCTCGGCCGCGCGCAGAGGCCCCGAAGTCGAGCTCGACCCGGGCCCCCGTCGTGCCGGCGAAGCTACCGACGAACTCCGTCGCCGTGCGCCACCCGTCCGGTCCCCCCCGCGTGGCGAAATCCCCCGCTCCACAGCCCGCGACGTCGCCCGGAGTCACCCAGCCGAAGGCGGCACGGCCCGCGGGGACGACGGCCGTCCCTGCACCGGACGCTCCGACCGCGCCTCCGCCGCGCCCGCGCCGTGAAAAGACGGACGACGAACCACGACTGTAGGTGACTCCCCTCGGTACGGCCCCCTCCGCGTCCGTACCGCGACAACGCCGGGGGAGGCTATAGAGTCAAATATGAGTCGGCCCCGTAATTCGCGAACGGTCCGACCCCATGAGCTCCCCTACTCCGGCGTCGAACGCCGACCGCATCGCTGCCCCGATCATCGCCGCGATTCTCCTGGTCGCCGCGGCGCTTCTGTTCACGGGGATCTACCTGGTGTGGCCGCAGAATGGCCACGCATTCGCGCTGATCCTCATCGGGATCGTCGGGGTCATCTTCGCGGTCGTCGCCTATCTGCTCCAGTCAACCTCCTCCGACGGGAGCTTCCAGCGCGGTGCCGCCTGGGGATTCTACGCCTTTGGATTTGCCGTCCTTTTGCTCACCTTTGGGCTCAACCCGAGCGGCTACCTCTCGCTCGCGTGGCAGTACATTTCGATCGTCCTGACGCTCGTGATCCTCGCGGCGTCGATCGCGCTGATCGCGTGGCGGTACCGGTCGGTCGCCGAGGTCGCCCCGCGGGAAGCAGAGCGGGCCGCGTGGCGCGAGTCGACCCCGCCGTCCGCGTTCGATTACTCGACAGCCCATGCGCCGAGCGCGCCGGTCACCGCCCCATCGCCCGTAACGAAGGGTCCCCCCCCGTCGGGGGGCGCATAGATGAGCGGTCTTCCTCCGCCCTCGGATTCCTCGCCGCCCGGCGGACTCAAGTGTCCGATCTGCAGCATGTCGATTCCCGCCGATTCGAAATTTTGCCCGAACTGTGGCGCTTCCCTGGCCGGACGCGTGACAACGGGCGCGACCCCGGCCGCCAGTGGCTCCGCTCCCGTCGATCTTCGTGAGCGCGTCGATCAGGACCGAGGCACCCTGAAGAAGCTCGAACTTCTGATCCCCGGATACCACGGCTATCGGCAAGGCGAGGACATCCGGGCGGCCGACAGCCTCCTCCGCCGTCAGGTCGCCGATCGCCTGCGCAACGCACGATTCACCGCGGAGAACGCTCGCGCCGCCCTCACCCAGGCCGGACAGTTCGCTCCGCTGAACGACCTCGCCCCGTTGATCGCCGACCTCATGCGGATCGAACCGAAGGTTCGCAGCGCGGAGCAAGGGTACTCGGGGATCGCGGCCGCGATCAAGGTCGGCCCCCAGCAACTGGACAAGCTATACGAGTATGACTACGGATTCGTTATGGCAGTCGACCAATTCTCTCAAACGATGGGCTCGATACCGGGTTCGGTCGCGAGCGCCAGCTGGCCCCTGCTGGCGCAGAGCATCACGTCGGCGCGCGCCCAGCTCACCCAGCTCGACCAAGCGTTCGGAGCCCGCACGCGGGTCGTCGAAGGGGTCGAGGTTTAAGCAGTCCGTCCACCAGGGAGGAAATGACGATGGTGACCAACCAACCAATCCCGCCGAAGGGCGGCAGCCTGTTCGGGTCTACGACGGTCGCGTGGGAGGATGTCTACAAGGGACCGAACATCATGTGGCGCGTCCCGCGCAACATCCGAATGAACGACAACATCGTCGTTCGCGAGGACGAGATCGCGGTCTTCTTCCGCGATGGAAAGGTCTTGGCCTACATCGATCGTCCGGACCGGTACGCGCTTACGAGCCTCAACGCCCCCATCGTCGGAGGGCTCGTCAAGGCGCTCTCGGGCGTGCAGCAGCAGGCCGAGGTCTACTACCTTCAGAAGCGCATCTTTGATGGCAAGTTCGGCTCGAGCGAGCCGTACGTCTTTCGCGACCCGGACTTCGGCCTCGTGAGCCTGCGCGTCTACGGGTCGTACCGTTGGCGCCTCCAAGCTCCCGATGTGTTCATCACGCAGTTCGTGGGTACTTTCGGCGCCGCGACCAGTTCGGACGTCGAGGGGCGATTGCGCGATCAGATGGTGATCCTGGTCTACAACACGCTCGGCAAGATGAAGGACCAGGGAACGCGAGTGACCGACCTCGCGAGCAGCCTGCAGACGATCGAGCAGGCGGTACTCGGTCTCTCCTCGCAGCACTTTGGCCCGCTCGGGGTCGAGGTCCAACAGGTCCAAGGGCTCTCGATCAACCTACCGGACGAAGTGCAGAAGGCGGTCAACACTCGCTCTCAGATGGGGGTCCTGGGGGTCAACTACCTCCAGTACCAGGCCGGTCAAGCGATGACCACGGCCGCGGCCAATCAAGGAGGGGCGGCTGGTGCCCTCGCCGGAGCCGGCGTCGGGCTCGGCGCCGGGATGGGGATCGGCTACGGAATGAGCGGTCAGATGGGGGGGATGTACTCCCAAGGTCCGTCGACGCCCTGCCCGAAGTGCGGCGCTCTGATCCCGCCGGGGACCCGCTTCTGCCCGAGTTGTGGGATGGCGGTCGGGAGCGCGCCCAGCGCGCCGACGGCCCAAGGCGCGACGCTCCCCTGCCCGAAGTGCGGAGCGCAGGTCCCAACGACCTCCAAGTTCTGCCCGAGCTGCGGAGCGTCGATGGCCCCGCCGCCACCCCGGACCTGCCCGAAGTGCAAAGCGTCCGTGACCGGGGCCGGGAAGTTCTGTCCGAACTGCGGGGCGGCCCTCCCGAGCTGAGTCGCTCATAGAGTCGACCCGAGGACCATGTTCTGTATCAAATGCGGCGCGCAACTACCGGACGACGCCAAGTTCTGCTTTGCCTGTGGCGCAACGGTGCCCAGTGGCGCATCCTCCGGGGGCAGCGGAGGCTCGAGCACTTCGAGTTCAGCCCCGACGACGCCGACCCTCGCTCCGGCCGGGGTGCAGGAGCTCAAGTGCCCCTCGTGCGGAGCTCCGATCAAGCCGTCGTTCGGCGAGGCGATCGTCACGTGCGACTACTGCGGGAGCTCGGTCACGCTTGGCGGCAGCGGGTGGAAAGAGATCTCGAAGCACTCGATGTTGACGATCAAGGTCGGGGATGCGAATGCCGCACTCGCGGTCGTGAAGGCCTACGTCGACACCGGCTTCCTCCACCGCAAGGAATTCCAAGAGTCCAAGATCACGAGCCAGAAGCTCTCCATGGTCCCGTACTGGGTGCTCCCGGTCTCGGCCTCGACCAACTACCAGTACCAGGATGCGGCCGTCGGAATCGGCTCGACCGTCGCGACGATCGGAGCCTCGGCGCTCCTCGGCTCGGCGCTGAGCGGCAACCGCGGCATGACGATCATCCCGATCATGGGGGGACCGGTCGTGAATCCGACCCGACAGGATACGATCACCGGTCAGTACGAGTTTCCGGTCGTCGCCGTCAAGGCCATGGCGACGTACCAGCCGAAGAGCTATCAGTTCCCGCTCGCCGAGCGTGGGCTGTTCGATAAGAAGCAGGTTCCCGACGGCACGTCGATCCTCAACGGCGACTTCACGGAGGACGCCGCCCGAAACTCGGCTCGGGCTCTCGTAACGCAGCTCCAATCCGAGGAGGCGCACAAGCGACATCGGATGGTGAGCCACTTCCAGACGAACGTCGACGTCAGCGAAGGGGAGCTGCTACATGCCCCGGTGTGGGAGTTCGTCCTCGAGCACAAGAGCGGCACCCGCCGAGTGCTGGTCGACGCGCACGCCGGCCGCGTGATGACCTGAGCCCTCACTCGATCGAGCCACGCCGACCCTCTCGCGATCCGATCTCCTCTTCGTAGAACCGTCGAGCGAACTCCCCCTCCTCCGGGCCGATCGCGAGCTCCGTGCCGACCTCTTCGGCGAAGTAGGCGAGGAGCGCCGCCGCGCTGGCGAGCTTTACGGCCCGCGACTTGAGGCGAGGAGAGAAGGCGGGATGCTCGGTGCGACGGAGCGCTTGCTCGGAGACGGCGCGCAAGTTCGCGTAGAGCCCGCGATCGAGGCGCACCGGGCGCACGGGGAAACGCGCCGCGACGAGCGGGTGGCGGGTCTCGATCGCATAGACGAGCGTGAGGTGGTCTCGGATCTGCTCGGCGAGGGAGAAATCGATCTCGCCGAGGTCGAGCCGCTCCGCGCTCGCTTCGACCGCGCGAAAGCGCTCCTTGGTCATCGGGTGGAAGCGCAACAGCATCCGGTCCTCCAGCGCTGCGAAGTTCGGGTCGGCGATCGTCGTCCAGTAGTCGGCGGATCCCGAGGTTCGGACGTTATAGTTGACCGAAAAGTACGAGCGGAAGGTGTACGGCCCGACGGTCCCGAAGGTCGTCTCCCACTTGACCTCGCGTTGCTCCATCACGAGCTTGAGGGGCTCGACCATCCCTCGATAGCGGAACCAATCGTTGAACTCGGGGACGATGAAGTTGAAGGTCCGACCCGTGTAGGACGCGCCGACGCGAAGGAACTGGGCGGGAGTGATCCCACCGCAGTAGCGATTGCGACCGGGAAGGCCGTGCGCGGGGACCCCCTGGCGCGGGTTCCCCCGAACGAGATCGTCGATCGCGAACGTCTTGCCCGTTCCCGGTGGCCCGAAGAGCGCGAGATGGAAGCCCGTCGTCCCGGTCGGTCGACCGGTCGGCGCGAGGAGTGCGACGTCCGCGAGCGCGTATTGCTGTAGCAGCGCGACGAGCGAGTCGAAATAGAGCGCCTCGCCGAAGAGTCCGCGCAGGTACTCCGCGAGGACCTCGATCCGGAAGCTGCGGCCGAACTCGATCGTCGCGTCGAGCCGGTGGGAGAGCACCTCTCGCAAGTGGCTCACGAACTCGGAGTCCATCGAGTGGATCTCGATCGACTCGTCCGGCACCGTAGGAAGGCCCGGGTTCTCGGTAAGGGACTCGCCCCGGGCCACCTCGCCGAGCAGCAGCTGCCGAAGCTCTTCGGGGTAGGCGACCAGGTAGCTCTTGTCGGAATGGCCCTCGGGGACCTCGGTCACGAGGCCGCGACGCTTGAGGCGGCCCAAGAGACGGCTCGGGTCTTCGAAGACGCGCTCGCGAAGCAACCGGCCCCGAAGGTCCGACTGACGGAATCGGGCGGAACCGATGGCGCTGCCACGGATGCGGCGTCGACGGTCCGCCTCGGCGATCACTTCGGCGAGCAGCCGCGCGACCGCGACCTCGCGATCGGTGAGGTCCATCGAAGAACGGTCGACCACGGTGGTGCCGCGAATCCCCAGTCTATAATAGACCGTTCGCGCGCTCGGGTCCTCGTGCTGCGGGGCGCGTCGGCGTACGAGCGCGAGCTCAAGGATCTCTTCCAAGGAGACCCTACGCGCGTGCGCGCGTACGCGAAGTCGATCGAGCCGACCGCACGTGCCGAGTTCGAACAGATCCTGGAGCGGCCGTTCCTGGTGATCCGCGCCGCCGGGTCCTTCGGCTTCGATCTGGTCGCGCTGCGGCGCGAGTTCGCCTTCCCGCTCGAAGTGAAAGCTTCCGGCGAGTCGACGGTCCGCTTCTCCGCCGGCGGGGGCCGATCGGCCGAGCAACTGCTCGCCCATCGGGCCGCGGTCGACCGGGTCGGTCTCATGGTCCTCTACGCGTACCGTCGCATCGGGCTGCGGGGCGAGGAGTCCTGGCGGATCTTCTCGGCGACGCAGGACCGCAAGGGTGGTATGATCGGCGTCCTCGCCCGTCGGGTCCCACCGGTCGAGTCGACGCGCGACGGCAACGGGATCCTGCGCTGGGAGAACGGGATGCCGCTCTCCGTGTTCCTGCGCACGTTCCGCTTTCTCATCGAACCGGTTGACGGGGCGGTAGCGTGAGCGTCCAGGTCACTGGGATCGGGATCGCTCGATTTGGTAAGCGCGCCGAGAGCTCGATCGACCTGGGCACGGAAGCGGGGACGCGCGCGATGGAGGAGGTCGGCCGACGACCGATCGACCTCCTCGTGGTCGGCAACATGCTCGCCGAGGCGCTCGAGGGGACCTCGAGCCTCGTGCCTCGCCTCGCGGCCCCCCTCGGTCTCGAATCGGCGAGCGGAGTTCGCGTCGAGTCGGCCTCGGCGACCGGGGCGGCGGCGTTCCACGTCGCGGCGTGGGCCATAGAATCGGGGCGCTCCGAGCGCGCGCTCGTGGTCGCGACCGAGAAGATGTCGGGAGTGCCGACCGCGGAGGTCGCGCGGGCGCTTGCGCGCTCGCTCGCTCCCTCCGAGATCGCCGCCGGCGCGACGATGCCGGCGCTCGCCGCGCTGGTCGCTCAGCGCTACCGCGCCGTGCACGGGCTCGACGACGCGGCGATCGATGCCGTGAGCGTCCACGCCCGCGCGCAGTCGGCCCGCAACCCCCACGCGCAGTTCCGCGAGCCGGTGCGTCCGGAGGAGGTTCGCGCGAGCCGCACGATCGCCGACCCGCTTCACCTGCTACACTGCGCTTCGATCGCCGACGGGGCCGCTGCGCTGGTCCTCGAGCGAGGGCGAGGCCCGGCGACGGTCACTGGACTCGGGCAAGGGCTCGATGCGTTTCGGTGCGTCGATCGAGCCACCCTCTCGAGCTTTACCGCGACGAAGGTCGCGGCGGAACGTGCGTACGCGATGGCGCGGATCGGGCCGAAGGACCTTGGGGTCGTGGAGCTCCACGATGCATTTGCCCCATTCGCCATGATCGATCTCGAGGACCTCGGGGTCGCGGCTCCGGGTGAAGGGTCGAGGTGGTACACGGACGGTGGGGCGCGGCCCGACGGGCGGCTGCCGATCAACCCCTCTGGGGGGCTGCTCGGCCGCGGACATCCGGTCGGGGTATCGGGACTCTGCGCGATCGCTGAGATCGCGTCGCAGCTCCGCGGAAGCGCCGGCGACCACCAGATCGCCCGGCCGGTCCGTGTCGGGCTAGCTCAGTCGATCGGCGGGCTCGCGTCGCACAATTTCGTGACGATCCTCGCATCGGAGGCGACGTGAACTCGAGGCCGGAGGCCATTTCGCTCTCGCGCTGCGACGGGTGCGGCCTCGCCTATCTCCCGTCGCCCGACCCGTGTCCGCGGTGCGGGGCAAGGACGGCCCACCCGATCGAGGTTCCACCCCAGGGCACGACGCTCGCCGCCACCGCCCTCACGAGCCCTGCCACCGGCTGGTCCGCCCCCCATCGCCTCGCGCTCGTCGAGGTCCAAGAGGCCGTACGCCTCCTCGCGATCGTCGACGGAGAGATTCCCGCGGTCGGAGAGACGGTCGCGTTACGCCTCGACGGAGCCGTTTACCGAGCGCGTCGGCGCTCCGAAGGAGCCGAACGCGGGGAGGGGGAATCTCCGAAGGCCGGAGTGACCCGGCCCCCCTTTGAACCCCCGAGGTGAAATCACCACTGGATTAGCAATCCAGCGCCTTGCCGGGCTGGGCCATCCCCGCTCGGAGGGCGGGAGGTCGACCCCGCCTTAAGTCTTCTCGCGCGGGGTTCCGCGCCGGTAGCGACGCCGAGTTCGAGCTCGAGACCAGGACGGCGCTACGCCGCCGGGGGCGTCGGAGCGTGTGCCGGAAGGCCCGCGGCGGGCGGGGTCGAGGGTGCGGTGGGGACCGTCGGCTTCGCGGCCAGGGGAGGGGGCGGGAGCGTCGTGCGGACCGGGGGGGCCGCGGGTCGTGGTGGGGGCGGCAGGAGGTTGCGCCGCAAGAATTCAGTGATCTTGGCCCACGCGGCTTCGGCGGTCGCGAGATCGTAGCTCGACTTGTCTCGGGCGAGGAAGTCCCGGCGCGCGCGGGGGAAGGGCGCGAACTCGACCGTCGCTTTGAGGTGAGGGGCGACCTCTCGGAACTGCGCCTCGCTCTTGCGTGAGGCCGCGTCTCCCCCCGCAGTGACGAACAGGAGCGGCGCGGTCACGAGCGTGACCAGACCGACCGGGCGGGTCGGAGCGGGATAGGCGAGAGCCGTCGCGGTCAGCCGAACGTCCTGCGCCGCGAGACCGAGCGCAAGGCTCGCCCCGTACGACGTCCCGAAGAGTGCGGATTTGTTGGGATCGATCATCTCGCCGGCGCGCAGGTGAGCGAGGGCGTCTTGGTATAGGCGGATGAGCCGGGCGACCGGCGGGGACTCGATCGAGACGCCCCCGCGCAACCACCCGGCGGCCCGGAGCGCCGCGTGCTCCTTCATCCCGACCCCGATCGTCCTTCCGATGTCCGGGATCAGAACCTCGAGGCCTTCCTTCGCGAAGCGGATCGCGGCATCGAGCAAGGTCGTCGTGATGCCGTAGGTGTCTGGCGTGATCAGAACCACGGGGTGGCGCATCACTTTGGTCGGCACGAGCCGGATGGCGGCGGCCTTTCCCCCCGAGACCTCGTCGGTCTCGAACCAGATCCGATCGCTCCGGTACGGTGGCAACGGCGCCCCCGGCGTCTTCTCTGACTTCAACCAGGTCTTGTTGAGAAAGTCGATGACACAGAGCTTGTAGCGCTCCTTATCGAGGACGATGATCGCTTGGCGGACCCCGCAGATGTCGCAGACCCCGATGACCCCGCTCCCGTACTCCTGATCGGGATGCGTGAGCAGTTTGTCGTCGTCGCGCATCGTCCTCTCACCTCGAGTCCGGTCGAACGAGCCTCTCGCGATTCATAATGCTTACCGGCGTGCCGTGCCTCCGGACGATCGTAGGCGTGCCACCGAGGAGTTCGAGCCGGTGCTGGTCCCGCGGCACAAGCACCGAGAGTCCGGCCGCGCGCGAACGGCGCTGGAGCTCTCGATCGGCCGTCAGCACGATCGCATGAAGGCGGCGCGCGGCCGATAGGATCGCCGCGTCCCCCGAACCAGGGCTCGTGACGGCGCGGTGTCGCTGCGCGAGCGCTCGGGCCGTCGGCGCGCCGGGAACGTGCTCACGCGCCAGCGCGTCGAGCTCGTCAAAAACGGTCGACGGGACCCGAATGATGGCGGACTCCACCAGCCGATCGACCTCGCGCATCCAGGGGTACGGGGCGCGAGCCGCCCGGAGGAAGATGTTCGTGTCGACGAGCACGAGCCGCTTCGGTCGGGGACTACGGCTTACGGAGGACGATCCCGAGCGCTTCTCGGTCGTACTCGTGTTCCCCCCGTCGCCCTCGGAGCGCGAAACGCTGGGCCTTTTGATTCGCGGTCTTGGGGACCTCGTCGATGAATTCGATGTACTTGGGCACCATGAAGAATGGAAGGTGGTCCGCGGCGAAGGTGAAGAGTTCGGCGGCGGATACCGTCGCCCCCAGCTTGAGCTGAACGAACGCCTTGACATCCTCCTCGCCCAGCGGAGATGGGACACCCACGACCACCGACTCGAAGACGGCGGGGTGGCGGTTGAGGGTCACTTCGACGTCGTACGGGGCGAGGTTCTCCCCGCGCCGGCGGATGACGTCCTTCTTCCGGTCGACGAAGTAGTAGTACCCGTCCGCGTCCGCGGTCACGTAGTCCCCGGTGTGGAACCAGAGGTTCCGCCAGGCCTCGACGGTCTGCTCGGGCTTATTGAGGTAGCCAGAGAACATGGAGTACGGTTCGGTCGGGCGGACGATGAGCTCGCCGCGCTCTCCGACGTGGACCGGCCGATCGTGGTCGTCGACGACCCGGGCCTCCACGAAACCGAGCGGAGTGCCGATCGAGCCCACGCGGATCGCCCGAGGCAGGTTCATCAGCGTCGTGCATCCGCACTCGGTCATGCCGTAGAGCTCGATCACGGAAAGACCGAATCGGCGCTCGAAGTCGGGCCAGATCTCCCGGGTCGTTCCGGCGGTCAGCGCGGTCCGAACGTGGTGGGTGCGGTCCGTCGGTCGGTCGGGCTGCTTGTACAGGACGTTGATCATCGAGATCAGCAGGCTCACGTGCGTCGCCCCGAAGCGCTCAGCCGATTCCCAGAAGGTCGAGGCATGGAATCGCTCGTCGAAGGCCGCGGTCAGATCGAAGAGCAGCGACGTCAGGGCGGTCATCTCCTGTGCATTGCAGTGGAAGAGCGGAAGAGCGCTGAAGAGCACGCTCTTCGGCGTGAGCCGACTGCGCAGCCCGATCTCGCGTGGCGTCCGCACGCACTTCTCATGCGGAATGATCGCGCCTTTGGGCGGGCCGGTCGTTCCACTCGTGTACATGATCGCCGCGGGGTCCCAAGGATCGCGCGGGACCCGATCCGACCCCGGGAAGGCGTGCGCGAGCTCCTCGAACCGTCGCGTGCCCGACGGGGCGTCGCTCGTCGAGCCCGGCGCATCGACGACCCACACGTTCTCGATGGGCAGGGTCGATCGCAACGGCTCGAAGGCCTCGAGGAGCCGGCGATCGATGACGAGGCTCTTCGGGGCGGCGTCGGTCAGCTCGTAGCGAAGGAGATCTCCCTTCAGCGCGGTGTTCAACGGGACAATCACCGCCCCGCGGTGGGCGACTCCGAACCAGGTCGTCAGGAACTCCGGGCGATTGAACAGCAGCACGGCGACGCGGTCGTCGGGAGCGACACCCGCAGCCTCGAGGCCCCCGGCGACCCGGCGGGCGCTCTCGGCCAAGCCCGCGTAGGTCAGCGTCGTGTCTTCGAAGCGAAAGGCCGGTCGGTCCCCATTCTTGGCGGCCTTCTGCTCGAGGAGAGTGGCGAGGTCGTGGTATTCCTCGCCGGAGTCCAACATGCCGCGCTCGAGGGGCACGGGACAATAAAGGCGCGGGTCGGGCCAAGAAAGCGGATGTAGGTGCGCGACCTGGTCTGAACGTGAACTCCCGATTCGAACCGTTCCGTCCCGACGCACCGACCGTACCTGAGCTCTCGAGCGGCGCGGTGATCGTGAGCGAGGACTCGAAGCGCGTCCTGCTCCTACACGAGATCGTTGAGGATCGTTGGCTCTTCCCGAAGGGCCACGTCGACCCGGGTGAGAGTCTCACCCAGGCCGCCGCCCGAGAAGTGCGCGAGGAGACCGGGCTCGAGGCGATCCGTCTAGGCCCAGAGCTCGGGGAGATCACGTATCGCTTCTACGCTCCCGAACGCGGGCACAATGTGCTCAAGATCGCGGTCTATTTCCTCGCGTACTCGGCCGACCTTCCGCTCCACCTCGAGCCGTTCTTCGATCGCGCAGAATGGGTCGACATTGGGTCAGCGGGCGGGCGCATCCGATGGGAACGCGACCGGCACGTCCTCGACGCGGCGCGCCGGCAGCTCCGACGTCCGGGGGCCCCGCCGCCCTCAGCTCCCGGGAATGCGGAAGCGGGCCGACCGAGCTAGCTCGATCGACTCCGGGTACCCGGCATCGGCGTGGCGGGCGACGCCGATCCCGGGGTCGTTATGCAACGCGCGTCCGATGCGGCGGTCCGCCTCCGGAGTGCCATCGGCGACGATCACGAGACCGGCGTGGATCGAATTCCCGATCCCCACACCCCCACCGTGGTGGACGCTGACCCAGGTCGCACCGCTCGCGACGTTCAGCAGCGCGTTGAGGATCGGCCAGTCCGCGATGGGGTCCGAGCCGTCCCGCATCCCTTCGGTCTCCCGATAGGGGCTCGCGACGCTGCCGGAGTCGTGGTGGTCGCGTCCGATCGCGATCGGGGCCGCGAGTTCCCCGTCGTGCACCATCGCGTTGACCCGATGCCCAAAGCGTTCTCGCTCGCCGTAGCCCATGTAGCAGATGCGCGCCGGTAAGCCCTGGAAGCGCACCCGCTCGCTCGCAAGGCGGATCCAGCGACCGAGAGGCTGGTTATCGGTGAACTCCGAGAGGATCATCCGGTCGATCCGGTGAATGTCCTCGGCGTCGCCGCTCAGCGCGAGCCAGCGGAACGGCCCGCTTCCCACCGCGAAGAGCGGCCGAATGTACATCGGCACGTACCCAGGGATCTCGAAGGCGTCCGCGACGCCCCCGGCCCGCGCTTGGGTCCGAAAGTTGTTCCCGTAGTCGAACGCCCGCGCGCCGCCTCGGCGGAGCTCGAGGATCGCACGTGCTTCCTCGGCGATCGAGGCCAACACTTCCCGTACGTAGCCCGCAGGGTCCCGGGACCGCTCCGCCGCAGCGCTCTCGATCGATCGACCTTTTGGGATGTATCCGTAGCTGAGGTCATGGGCAGCCGTCTGATCGCTCACGATGTCGGGCACGACCCGCCGACGGACCAGTTCCGGGTACACCTCGGCGGCATTGGCGCAGAGTCCGACGCTCAGCGCCCGTCGCTCTTGGACCGCCCGGTGCACCCGGGCGAGTGCGTCGTCCAGCGTCAGCGCCTCCTCATCGAGGTAGCGGAGATCGAGGCGACGCCGCAACGCTCTTGGGTCCACATCCACGACGAGCGCGACCCCACCGAGCATCGTCGTAGCGAGCGGTTGGGCACCGCCCATTTCACCGAGGCCGGAACTCAGGAACCACTGGCCGGCCAGGTCGGCAGACTGAAACTCGATGCGCGCGAGCGAGGCCAGCGTCTCGTAGGTCCCTTGAAGGATCCCCTGTGTGCCGATGTAGACCCAACTCCCGGCGGTCATCTGGCCGTACATCGTCAAACCACGGGCCTCGAGGTCCCAGAAGATCTCATCGGTCGCCCAATGCGGAACGAGCAGTGCATTGGCGATCAGGACCCTCGGGGCGTCCGGGTGGGTCGGGAAGACCCCCACCGGCTTTCCCGACTGGATGAGAAGAGTCTCGTCGGCGCCGAGAGTCTCGAGTGCGGCGACGATCCGGTCGAACGACGCCCAGTCCCGGGCGGCCTTCCCCCGCCCACCGTAGACGATCAGGTGGTCCGGGTCTCGCGCCACTTCGGGGTCGAGGTTGTTCATCAAGAGACGGAGCGCGGCCTCAGCTCCCCAGGTTCGGCAGCGGAGCGTCGGTCCTCTCGGGGCACGGACGGGGCGCGGTCCTGGAGAGTGGTCGGGCATCGATCTCCGCAAGTGGCGTTGAGTATCAAGATATCCGGGCGCGTGGCCCGGGTCCGACGCGGTGCGCTCCCGTCGGCCCGCCGACTCAGGGGCGGATTTTATCTCGGAGGGCCCGCATGGCGAGGCGGTGCCGCCGTAGCTCAGTCGGTGGAGCGGCTGATTTGTAATCAGCAGGTCGGGAGTTCGATTCTCCCCGGCGGCTCCGGGCGAGGTCTCCTCGCCCGTCGAACCCGCGGTGCGGAGGGTCTTGGGAGAAACTCCCTCGGTTCGACCGGCACGACCGGGCCCCCGGAGCGCCTCGGTTCGACCGGCACGACCGGGCCCCCGGAGCGCCTCGGTTCGCGAGAGGCGCGAGCTGTAGTGGAACACTGCAACTCCGAAGCGTTTCACGAGCCCCTGACCCTTAATCTACCGAGCAGATACTCGCTCGCCGATGAGTGAACGTATCGCGGCCGAGATAATGCAGGTCCCCGGCGGGAATATGGGCTACGAGCACGCCGGCCGGGGCCCGTCGATCGTCCTCCTTCACGAAGGGATTGCCGATCGGCGGATGTGGGATCGAGAGTTCTCGACGCTCGCGACTTCGCATCATGTGGTCCGCTACGACCTCCGCGGCTTCGGCGGCTCGTCCCCCGCAACCGCCCGGTTCTCCTACGTCGAGGACCTGGCGACGTTGATCGACCACCTTCACTTGGAGCGTCCGGTGATCGTGGGTCCGAGCATGGGGGGCCGCATCGCGATCGATTTCACGCTGGCGCATCCCGACCGCGTAGGAGGCTTGTTGCTCATCGCCCCGGGGCTTTCCGGTATGAAGATCGAGTACGACCCCGAGGGTCAGAGCGCGTTCGACGTCGACGATCACGAGTCAGCCGCGATCGCGACGGCCTGGAAGGAGGGGCGGCACTCGGACGCGGAGGAACTCTTGCGCAAGCTCTGGGCGTCCGCCGTCCAGGGACCAGGGCTCGAGTTGTTCCGGAAGATGGTCCGAGAGAACTCGCCCGAGATCTTCGAGGATCGGTCCGGCCAGTTCGATCATGCCGAAGCCCCCCCCGCGGCGACCCGTCTTCGGGAGGTTCACGTGCCCACGAGCGTTCTCGTCGGGGACCGGGACAACCCCTCCTCTCCCCGGTTCGCGATGTATGTGGCTCGGTCGATCCCCGAAGCGAAATTGACGGAAGTCCCGGGCGCCGACCACCTGCTCAACCTCTCCGCGCCGGCGGCGTTTGATGCGGCGCTATTCGATCTCCTCGCTCGAGTGTCAAAGTGAGTAGCGAAACTTCCACGGAGTAGCCGGAGCATCCGCGGGCAGACGCGAAGGCTCTCGCGCCGGAGCATTCTGACCCGTCGATCGGCCCGGTCCGTAGCAGTTTGGCGACGGGCGTCGTCGCTCAGTTCGGGGCGACCGAGCGGCTTCTCGGTCGGCGCCTAGAGTTAAGCACGGGCGAGCTCGTTGAGCGGATCGAAGACCTGTGAGCGAATCGACCGTCGCGATCCTCGCGATCGGCAACGAGATCCTTCTTGGTGATGTGGTCAATTCCAACACGCAGTGGCTCGCGAAGCGACTGCGGCTCCGAGGGGCCTCGGTCGTACACGTCGCGATCGTCCGCGACCAGTTGGAAGAGATCGAGCGGGAG
>JBOGRR010000013.1:0-21627 GCA_050749765.1 Thermoplasmata archaeon | reverse complement strand
GCACAGAGATCCCTACTAGCCAGCAGTTCCGGCCGGCGGCCTATGTAATCCGGGAGGTTGGAGGCAGCGTGGCCGACAGCATGCGCAGTCCCGATGTTCCCGCGGCATCGTCGACGGAGTACCCTCCACCACCCCCACCCGGCACGTGGATTCATATTCCCGCGGGAATGGATCTCCCCCCGGGATTTCGCCCCCAGCCGCACACGGGGCGCGTCGGCGCTGCTTGGATCACTCCCGGATCGATCCTGCTGCTGATCGGGGGGGTCCTGGTTTTCGCGGGCGCGATGACCTGGGTCGCGATCGTGACGGCGGCGCTCAACATTTTCAGTCAGGTGCAAGCCGAGGAGGAGCTCGCGTATGCGCTGTTCGGGGTGGGCTTCTTGGCTTGCGCGATCGGTTGGTTCATCCACCAGTGGTACGCCTACCGGTGGATCGTCGGGCGCCGTTAGCGGACACCGGCCTGCGATCCCGCGCCGCCGCGGGTTCAGCCCGTGGACCGCGGGGTCAGCCGGGCCGCCGGATCAACCGGGAAGCTTCAGCGGTCGACCATCAATCTCGACGCGCGCGCCCCGGTTGATCACGAATCCGAAGAACGGAGACATGTTCTTCCCCCCGGGAAAGAAGCGATTTCCACCGACGGAGACCATGATCGCGCCGACCTCGAGGTCCTCTACCTGGGGGGTGTCGTGCAACTTCGGATTCAGCCCGATGCTGAGCAGTCCGGGTCGGTCGCGACCGGCGCCCCCGCGACGGAAACCGTCTTCGAAGAGCTTGCCCCCAGACTCAAAGTGGTGGCGGACGAGTCGGCCCCGACGGAACTCGAAGACTCCGCCCTGGGCCATCCCGGTGTCATAGTAGCACGGTCGGTTGGCGACGATTTTACCATCCGCGACCCGCTCGTCCAGTGCGACTCGGACCCCTCCCGAGGGAAGCCCGCTCAACATCTGGAAGGGCTGCTTGAGGTCGCTTCGGTTGACCTGGCCCGCGGCAACCCGGGCCGGTCGGTGGGCGAGGCCCAGAGTGAGGTCGGTCCCCGAGTCGTCCCGGATCCGCAGCCGGCGGCCGCGCTGCAGCGCCGAGGCGATCGGCTTGCCGAGCGCTGAAAGACGCGCCGGGTCGACCATGCTCGCCGCCACGAGCTGCCGCACCCACTTTGACTCGCTCTTCCCATAGAGCTGGGCGAGATTCGGAAACGGTCGCCCGACCTCGAGCCGAGCTCCCCGTAGCCCCGCCTTGTGGGCCGCCGCATACCAAGAACTGTTGAAGCCGATGAGCTTCTCGGCTCGATCCCCCCCGAGCGCGGCGATGCGGAGGCGATCGCCCGCTCCCCACATGTGGATGTACACATCCGTCTTGCCGAGCATGGCCCACTCGTGGGCAGGGGCCGCACCGAGGACGTCCTCCTCGCGCGCTTCGACCGAGTCCCAGAAGGTGCGCTCGTCCTCGTAGAGGACCAGAGGATACGCCTTCAGCCGGCGCGTCTCGCGTGCCAGCGCGATCGCCCAGGGTAGGCTGTGGCTCCATCCCTCGATGACAACGTTCTCGCCCGGGCGCACTCGAAGGTTCCGAGTCAGGATCGTTCGGGCCAGCTGGGTCTGAGCGCGGGTCGGGGTCGGAGCGGGCATGAGCCTCCGAGCACGCTCGGCTATTTACTCTCGCCACGCCCGGGATCGATCGACCGAGGCACCGCCCAGACCGAGCGCGGAGTCGCGTGAGGTCCCGGGTACGCTACCAGCTTCGCAGGGCCTGGGCCGCCTGTTTGCGCGCCGCTTTGGTCTGATGCCCCGGTCCAGTTCGAGTGAAGCTCGTGCACGCGCACGCGCGGCAGTGCCCGTCTTCGCCGTGCAACCGGAGTTGATGCATGCACCCGGCTGTCTCGCACTGCGTCGTCAAAGCGGGGCCTCCCGCTGCGCGTCCGACGCGCCCAATCGCAGCGCCAAAATCAGACCGGGAACGTCCTCGGCCGATTCGCGTGAGACACCGGGGGGCTCAAGCTTGGGTGGAAAGCGTTGAGGGTAGTCCAATGAATCCTCTCGGAGATCGAGTTGTTCCCGGATCGAGCGCACGCGATCACTCCGACGCCGGTACGACGGCGCGCCGAGCGGAACCGGCCACGGAGGCGAGGGGCGCGTTGGGGCTGCGCCGTGGACCAGGGGTCGAGGTCGATTGGCGACGCGGCTGGGCCCCCTCGCTCGCCGGCCCGGAGGTACTGCGCTCTCCGGAAAGCAGTCCTGCGCCCTGTAGTTCCTTTGTGATCGCCTCGACACCGAGCCGGACGTCGGCAGGTCGCCGAGCGCCGGTGCAGACGAGCTTACCGCTCCCGAAGAGCAATACCACGACGCGGGGGTGCTCGAGTCGACACACGAGACCGGGAAACTGCTCCGGCTCGTACTCGACCCGGTCGAGTCCCAGCGTGACCGCGATGGAGTTGAGGTTGATCTCGCTGCCGAGATTCGACGTTGCCACGATATTCTGAACTTGGATCTTCGGGTGGGCGAGGATCTTCTGCCCGCCGCGGCGGATCAGATCGGAGACGATGTTCACCGTCTCGTCGACCTGCTTCCAGCTCTTTCCACCGGTGCAGACGGCCTTGCCGGAGCTGAAGAGCAACATCGCAGTCTTCGGTTCCTGCAGTCGGTAGATCAAGCCTGGGAATTGGTCGGGATCGTACTCCGCACCGGGGAGGATGGACCCGATGGATTGGAGGTCGAGCTCGGAGCCAAGGGACGTCGACGCTACGACGTTCTCAATTCGGATTCGCGTCATGGACCCGTATATATACCCTGTATGGAGGTAGTTAAAGGCATCTACCCTACTCTAGACCCCTCTGCTGGACCTCTCAGACCGTACAAGAGCCTGATTACGCTGCGTACCACGCGCTCTGGCACGGTCCCCTCGATCGGGGACCTCTCCAGCACCCGCAGGGGACTGCGAGGGACGGAACCGCAGTACGGCGCGCTATGGTTCGCCGCGGGGGTCCCGGGCGGGGGCGTGATTTGTTGGACCGTTCGGGGCGCTCGAGTACGCGAGGGAGTAACCGATCGCGAGCAGGATGTACGCGACAAACAGCGGCGCGATCGCGAAGATGAACGGGGCTAGGCTCAGGATCAGCGCGGTCCAGTTGGTGAAGAAGTCGATGAAAAGCCCGACGATGGCCTGGCCGAGGGCGAGCCCGGCGATCACGGAGACGCCGAGCGCCCAGACGAAGGCGACCCAGCCGAGAATCTGGACCGTAGGACGCTGCCACGGCGCGACGTGCTCGCGAAGTGTCAAGAAGAACGAGCCGATCGCGAGGACCATGACCCCGGCCACGATCCAAGCGAGCAGCGGCGGCGAGTCGCCGGCGCCGACGCTCCCCCAGCCGATGTTGAAAAGGGCCGTCGCTACGACGCCACCGAGGAGCATCGAGATCGGGATCCAGGGGATGGGTCGAGGCACCGCTCGGAGTTTCGGTCGGGGGCGAAGTCGGTTCCACTCGTGGATGCCTCTCCACAGAAAGTAGAATCCAGCGATCGTCGCGACCAAGCTGAGATAGTATCCCACCACCGTCGTCTGGATCGATCGCGCCGTCGTCACGAACTGATAGATCTCCGTCAGCGCTTCCATCAGGAATCCGACGATCAGCGGGCGGATCGCGTGTTGTTCGGAGGTGGTCGTAGGTACGAGCCTAGCTCGCCACCCGGTCCACATCGCCCACCGGCGGGCGCTGGGAGGACCTCGCACGAGACCGTCACCGGCGCTCAACGAGG
The DNA here is from genome assembly GCA_050749765.1 of Thermoplasmata archaeon. Lineage (GTDB taxonomy): Archaea > Thermoplasmatota > Thermoplasmata > Lutacidiplasmatales > UBA184 > Lutacidiplasma. The sequence goes on along the minus strand of JBOGRR010000013.1, from coordinate 17,878 downwards.
TCATCCTGTCGCCGGCGAGGGTCCCGGCAACGGAGGACGGACCGGTTTCCCAGGTTAAGTCCCTCTCGCACGCGTTTCGCGGACCGAGAGCTCTGCGCCGTACGGCGATCGCTCTCGGCGAATCGACGCGATGCTCGAAGCCGACGCGATTTAGGAAGCAACGGCCGTCTCAAGCGGAGCAAGATGCTCGGCTGGATCATCTTCATCGCCACGATTTTCGTCATCCTGATCGCCTTGGGCGTCCCGTTCACGATCCACTTCCGAGCGTGGGCCCACCGCCAAACGCAAGGCTCCGAGCGGCCGACGGAACGTGGCGAGCTCCAAATACTCGTGGTCCCCATCCTCTATCGTGAAGCGAAATCTCCGCAGGTCGGGGCGCAACCTGCGGGTCCTCGAGGCGGTCGGAGTCGCCGCACTCGCCGCCCTCCTGCTAGTGCCGCTCGGCGCAGTTGCTTCGCCGGTCGCTGGTCTCCACTCCGCGACGTCACCCTGCTGCGTGCCGTCAGCGTCCCTATCGAACGGGACCCCGTACGTCGCCTACACCCTGAACCTGCTGAACGGGAGCCTCCTTGCACAAAATGCTCCGTACCCCGCGTGTAGCCTTCCGACGCCGGCTCCGTACGTGGTCCATTTCCCAGCAGGTCCGACCGACGCTATCGATCTCCCAGCCCTTCACGAGCTCTACGTCGCATGCCCGACGGGCAACCTGCTGGTGGTCAACGATACGACCGGAGCGCTGATCGCGACCGCGGTCGTAGGGATCGGGCCGGACGCGATCATCGCTCAGGACGTCGGTGGGGTAGCCTTCCTCTACATCGCCAACGCCGGGACGTTCAACATCAGCGTCGTTTCGACCGTGACCAACCACGTAGTCCAAACGATCGGCCTCCCGGTGGGCGCCGCACCGGCGGGGCTCGCGTTCGGGCCCGGCGGCTCGAACCTCTACGTCACGGACTCTGGGCTCGCAACGGTGAGCGTAGTGGAGATGCCTTCGGGGCGGCTCGTGGAGACGATCCCGGTCGGGGTCGACCCGACGGGGATCGCCTTCGACCCGTTCGATGGGTTTCTCTACGAGACCAACCGCCAATCGGACACGGTCGGGATCGTCGCGCCGCGCACTAACACGCTGGTCGGCACGCTACCGACCGGTGCGAACCCGATCGACCTTGCGGTCTCTGGCCGGACGGGGAGCATCTACGTCGCCAACGAGGTCTCCGACAACGTCACGGTGCTCTCTGACCTGAGACTCACATCGATTGCCAATATCTCCGTGGGCGTCGGCCCGGTGAGTATCGCCTACGACCAAGCGACGGATTCATTTTACGTCGCGAACAACGGATCGAATTCAGTGAGTGTCATCAACGCCTCGAGCGACATCGTTCGCGCCACGACCGCCGTTGGGATCACTCCGTACGACATCGCTATCGGGGACGAAATTGTGTACTCGGTCAACGCGGCTTCCTACAACGTGAGCCGACTCGACGCGTCCAGCGCACGGGTCGTCGGCACCCTCGAGGTCGCCGTATCTCCTCGGGGGATGGCCTACGACGCCGCGACGGTGAACCTCTACATCCCGCTCGGAGGGAACGACAGCGTCGCGGTCATCGATACCGCCACCGATCACCTCGTCGGTCTGATCGCCACCGGTCTCGAACCGTCGCTGGCTGCGTACGATGCGGACAACGGGATGATCTATGTCGACAATCACATGTCCGACACGATCAGCGTTATCAATGGCAGCACGAACCAGGTCGTCTCGACGATCGCGGTCGGCGAGGGCCCCACGAGCATGCTGATCGCCCCGGTCTCGGGGAACCTCTACGTGGGCGCCGGGCATATCGGCGTCGTCGAGGTCATCAATACCTCGACCGAGACGATCACGAACCAGATCCCCGTCGGTAACACCCCGTACGGGCTCGCCTATGCGCCGTACGCCGGCGGTCGCATCTACGTGACGAACTACCGCTCGAACAATCTCTCGGTTATCAACCCGGCGACCGAGACCGTGATCGATAGTGTGGCGCTCAGCGCCGGTCCCACGCTGATGGCGTACGACTCCGCGAGCAGCACGCTCTACATCTCTTCGTTCGTGACGAACCAATTGATGCTCTTCGATGTTGCGACGAACACGTTGATCGGGTCGATCCCGGTCGGTCTCAATCCCATGGGCATCTTCTATAACGGCCTCTCGGGGTTCCTCTACGTAGCGAACTACGGTTCCAACAACTTGACCGCGATCGACCCTTCCACGGGGGACGTGGTGGGCGCGATACCGGTCGCGGCCGAGCCGATCGCCCCGGCCCTGCTTCCGAACGGTGAGATGTACGTCACCAACGCCGGCGCGAGCGCGGTGTCGATCCTGTCGAACGACTCCCTCGCCGGACTCACGGTATCGGTACCGACCTCGAGCGTGGGCGCTGGTGGGTCGGTGTCGATCACGGCCGTCCCCTCCTGCGCGCCGGGGGCGTGCCCCACCAGCGTACTGTATCGCTGGACCTGGAGCTCAAGCGAAGGACGCCTCAACGCCTCTAGCGGCGCGTCCGTCACGTTCGATGCCGGGAACATCAGCGAGACGGTCACGGTGAACGTGACCGCCACCCTCGGCGCCGTGGTCGCGACCAGCTCGTTCCAGCTCTCGGTCAACGCGCCCGCCGGGCCTGCGACGTTCCTCGGGCTCCAAGGGATCTCGGGCTACGTGCTGCTCGCTGGGATCTTGATCGCCGTCGTCGCAGTTGGGTGGGCGATCGGTTATCCCCGGGTCCACCGCCGACCGCCGGCGCCGCCGGCGTCTCCTCCCGCGAAACCGTAGTGGCCCGTCGTCATTTCGAACGCCACCTTAATGGCCGTCGGTGGGTCGCCTCGGCCCGAACCGAGGGCGGTCACTCCGGGTGAGCAAGGGCCAATACCTGCTCGACCGAAACCCCTCCACGGACCGAAGGAACTCCGATGTCGCAGCCTCTCGAATCCACCGGCGCGGAGCCGGTCATCGTCGCCCAAGACGTCCGCCACAGCTACGACGGCAAGCGCACCGCCCTCGCGGGCGTGAGTTTCTCGGTCGGTCGGGGGGAGGTCTTCGGTCTTCTTGGGCGCAACGGTGCCGGCAAATCGACGCTGATCAAGGCGATGACGACGTTGATCCAACCGACTTCGGGCACGCTACGGATACTCGGTCGCGACGCGCGGAAGGACGGGCGGAAGATCCGCGAGCGGATCGGGGTCGTCCAACAGGGCGAATCGTTCGACTTCACGAGCGTGGAGGGGAATCTCGACCTCTACGGATTCTTGTGGGGGGTCCCGAAGGAGGAGCGTCGTCGTCGGAGCGAGGCTCTGATCGAGCGCTTCGGCCTCCGCGAGATCCGTCGGCAGCGCTCGTTCGACCTCTCCGGCGGTCAGAAGCGCCGGGTCCAGGTCGCGCGAGAGTTCGTTCACGACATGGACATCCTCTTCCTCGACGAGCCGACCGTCGGCCTCGACGTCGTGATGCGTCGTACCCTGCTCGACTCGATCCGCGACCAGGTCCGAAAGGGTCTGACGGTGGTGTTCACGACGCACAACCTCGAGGAGGCCGACTACCTCTGCGATCGGATCGCCGTCATTGACGAGGGCCGGATCCTCGCGCTCGACACGGTGTCGAACCTGAAGCGCCTCTACAGCGGGAAGCGAACGATCGACCTGGTCGTGGGCGACGCGGACGCCCCGCGCTTCTATCCGGAGCTGAACACCGTCTTCGGCTCGAGCGCGACCATCACCATCTCGGGGAGTTCCGCGATCCTGCTCGTTGACGACACCAAGGCGTCGCTCGCGCGCATCGTCGAGCTCGCGCAGCGCCTCGGGGTCCAGATGGAGTGGCTCACCGTCCGGCAGAACACGCTCGAGGACGTATTCCTGCGTTCGATCAGCTCGGCCAAGGAGACCCATGCCAGTCCCTAACCTCCTGCGGCTCATCGTCCGGAACATCCGGGTCAACACCGACCCGGCAAGCCTCGTGATCCTGCTCGGCCTTCCGGCCATGTACCTCGTCTTCTTCGGCTATGGATTCGCGAGCCAGATCACGAGCTCCGGCACCTCGAGCAGCTACCTCGGGTTCCTCACGCCGGGGATCATGGCCTACCAAGCCGTAATGGCCGGCACCGTCGGCGGGAGCATGTTGTGGGCCGACCGCCGCTTCGGGATGCTCGCCCAACTGCTGGTCGGTCCGTTCACGCGTACGGAGTATCTCTTCGGGATCATGTTCACGGCGATCCTCTTCGGGCTGGGCGGTGCAGGGCTGATGCTCGCCCTATCGGTCGTACTGATCGGAGCGTCCACGCTGACGGTCACCGGAGTCCTCGTGATCTTCGGGTCGATCGCCCTCGGATCGGTTTTCTTCGGCGCGCTGATGCTCCTCCTCGCGGCCCTGGTGAAGTCGAACAATGCCTACAACAGCATCCAGATCCTCGTGATCTTCTTCGTGAGCTTCGCCTCGACGGTCTACTACCCCTTCAGCTCGAGCCTGCCCGGCGCGCTCCAGGTGATCTTCGTCGTGAACCCGCTCACCTACATCGCCGATACCGCGCGCAACGGCTACTTCTCCGCGCTCAACGCCCACAACGGGCTCGAGATCGTCGTCCTCGCTCTGGAGACGTTCGCTCTGCTCGCGCTGGCAGTGCGCGCCTACCTCCGCTCGAATGTCTCGATGGACTGAGCGCCTCCGGCGAGCGCCGCGCTCCTCCGCGCACGCACCGTTGGGACGGACGGGTCGGTCGACCCCGATTTACTGAAGGATGAGCCGAACCCGAACCGCACGCGTAGGACGCGCTACCACCGCGTTGCCCGACCGGCCTCGGCCCGATAGATCTCGCCGCAGATCGTCCGTTCCAGGCCGGAGAAGGGTAGTGCTTCGGCAACGGTGACCGGCAGAAGGAGCTTTCGTCACCGTCCGCGAACTACCCTGGGCCGAAGCGCGGTCGGATCTAGAGGTTCGAACTCGGGCGCTGAGGGCCGAGCGGCCCCGGAACTACCGGCGCAAGTAGGACATGAGCCAGGAATGGACCGATGGGATCCGGTGCTGGTACAGCGTGAGATGTCCGTCCTCATCGGTCAGGTTCTTCACGGCGTGTTCGATCCGGTCCCCCAGCCAACGCCCCTGGGCGTACGGCACGAAGAGGTCCTCCTTCCCTTGCCACAGAGTGACGGGGACATGGACCTCTTTCACGTCGAATCCCCACGGGCGCACGAACGCGAGGTCGTCGTCTCGCCAACCCGCGACCCCCGGTCGGAGGCCACGACGAGCGGACTCCGACAGATGGGCGCGAAGCTCCCCCGTAAACACGGCCCGATCGACCGGGCTCAGGAGCGTCTCCATCTCGCGCAGGACCGCGTCGGGGTCCGAGGAGAAGTACGCCTCGCGAGCGGGGCGCAGGAACTGTTCGAGCGCATCGCCCCCCTTCATCGACGCGTGGAATTCGGCGACATTCGATTCGCCCTGGCCCTTGAGCCAGTCCAGCCCTTCCGCCGGGTACGGGGCCGGGGAGGCGAGGGCCACGACGGCGACGGTCCGCTTCGGAAGTAGCGCCCCACAGGCCAGCGCGTGCGGCCCACCGCCCGAGATCCCCCAGACCCCGAACCGTTCGACGCCGAGCTCGTCGGCGATCGCGGCAACATCCGATGCAGCGCTCGCGATCGAGCGACCCGGCCGAGCGGTGGACCCCCCATAGCCCGGCCGGTCGTAGCTTACGAGGCGGATCCCCCGACGGCGCGCGTCCTCGGCATGCGGGGCGTACAGTTGCCCCGACATGGGCGTACCGTGGAGAGCGAAGACGAGCGGCCCGGTTCGGGCACCGCCTTCGGTGACGACGAGCGTCCCGCCGTCCGGAGCGCGGATCGATCGATCGTGAACGCTCATCCGACCCCCCGTCGTCCGGGCTAGTCGCCCTGGCTTCATACGATTCTCGGTGCGGGCCCGTGCCGGTCGATCGAGGGGCTCCGGGGGCACACCGCAGGCCGATGGGGCGGAGTTTCATGTACACGTCCTCGTTCCGATGAACGATGACGGCGTCGACCCCCACGCATCGCGGGTGGTTCGGCGTCGACGCCTCCTCCGATCCGGGGTGGTACGTTCGGTTCCTCGAGCGCAGCCGGCAGAATCAGATCATGCGGATCGAGAAGGATCGAGCGCGGGAGCTCGCGTTCCTGCGGCTCGCGCCCGGCCTGAAGGTCCTCGACGTCGGGTGCGGGATCGGAAACTTGACCCGCACCTTCGCGCCGCTGCTGGCCCCGGGCGGGGAGCTCACAGGCGTCGATCTCAGCGAGCGGATGATCGCGATCGCCCAGCGCGAGACGCGCCCGGTCGCCACGGTCTCGATCGATTTTCGCGTCGGGAGCGCGACGACGCTCCCCTTCCCCGACGGAGGGTTCGACCGGGTCAGCTCGAATATCGTGCTCGAGCACCTTCCCGACCCTGCGGGTGCGATCCGCGAGATGCACCGTGTCGCGGCCCCGGGGGGTTGGCTCATCGTTGGAGATCTCGATCAGGCGACCCACACCATCGCCACGGGAGATCCCGAGATCGATCGGCGGCTCGTCGACGCGTTCTGCGCCGAGATCCGTCATCCGTGGGCGATCCGGGACGTGCCGACGCAGTTCCGGGAGCTCGGCCTCGAGGAGATGGATATCTCTGCGCAGACGACGGTGATCCGGACGGAAGGGGAGCAGGGGTTCCTTCCGGTCCTGGACGACTTCCTCGCCGCGGAGGTCGAGGCCGGTCGGTTCCAGGCCGCCGAGGCGAAGGCCATCGCCGCGCGCCTGCGCGAGCGACTCGACGACGGTTGCTACTTCGAATCGTACACGGTCTTTCGCGTCTCGGGGCGGGTGCCGCTCGCCCCGAGCCGCTCCTCGAGATACGCATCAAAGTCGTAGATCATCGACTCGGCCGCACTGTAACGGCCCCCGTGCCAGACGTGCGATCTCGAGCCCAATTGGGCCAGCTCGCAGACCCTCCAGTCCTGACGATTGATCTCGTCCCAAAGCCCGACCGCGTCGCCCGGGTCGAAGTCGGGAGCTCCCACGGCGTCGGCCGCGAAGTAGAACTCGTTCTCCACGCGCGAACGGGTCGGCCCGATCGGCCAGGCGCGATGGACCATGAGGTAGTCGGGGTGCAAGCTCACGAACAGATTGGGAAAGAGCACGTAGTAGGAGATCCGCCGGAGATCCCGCGGCGCATGCCCGGGAAGCGCGGGGCGGCGGGTATGCCCCGAACGGACCATCGAGGTATAATCTTCGGCAAGCTCCATCCACCCGCCGGCGAACTCCGAACGATCCGCCCCGGAGCGGAACCAAGCATCGTTGCCCCCGGAACGATACGGCGTGATGCGGTTAAGCTCCGGATGGACCGGGGCGCAGTGATAGCACTCCGAGAAGTTCTCGACGAGGAGCTTCCAATTTGCCTCGACCGTGTAGCTCTGCCGAGCACCCTGCCGGAGCCCACGAAAGAGGCGCGGGTCGTACCGATCGAAGAAGGCTCCGAAGCTCGCCCGCAGGGGAGCGGCCGCCGGATCGAGGTTCGCCCAGACGAAGCCGGCGAGCGTCTCCGTTCGGACCGGATGGAGCCCGAACTCGTCCCGCGGAAAGTCGGCGAGAGTTTCGGTGTCCCGGGCCGCGAGCAGGCGCCCATCCAATCCGTACGTCCACGCGTGATAGGGGCAGATGATCGAGCGACCCCAGTCCCCCGCCCGCGCGTCGGTGAGCCGGGAGCCACGATGTCGGCAGACGTTGTAAAAACCGTGCAGGGCGCCGTCCGTCCCTCGGACGACGACGACGCTCTCGGGACCGATCTCTTGCGAGAGGAAGCGGCCGGTTCCCTGTAGTAGCTCCTCGGGCCCGAGGTTGAGCCAGCTCCGGAAGAACAGCTGGTCCAGCTCCTGCTGGTAGCGATCTTCGCTCCAGTAGAGGCGCCCGTCGGGAGTCGGAGCGTGCAGGTGATCGGTCCCGCCCACCCCTCCGGGAGGGTCGCTCGACCTCGGTGCGACCATCGCGTGCCCATCACGGGCCGGCGGATATCGATGTGGCTCTCCCCCCGCGAACGAACGGGAGTATTGAGGGAGCCTCGCGTTGCCGCGCGCGGTGCCCGAGCCCGAGCGACGAGAACGTGCGATACTCTGAGCGTGCCGGATCGCCGAGCGCGAGTTCACCGTAGGCGATATCCTCGAGCGATCGACGCGGGTTCGCTCCGCTGGGATCGGTCTTGGAGGTCGAGGGACCGCTCTCCGAACGACGCGGGCCGATCGATCTAATCCGAATCGCGTCGGCGCTTGCGGTCCCGGCGGCGATCGCCGTCGCCGCTGTCATCGGAGTCGCGGCTCGGGCGCCGGGAATAGGATCCCGAACGGCCTCCGCCCCCCCCGCGCGGGGGACCTCGACCCCAGCCACCACCGCCGCCGGCGCGCCCTCCGAACCGACCCCCAGCCCCGCGCGGTGGTCCGAAGCGCCCACGGCTGGGGCCGCGCGAATCTCCGTCCCGTCGGGGCGGAAGCGTGAAGCGATTACCGCACGCCGTGCACTCGGCGGACGTCGTCCCGTCCTCGTTTGTGGAGAAGCGTAGAGCGCCACCACACTCGCGGCACGGTCGGGCCGAGCTCGACATTCGCCCCTCCCCTCGGGAGTCGTCGCGGGGGGGCGGTCGATCGCGGAACCGAGGTGCCGAGACCGCAGACTGCGCGCTCACGTAGTGGCTGACGGCATGGCAACCGGAACACACCGCCTGCACTCCGTCGCCCGACGCGATACGGAACGCGAGGACCGCTCCGCAATTGTCGCAGATCGGCTGCTCGCCATCCCCTTCGGGGAGGGCGGCCCCGGCCAGCGGAGCAGCGGGCGAGAGCGTACCCTCGACCATGGTGCTCGCGCGCCCACAATCGGCACAGGTACCCATCCGAACGGAGGCCGGTCGGCTCTCGAATTCCATTTCGGCGCCACAGTCGGGGCAGTGGTTCGGCATAGGTTCCTACCTATTGTGACCATCGCCCCCTAATTATGTGGACCCCCGGGGAGCGGGGCCGTGTCAGCGGATGTGATGGGGACGCTATCGGCGCGGCGCCGGCCGCCGTGAGCGGCCCACAAAGACCAAGGCGATCCCGACCACGATGATCACGAATCCGACGTACGCGCCATCCAACATCTGCTGGGTCTGGAGCGCACCGACCGACGGCGAAAGGGCATCGATGAGGATCGCCGAGACCACGATCACGAGGAAGCCAATGAACGTCGTTACGGTCCCAGCGGTGAGAACGCTCCCCTGCGTAGGATATTCACTGCCGGCCGTGTGGGCGGTCGTCATCGCTCCTTGGATCCGGTTCCCGCTTAAATGAGGGAGGTTGGTGGGCCGCCGCCTACGAACGACCGGGTCGGGGGCGAGGCCAGCGACGTCCCGGCGCGGGTCCATCGTAGAGGACGTCCGGTCGGATCACTCGGTTCCCGATCGACTGCTCGATCGCATGAGCGGACCATCCGGCGGTTCGCGCGATCGCGAACGTCGGCGTGAAGCACGCTCGAGTCAGACCGACCGCTTCGAGCAACACCCCCGCGTAGAATTCGACGTTCGTGTAGATCCGCGCCTGCGGGCGACGCCGGCGCAGCGCCGCGAGCGCGGCGCCCTCGACCGCCTCCGCCAGGCGGAGGCGGGCCGGCTCGGCGATCTCGCGCGCGAGCTGGTGCAGGAGGATCGAACGCGGATCGTCCGTCTTGTAGACCCGGTGACCGAAACCGAAGAGGAGTTCCTTGCGGTCCAACCGCTCCTCGATCCACCGGGGGGCGTGCTCGGGGGTGCCGATCGCGTCGAGCATGTCGAGCACCAAGCTCGGTGCACCGCCGTGTCGCGGCCCTTTGAGGACCCCGAGCGCGGCGGTCGCCGCGCTGATCAGGTCGGATTCGGTCGAGATCGCGATGCACAGTGCGAACGTGGAGGCGTTCATCCCGTGGTCCGCGAGCATGTCGAAGTACCCTTCGAGCGCGCGGACCTGGGCCGCGGACGCCTCCCTCCCGAGGAGCTGCTGGAGGTAGGTCTCGACCTGGGAGAGACCGTCGACCATCGGCGCCGCTGCAAGGCCCTGGGTGCGTCGCACATACCGTGCGAAGAGGATCGGGAGTCGGGCGATCAGGTCGTAACCGTCGGAAGGCGTGGGAGGGTATCCGTAGCGACCGTGGCCCATCGAGGAGAGGATCGTACGCATCGCCTCGAGCGGCGGCAGGTCGATCGGCAGCGCGTCGACGACCGTGAACTCCTCGGTGGCGAGCCGACGACGCTGGGCGAGCTCTTCGCTCACGTCGGGGGCCGGGTCCGCCGAGGGAGGGTCCCCGAAGAGGAGCAGGTGAACGATCGACTCGTACGGAGTGCCGGGGACGAGCTCCGGGAGGTCGAAGCCTCGATAAATGAGGCTCCCGGCCTCGCCGTCCACGAGGCTGATCGCCGAGCGCCCCACGATCACGTCGTCCAGGCCCTTCGCGACCGGGCTCGATCCGGGCATATCGCCGAGGAGGCACGCCCTCTCAAAACATCGAGCCGTCGCCGCCCGCATACTTTAAGGAAAGACTCCCTCCTCACCGGCGATGGCAACGAACGTGCCCGGCCTTCTCGGCCGGATCGGTGGAAAGCGCGTCGAGCTCCGTCTCAAGGACGGGCGCACGGTCGTGGGCCGGTTCTTGGGAAGCGACGAGCACCTCAACTTCGTCCTCGAGGAGGCAGAGGAGCGCGCTCCGACGGGCACGCGGCGCTTGGGTCGTCTCATCGTTCGCGGCTCGAGCGTGGCGAGCCTCCACTCGGACTTCGGGGGGCGTTCATGAGCGAAGTGGGCGATCCCGCGACCCGCTCCCGACGTTCGCGCTCGGAAGAGATGAGGGTGTTGAAGGTCCTCGCCGGCGCGGGTGCGGACCGGGCGGCGATCGAGATCACTTCGCGAGAGGTCGGAGCGCGGATCGGCGCGAGCCAGCAGGCCGCAGACCGCTACCTGCTCTCGCTCGAACGGCAGGGCGACATCGCGCGCACGCTCCACGGCCGACGGCCGGTGGTCAGCGTGACGACGCAGGGGATCGATGTGCTGCGATCGGAATTCCAGTCGCTGCGACGGATCTTCGAGGGACCCGCCCGCATCGACTTGAAGGGGATCGTGGTCTCGGGCCTCGGCGAAGGGCGCTACTACCTCACTCAACCGGGCTACGCGCAGCAGTTTCCCGAGCGGATCGGATACGTGCCGTTCCCCGGCACCCTCAACGTCCGTCTGGAAGGGGAGATGCTGCGACGGTCGGGGCTCGTCCGCCACTGGGCCGGGATCCGGATCGAGGGGTTCCAGGCGAGCGGGCGAACCTTCGGAGGGGCGACCTGCATTCGCGCGCGGATCGAGAGCGCGGCGGGCCACCTCATCCGACCGGACCGCACGCACTACGAGGACGTCGTGGAATTCATCGCGCCGGCGTCCCTGCGAGAGACCCTGCATCTCTCGGACCTCGACCCGATCTCGGTCGAGTTGGAGGAGTCGTGAACGGTCCGTCGCTCGCACGTTCGGTCGCCGAAGAGCGGCGGCCGGAGCCGGCGCCACCGGACGCTGCGGGCCGGTTCGTGAACCAATGGGTCGAGGAGGAGGCGCTCGGCGCGGAGCGAGTGCGGGCCTTCGTTCTGATCCTCAAGACCCGTGGGTGTTACTGGGCGGATGTCAAGGGGTGCTCCATGTGCGGCTACTCGAAGGACACGCTCGGTCGCTCGGCGACCCCGGGAGAGCTCCGCGAGCAGCTCGCACGTGCGCTCGCTCGCTACCAGGGGGAGCCGTACGTCAAGGTCTACACCTCGGGAAGCTTCCTCGATGACCGCGAGGTCGATCCCGAGAGCCGAATCGAGATCCTGCGTGGATTCTCGGGGGCGCGACGATTCCTCTTCGAGACCCTGCCCGAGTTCCCCACGGCCGAGACGTTGGCCCCCCTGCGCGCGGTATTCCCCGGTGAGATCGAGGTCGCGCTGGGCCTCGAGTCGACCGATCCGATCGTGCTCCAGCGCTTCGTGAACAAGGGCTCGCCTCCGAGCGAGTACCTCGCCGCGGCCGATCGCGTCCGCGGACTGGGGTACCGGGCCAAGGGCTACCTGCTGCTCAAACCCCCTTACCTCACCGAGCGAGAGTCGACCGAGGACGTGGTCCGGTCGATCGGAGAGGCCGCAGCCCATTTCGACGCCCTCTCGGTGAACCCCGTGCACATCCAGAACGGGACCGTCGTCGAGTGGCTCTACCATCGCCGCCAGTACCGGCCCCCGTGGCTGTGGAGCGTCGTCGACGCCCTCCGAGGCGGGGCCCTGAAACGGGGCACGGCACGCCTCGTCTCCTTCCCGACCGCGGGGGGGCTCGCGCGAGGGCCGCACAACTGCGGAGCGTGCGATCGGCCGGTGCTCCGAGCGATCCACGAGGCGTCGCTCACTCAGGAGTTCTCCCTCCTCGACGCGCTCGAGTGCGACTGCCGCGCCGAGCACCGTCGTCTCTACGAGCTCGAAGGACTCGGCGTCGAGGCATGAGCGCCGACCTCGTTCCCCGCCTCCCGGCCCACGCGGAGGAGACGATCGGCTCGTTCGTGCGCTCCCACTCCCTCTACCACGGGAACGAGGGGGTCGTGCTCGGACTATCGGGAGGCATCGATAGCGCGCTGGTCGCCCGGATCGCGAGGGATGCGGTGGGGGCTCCCAAGGTCCTCGCGGTCCTGATGCCCGACGAGGGCCTCGATCCCGACCTGGTGCGAGAGACCGAGCGTTTCGCCGCTTCGCTCGGGATCGCCTCGCGCACGGTCCCGATCGCTCCGATCGAGGGCGCGTTCCGCGCGAGCCTCCCGGAGGTCGCCGACCGCGTGACGGTCGGCAACACGAAGTCCCGCATCCGCATGTCGATCCTCTACGCGCTCGCGCGCGAGCGCCGGCGCGTCGTGGTCGGGACCGGCAACAAGTCGGAGCTCTTGCTCGGCTATTTCACCAAGTTCGGCGACGGGGCGGTCGACCTCCTGCCGATCGGAGATCTGTACAAGACGCAGGTCCGCGAGATCGCGGAGCGCCTCGGGCTGCCAGCGCAGATCCGCGACCGCGCCCCGAGCGCGGGGTTCTGGGAGGGTCAGACCGACGAGGAGGAGCTGGGGGTGCCGTATGCCGAGATCGACCGGGTCCTCTACGGCCACGAGCTCGGCCTGAGCGAAGAGGAGATCGCCCGCCGGGCCGGCGTCGGGCCCGAGATCGTCCGTGGGTTGATCGCCCGCGTCCTCCAGCACCGCCACAAGCGTCGGAGCCCGCCGGTGGCGAAGGTCGGAGCGCGCACGATCGGCATCGATTGGAAGGACTGACCCGCTCGGGAACGGGCCAGAGCTTTTGTGCGAGCCCGCGTCGTGGGGTCATCCTCTGGGGAGCTTTCGACCGCTGATGGACCGCGCGACCTACCGCCGCCTCTACGACGCCCTCGCGACCGTCGAGGACGTGCATCGCATCGCCCACGAGGAGCACCTCGACGAGGAGCTCCTCACGGTGATCCACACGCATCGGGTGACCCGCGACGCGACGCGTAGATTCTATCCGGTCCAGCGTCAGGTCCCCCGGATGGCGAGCCAGTGGAAGCGGGGGCGTACCCTGCTCGACATCGCGCACGAGTGGAAGTTCCCGCCAGTGCTCATGGGCCAGATGATGCTCAAAGAGCTCGGCATCCCGAAGCGCAAGGTCTGGCAGGTCTTCCTGCACCCCGAGACCGCTCCCGACGCCCGGATGCGGACCGAGGTCGAGCTCCTGCTCGCCGCCGACGAGATCTACTCTCCACGGGGGATGGACATCCAGCGCGCGCGGGGCCTGAAGGGCGAAGAGCGCATGCAGCGCTGGCTCGAGAAGCACGGGATCGGCTACCGGACGGAAAAGGACCTTCGCGGTAAGTACGCGAAGACGCCGGACGCGCTCCTGGACGACCCGATCTACTTCTTCGGGCAGAAGATCACCTGGATCGAGTCGAAGGCGAACTTCGGCGACGACGTCGAGCTGCGCAAGAACTTGAAACGCCAGCTCGGGCCGTACACCGAGATCTTCGGGGAGGGCGCCGTCGTCTACTGGTACGGCTACGTCGAGGACGCGGAGTCCCCGCCAGGGATCCTGCTCTGGGACGCCGATACGATCGAAGGGCTCACGCCGACCGTGACGCCGCATCCCGAGGAAGCTCCTGCTGAGCCCCCGTCGAAAGATCGCGCTCGGTGATCGCGCCCGGCGCGGCCTCCTTGAGCCCGAGCATCCACGCCTTCTTCGCTCGGCGACGCGCCGCCTCCTTCATCTGGCGAGGGAACGTCCGTCCGAGGAGATCGAAGTCCGCGCTGACGCCGCGGGCCCGGAGCTCGCCCACGATCCGTAGCACCTCCTCGCGCTGCGCTTCCCCGAGCGCGATCACGTAGATGTCGACGGGCGGTTCGCCCTCGGGCCATCGGTCGTTCGCGCGCAGGAGCGCTTCCAGGGTCTGGTCCCCGATCGCGAGCCCGCACGCCGCGGTCGGTGGTCCGCCGAAGAGCTCGATGAGCCGGTCGTAGCGGCCTCCCCCGAAGAGCGCGCGCGGGTCCCCCACCCGACCGAACGCTTCGAACACCGAGGTGGTATAGTAGGCGAGCCCCCGGACGACGGTCGGGTCGACCCAGAGGAGCTCCGTGAGGCCCGCGACCTCCGCGCGCCGGAGCAGGGCGCGCATTCGCTCGAGCCCGGCTCGACCGCTCGCGTCCAATCCGAGCCCCTCGAGCCGCGCGAAGAGACGCTCGGCGTCGGCCGCGGGCGTGCCGGTGCCGGCCGCCCGCAGCGTCTCCTCGAGCTCGCGGGCTGCGGAGCCGGCGACGTCGCTCTCCTCGAGCTCGCGGACGAACTCGGAGGCGCTCGTCTTGCGGAAGCGGTCGACGGCGCGGAAGAATCGGGCGAGGTCGGTGACGCCCCGCGCGCGCCCGATCCCTTCCGCGAGCTCTCGGTCGTTGAGTCGGAAGGCGTACAGACCTTTCGCGCCGGCGGCGTCGAGGACCGCCGAGGAGGCCGCGAGGACCTCGACCTCGGCTTCGACCCCCGGGACGCCCAGCACATCGAGATTGAACTGGGAGAACTCCCGGGTCCGGCCGGCTTGCGGCTCCTCGTAGCGCCAGAGTTTCGAGATCGTGAACCACTTGACCGGCAGCGGCTCGGCCTTGGCTAGGTCGACGAAGATGCGAGCGAGCGAGGGGGTCGTCTCCGAGGCGAGGGCGACGTCGCGCCCACCCTTGTCCTGGAACGCCCAGACCTGCTTCGCGATCTCCGCACCGCTCTTCGTCGTGTAGAGATCGAGGGCTTCTACGCTCGGGCTCTCGAGCTCGACAAAGCCGAACCGGCGCGCGGCGGCGCGCATCCGGCACAGGATCTCGGACCGGGCGCCCGCCTCCGGCGGCGGGTAGTCCCGGAACCCTCGCAGAGGACCTGGGCTCATGCCGAGCCCACCGACGAGCGACTAATTAGACCGCTCGACCGAGCGCGAAGCCGTCCCGGCCGGCCGGCGGACCGAGCGGAGCGAGGTGGCGACGGGCCGAGGGGGTCGGGTGATAGGTCCCCGTAGGCGCGGGCGGCGCCGATCGGTCCCGGCGGCCCGCTTCCGGGGGCCAGCGGCGCCCGCAGCCGCGGCATCGATAGCCGCGCTGGCGCCCCAGCGAGTGGGATGCTTGCTGGCATCCTTCGCAGCGCGGGGGTCGCAGGGCTCCCCGCTGTGGGCTCCAGCGGAGGACTTCGATCCCCTCGACCCGGAGCACCGGTGCCGCATCCCGCGAGCCCCAGACCACGACCCGGTCCCCGTTCTCGAGATGGCGCGCCACGCGAGGGAGCGTCTTGGTCGGCTCGTAGGCGACACACTCGAGCTCTCGACGTGCGCCATCGACGATCGTGAACGTGACGTGACCTCCGCGCAACGAGGCCCCGGCTCGACTCACCGCCCCGACGATGCGCCCCGAGGTCATGGGAGCGAGCTCATCGACCTCGATCGTGCGCAGATGGTCGCCCGTGCCCTGGTTGGTCGCGAAAACGACCCAACGGTCGACCGGCTCGCTCTCTACCTCCTCGCGCGCCTCGAGCGCAGGACCCGGGGAACGAGAGCGGAGCCCAAACAGGATCGGGCAGGGAGTGTGAGGGGCGACGAGCAGTCGTCGGGTCCGTTCGTCGTAGCAGAGGAAGAGGGAACGGTGACGAGATTGGGCCCGGCGGACGGATCGGGCATCGACCGCTCTCGGGGTCCCCACCCGCTCGGGCGCCCGGTAGCTGATCAGCTCATAGGTACGCTGTCGGGCGGGCCATGCGATGCTCGCGGCCGCGCCGACTAGTCCTCGTTCCGACCCGTCGGTCCGGAACTCCGCGCCGACGGCCACGAGGGCACGACGCGTGGCGTCGATCTCGACGATCTCGCGGACGGCCCGCCAATACCACGACGCGGGCAGCATCGACCGGCTCGCGACGAGCGCGGGGTCGGTCCCTTCGTCCGAGCGTCGGGCCCCCTTCCGGACGATCGCCCACGCATCTTCGA
The DNA here is from genome assembly GCA_050749765.1 of Thermoplasmata archaeon. Lineage (GTDB taxonomy): Archaea > Thermoplasmatota > Thermoplasmata > Lutacidiplasmatales > UBA184 > Lutacidiplasma. The sequence continues at coordinate 1,343 of JBOGRR010000013.1, read as the reverse complement.
TCCAGGCGTGGGCTTGGGCCGCCGGCAGATCCACCCCTCGTCGATGCGCGACGATCGGGCGTCCCGCGATCTCGCCGACCGGCTCGGTCGGACCTCGTCCGTGACCGAAGTGCGCGCTGAGGGCGGCGTTTCCCCGGGTCTTCCATGGGACGTTCGGGTTGAGACGCACGAGACGCGGGTACCCCAGGAGGTCGATCCCTCGCTCGCGAGCTGCTGCCAGCAGTTCGCTCAGTAGGTGCGTGGTGCACCCGCCGCTCGGACTGTCGGTGTCGTCGATCCCGAGCCACATCGACTCGGGCCGTCGCGTCGGACTAGGCGACGCCGCGCAGGAGCTTCGTGTAGGCGGCGACGTTCCCCTCGATCGTGATGTCGGTGCGCGCCGGGCCGACGTCGTCCGGCACGAGCGCCTTCTCGAGCCCGATCTCATCGGCTTCGTCGGGTCCGGGACGGTGCATGACCCCCACGGGGATCTTTCCCTTTCCGCGGGTCTCCTCGCAGAGTCGGAACATCGTCTGGCGGTTGGAGGGGTCGTATCCCTCAAGCTTGGAGACGTCCTGGATCTTCTCACGCCAGAGCTTGTAGGTGTCGTTGTAGGTGACGCACGGAGAGAGGTCCTCGATGAAGGCGAAGCCGCGATGCGCCTGATTGAACTTCAGCGCCTCGATGATCGTCGCGGTCATCGTCTTCGGGTCCCCCGAGAAGGTGCGCGCGATGAAGTTCGGCACGGGGATCGACAGGGCGGTCAGGATCGCGTCGAACGGGTGCTCGACGTTCCCTTCGTAGCCGATCTGGCTCGTCGGGGAGGCCTGCCCCTTCGTCAGCCCATAGGTCTCGTTGTTCATGACGAGGTAGAGGATCGAGGCGTTCTTCTTGAACGCGTGCATGAAGTGCCCCATGCCAATGGCGTACCCATCGCCATCGCCCCCGGCGGCGACGACCGTGAGCTGAGGGTTCGCGAGCTTGACCCCCACGGCCTGGGCGAGGAGGCGTCCGTGCAGCGCGTGGATCCCGTTGACCTCGAGGAAGTTGTGGATCGCACCCGAGCAACCGATCCCTCCAACGAGTGCGAACTCGTGGGTCGGGATCTTCAACTCCAAAGCGGCCTTCTTGATCGATGCCAGGGTCCCGAAGTCGCCGCACCCAGGGCACCAGATCGGTTGGACCGGCTTCGCCGACTGCACCATCTTCAGGGGCCTCCCGAGAGCAACTGGGCGAGCTCCGGGGCGCGGAACGAGTGCCCATCGAAGCGAAGCACGGATCGCAACTTCGCGTAGTGTCGAGGGACGGCCTCGCGCATCAGGTTCGCAAATTGACCGGTGAAGTTGTGCTCGACCACGTAGCAG
>JBOGRR010000012.1:0-21778 GCA_050749765.1 Thermoplasmata archaeon | reverse complement strand
AGCAGATGGGCAAGCTCTATCGGTTGGACGGTGTTCTCTCTCATGGGCCTCTCTTCCTCCTCGGTTCTTTACGGTCCCGATCAGGGGAGAGGTTCCCCCGCCATCAACCGATTCCTTCACACTACCCCGGAACGAGCGCTTTGGACCTCCAACCGAACCGATTTAGAGGGGGACGGACCTCTTCGGCCCGATGTCGTCCTACGGCGAGGAGCATTCCTCCTCCGATCATCATTCGCCCCCGATCCGTGGGAGCACGCTCGGTTGGATCATCCTCGCCGCGGTCCTCTGCGGGATCGGCCTATTGATGACCTGGTGGTACATCACCTTCTTCCAGATGATCTACCTCGTCGGGCCCGTCTTCGTGCTCGCCGGCTCGGTGATCTTCTTCCACACTTGGTCCGGCCCGGACTCGGCCGAATAGGCCCTCGGTCCGTCATGGCGGAGAACGCCGCCGGTCCCGGTCTCCCGCTGGCTGTCATCAAGCTCGGCGGCAGCGTGATCACCCGGAAGCGGGAGATCGAGAAGCTTCGCCCCAAGGTGCTCGCCCGCCTGTCGGAGGAGCTCGCTGCGGTAAAGTCCCACCGAGTCATTCTCCTCCACGGCGCCGGTGGCTTCGGGCACCCCGGCGCCGTGCGGTTCGGGCTCGCGAGTCCTCCGGCCCCCGAGATCTCGGCCGCGGCCCGTGCGCGGGGCGCCGCGATCGTGAGCGCCGAGGTCCGGCGGCTCCACCTCGCCGTTCTCCGTTCGCTCGTCGCCGCGGGAGCGCGGCCCTGGTCGGTACCGATGTCGACCCATACCGTTCAGGCCGCGGGCGAGCTCGAGACGATCGACCTGGCGCCATTCTCCGCCGCCCTTCGCTCGGGCTGGATGCCGGTCTCCTTCGGCGATGTCACGCACGACCGGGCGTGGGGCAGCTCGATCCTCTCCGCCGACATGATCGCCTTGCGGCTCGCCGAGAGCCTCCACCCCGACCGGGTCGTCTTTGTGAGCGACGTCCCCGGCGTATACGCCCCGCGCACCGCCGGGCGACGCTCCGTTCTCGGGGCGATCACGGACGAAGTCTATCGCTCCCTCGATGCGGAGCCGGGCGCGCCGGACGTGACGGGAGGGATCCGGGGGAAGGTCGGCGTCATGCGCGCGATCGCGAGGTTCGGCGTCAACGCAGGTCTTATTAGCGGACTCTCGGATGGGGCGCTATCGCGCGCCCTCACAGGAGCGATGAACGATGGGAGCTGGGCACGCGCCGAACCCCGCTGAGGAGGATCCGAGCGCGGGGCTCGACTTGAGCCACCGCAAGGCGGAGCACGTCAAGGTCGTCCTCGGGAAGAACGTCGAGGGCCGCTACCGCTACTGGAACGACATTCAACTGATCCACAACGCACTGCCCGAGATCGATTTCGCCGAAATCGAGCTCTCGACGAAGCTCTTCGGCAAGACCCTCCGGGCTCCGCTCGTGATCACCGGGATGACCGGGGGGTTCCCGGACGCCGCGAAGATCAACGAGAACCTCGCACGCGCCGCCGCCGAGCTCGGGATCGCGATGGGCGTAGGGAGCGAGCGGGCCGCTATCCTGAAGGGCCAGTACCCCGAGAGCTATGCCTGCGTCGCGCGCCATCCCGTCCCGCTCAAGCTCGCGAACATCGGCGCTCCGCAGCTCATCGAGCAGGGCCCTGGCGCGGCAGGGATCGGCGTGGACGCCGCGCGCGGGGCGATGGAGCTCATCCACGCCGACCTGCTGGCCATCCACCTCAACTTCCTGCAGGAGATGGTCCAGCCCGAGGGGGATCGACGCGCGAAGGGGTGCCTCGCTCAGATCGCCGCGCTCGCGAAGTCGTTCCCCGTCCTCGCGAAGGAGACCGGTGCAGGAATCTCCCAGAGCGTCGGGGAACGACTTCGCACCTCCGGTGTACGAGGTTTCGACGTGAGCGGGACCGGCGGCACTTCTTTCGCGGCCGTCGAGCACTACCGTGCGCTCGACCAGGGGGCGGAACGCGAGGCGCGCGTGGGGAAGACCTTCTGGGACTGGGGCCTGCCATCACCGGTTTCGGTGCGCGAAACGGTCCCGCTCGGCCTCCCCGTCATCGCGAGCGGCGGGATCCGTAGCGGGCTCGACGTCGCGCGGGCCCTGGCCCTCGGGGCGAGCGCCGCCGGGATGGCCGGAGGCATCCTGCGGGCGGCATCTCAAGGGTTCGAACCGACGAAGCGCGAGCTCGAGCAGATCATCTACGAGCTACGGGTCGGCATGTTCCTCTCGGGCGCCCGCACGGTCGAAGAGATGCGCCGGGCCCCCTACGTCGTCACCGGCGAGACCCGCTCTTGGCTTCACCGATGAGCGGCGCGCCGGATGCTACCGCTGGCCCCGGGGCGATCCATCGGGAGAAGCTCGCTCGGCTCAAAGCGAGCGGAGCGAAGGAGCTCCTCTCGAACGTCGATTGGATCGCCTCGCTCCCTCCGGAGGAGCGTGCATCGTACGAAGGGCAGGTCCGACGCAAGCCGACCCGGACCCTTTCGGGGGTCGCGGTGGTCGCCGTGATGACGGCCCCCGCCCGGTGCCCGCACGGCCGATGCACCTACTGCCCGGGCGGCGTGGGGGACCTGAGCCCGCAGAGCTATACCGGACAGGAACCGTCGGCGCTGCGCGGGGCTCAGTTCCACTGGGACGCTCGGAAGATCACCGAGCATCGTTTGCAAGCCCTCCAGGAGATCGGTCACCCCACCAGCAAGGTCGAGGTCATCGTGATGGGCGGGACGTTCCCGGCGCGGCCCCGGGAGTATCAGGAGGGCGTCTTCCGGGCGATCTACGAGGGACTGAACGGTCTTCCGTCAGCCTCGCTGACCGAAGCTCAAGCCCGCAATGAATCCGCCGAGCATCGCCTCGTCGGCCTGACCGTGGAGACCCGCCCCGACTGGTGCGACCAGCGGGTCCTGCCGTTCCTCCTCGACGCGGGAGTCACCCGGGTCGAGATCGGCGTCGAGTGCCTCGAAGAGCCTGTCCTTGAGCACGTCGGTCGAGCGCACTCCGCGACCGACGTGGTCCGAGCGACTCGCACCGCGCGGAACTCGGGCCTCAAGGTCTGCTATCACATGATGCTCGGGCTCCCCGGGATGACCCCCGAACGGGACCTGGCGGGCTTCGAGCGTCTGTTCGGGGACCCGAATTACCGTCCGGACATGCTCAAGATCTACCCGACGCTCGTCTTGGCCGGGACCGCCCTCTTCGAAGAGCACCGGGCCGGTCGCTACGCGCCGTACGACCTCGAGACCACCGTCGAGCTGCTGACCCAGATCAAGTCCCGGGTCCCTCCGTGGGTCCGGATCCAGCGGATCCAACGCGACATCCCCTCTCGGCTGATCGCGGCCGGGGTCCGAACGAGCAACGTCCGCCAGCTCGCCATGCGGCGTCTCGAAGCCCGCGGATCCCGATGCGCCTGTTTGCGCTGCCGCGAGGTCGGCCGCCGGGCGACGCTCCCCCAGGAGACCCTCGAGCTCCACGAGACGACCTACGCGGCCGGGGGAGGCTCCGAGGTCTTCCTCCAGTGGACTGCGCCCCAAAGCGGAGCTCTCGCAGGATTCCTCCGCCTCCGGCTGCCCGCCTCGGGGCCGGAGATCCCGATCGTCCGTGAACTCAAGGTCCTAGGGCCCGAGGTAGCGGTCGGTGACTCGGCCCCGCATCCGGGAGTCTTCCAGCACCGCGGCCTGGGCCAGAGCCTGCTCCGCCGCGCCGAAGAAATCAGCGCTCTGGCCGGGCACTCCGCAGTGCGCGTGATGAGCGCGGTCGGCACTCGTGCGTACTACCGCAATCTGGGATACGCTCGGGACGGGCCCTGGGCGAGGAAGTCTATCGCCCGGTGACCCGCAGGGCTCTGCAGAGGGCGTTGCTCCGTCGATCGCCTTGGATCCTACCTGATCGAGAAGGCGATGTTCACGATGATCGATGTTCCGACCACAGTGACCGATCCCAAACTCGGGGTGGCGGTCCAGCCTGGGATGAACGCGACCTGGTAGTTGTACGTGCCCGGAACCATCGTGAAGTTGATCGACGTCCCGTTGCTTCCGAGGATGACCCCGTTGAGAGACACGGCCCACAAGGTGCCGTTCGTCAGCCCGCTCTCCATGAACGTCACCGTGTAGGTGATCGACGTGAACGTCACTCCGAACGAAACCGGAGCGCTCGTCACGGTGATCGTTCCGTTCGACGGCGTCACACTGTAGCCCGCAGGGCCCGAGATCGAGTAGCTGTACGATCCAGGGCTGACGGGGCCAATCGAGATCGTGGCCGACGAACTGGTGTAATTCGTCCCGTTGAAGTCGAACGTCCACGGGACTCCCGATTGCAGGCCACTCTGGGTGACGTAGACCTCCTGCGGAATGGCGCTCGTCGAGAAGAACATGACGTCAACCGTCTGGTTCGAGCTGAGGAAGAACGATCCCGAGGGGGAGGTCCAGCCCGAGCCCACCGCTGCGGCAGACCAACTGTAGTTGCCCGTGAGCAGCGTGAAGTTGAGCCACGCGCTGTTCGTCGAGTGGACCGCGCCGTTCAACTGGAGCACCCAGGCGGTGTTCGTCGGCAATCCCGACTCATAGAACGAGACCACCTGCGGCTGCGGCACGAAGGTCAGGTTGACCGTCGTGTTCCCACTCACCGTGAACTGCATGGCGGTCACGGCGTACCCGGTCGCTTCGGCCGTGATGTTGTAGGTGAACACCGGGAAGCCGGTCAGCAGGAACGAGTCGTTACTGCCCGAGACATCGTTGGCCCAGAACACGAACGTGTATCCCCCGTACGAGGCGTTCCCGGGGAACGTGACTTGATAGCTCCACCCCCAGTCCGCCGGTAGGCCCATCGCGTTCACGGTGATGGTAAACAGCGGAGTGAACGTGAGGGGAGCGTAGTCCCCGCCTCCGTTGGGGCCGCCACCGGGCTGGATGATCCAGCCGCTCTCGGTGTAGGGCAGATACCCGTAGGGGTTGTGGTTCACGTTGGACGGAGGGCATCCGAGCGCGCTGCAGAACGAGAACGCAGAGTAGAGGAGTCCGTAGTCAGCCCAGTAGTTCCCGCCTTGGAGGCCGGACCCATTGACGCTCGCTCCGAAGATCGTGCCATTCATCAGGAACGCCGGCCAGTTAGAGTCGACCGTCACGTTCGTTGCGTTCATCGGTGTGACATTCCACGTGTCGGCGTAGTAGAGGGGGGACCCAGTGTAGAGGTCCTCGGGAATGCTAACCGCCGTCGTCGCCGTGAAAAAGGCGTTGTTGAAGATCAGGTCACTGTTCTCCTGCTCGTCGAGGCCCAGGCCGATGTTGACGCCCAAGAGGTCTGGGTTGCTCGTCAATACCTGATTGAACGTGTTACCCCACACCACGGCATAGCCGTCCGCCCCGGGGTTGAGGAACGTCTGCCCGTTGTAGAGCAGCAGCGCCATCGCCTCGGTGTTGAACGTGTTGTTGTAGATCAACATGCCCGTCGAGTTCCAGAACTCCACGTTGAACGTTAGGAAGTACGGGTAGTCAAAGGCGAAGGTGCTGAACCAGCCCGTGATGTCCGTCGCGTTCGTCAGCGCCACGTTCGATGTCCCATAGAACCAGAACGGCAGATTGTTCTGCGGCAGGGAAAGGTACAGGTACGTGTCGACCGCAAATGACGCCGGGTTGTTGATGTCCACGTAGGCAGAGGTTCCGATGAGATAGATCCCGGGGAACTGCGGGAAGAGGTAGTCGTTGAGTACCCCCCAGAACGACGCCAGCGTGCCGTTCTCGTTATTCACCAGCTGATACGGAGAGGCCAATGTGCCGTTCCCCGACCAGGAGATCGCGCCGATCTGAGCGTCGGTCCACGCCCAGAGCGGAGTATAGACTCCCATGCTGGCGTTCCAGCTCAGCGAGTAGTTGAGGTAGTACGTCGAGCCCCCGTTCACCGTGAGCTGGAAGTTGGTCTCGTTGTAGTCCGACAACTGGAGGCTGAAGTTGTAGGTTCCGGCCGGAAGGTAGAGCGTCGATGTGGTAACGGTACCCGCCCACGCCACAGCCGTGCTGTTGAAGGCGCTCGTGGAGCTCCCCGCGTAGGAGACGAGAACGAACGCGTTGCCGGGCGTGACGTTCAACTCGAGCATCGCCGGGCCGCCCGCCGGAGAGCTCGCGTTCCAGAGCCCACCGCTCAAGCTCGCCCCCGTGCTCATGATCCCGTACGGCTGGCCGTTGGCTCCGGTCGCCCACGACATCCCGGCGCCCGAGGCGGTCTCACCGGTTTCGCCACCGTGGGTGTACGCCGAGGGGACGGCCTGGTAGCTGCCGTTCGTGGCGTTGCCGGCCCAGTAACTGAGCGTCTCGTTGGCGTTGGCGCTCAGGAAGGTTGTTTGGCTCCCGCCGCCCGGTCCGCCGATCGTCAGCTCGAAGTCGTTGGTCAGACCGAGAGGGTTGTAGTTGAACCCGTCCGCCTGGTAGTTCGCCGGAGTCAGGACCGGCCCGGTCCCGTTCGCAATCGAGTTGAAGATGACGTAGTCGTAGTTGGTGCCGTTGATGATCGCCGAACCGTTCGGCGCGGTCGCGACGAACGAGAAGTTCACCGCGTTGCGGCCACCCACGAGGCTCGAGGTCATCGTGAACGTTGTGTTGAAGGGATAGTAGACGTTGTAGAACGGACCCGCAGCGGCGTAGTAGTACTCGTTCCCGACCTGGGTCCCGAGCGGGCCGTGCGCGTAGAAGACGTTGCTCGAGAGGAAGGAAGCTGGGCTTGAGAAGTTCCAGACGTTCGTAATCAAGTACATGATCCCCGAGTAGGGGTAGTACTCGATAACGTTCTGTGTCCAGAACTGATAGGTGTCATTTCCGAACAGCGTGACGTTCGTGACGACCGCGTTGAGCTGGACGCCGTACCCGTCGGGTGAACTGTCAGGGAGGTAGGTGGCGCTGGGTCCATTGACGGTCGGATCAAACGTCGCTTGGACGGAAGTGGTGTTGAGGAGGGACGGAGTCAAGTTCCCCGTCGTCGTGTTCTGGGATAGTCCATAGTCCGCGAGGCCGACGGGGGAGGGCGCGGCGGAGTAGCCCGGGGTGACGTAACCCTGCTGAGCGCTCTGAGCGATTTGGGAGGGGGATGCGGAGGGTGCCGGAACGAGAACGAAGTTGGGGGAGATTCCCGCGCTCTGCGCTGCGTCCAGCGCGCGCTGGGCGGCAGCGTCCGCGGGGTTAGCGGACGAGGTCGGCGTGACGATGTTCGCCGGGCTCGGAGCGGAGGTCGTCGAGCTCGATTGGGTCGGTGCGACCGCGCCGGTCGATGCGGGGGTCGTACTACCGGTCGCGAGCGGAGCAGCGGAATGCGCAGCGCCGATACCGGTAAGGCCGGCGGTACCGATTGCGACGATCAAAACGACGGCGACGGCGACCCACGTGTTCCACGCTCGGGCGGTCATAGATGGAGCCGGCGAGGAATCCTCTGTATTTAATGCTTCTCCGAAAAATCCGGGCCCCGAGCGCCCGAGTCGCAGCTGTCGAGGATTGCGCCACCGTCGGGTGGATTGGTTCAAGATTTCGTTCCCTGTGGAGCCCTCCGGTGAGTGCTTATGCACGGTGAACCCCGCCACGCGCTCCCTTCCCGTCCACGACTCCTAAGGACCGCCGAGGGTTGCCGTCGACTGGGTCCACGGCGCCTCCGACCATCGGCTCCCCGAGGACCCCCGGCCCTCGGATCTCCGGGGGCCATGTGCGTTTGATCTTCTGGGCAAGCGTACGAACCGCCTTCCGAGGTGACAGGCGTATCGGGATTTGCATCCGAGTCGGGCCGGTGGGGCCTCGGCGAGCTTGCGTTTTCCTCACGGCGTGCCGTTTCGGCACGAGGTATCCAGCCTCGCCGCTGCCCCGCTCTCGAGTGCCGCGAACCAGCTTGGCCACCTCCCCTGCGCGAACCCGCGGGGAGGCAGCCGCTACGGGCAGCTCGGAGAGTTCCTGGCCGCAGGCCGGGGGCGGTTCCCGGGCCGCGGACGGACTTCGGGGGGGGGTCTCCAAGGAAGGCGGGTGCATACATCGGCCGGCTCGGAATCGCTGCGCGGTCGATGCGATCTCGAGAAGAGAACCCCGCCGCGCGATAGGTAGCGGTATTTAACCCGCGGACGCATGGGGCGCGAGATGAACTCAGCGGGCGCCATCGTAGACCCGAAAGGCCGTTGGATCAAGACGCTGCGCCTCCCGGCGGTCTTGGCCCTGATCACGCTGTTTGTGTTGGCGGGTGCGATCGGCCCCGCGTCGGCCTCGCTCCACTCCGCTCCTCCGGGGGCGGCGCCAAGTTCGCCCGCCGCCGCCCCGTCCGCGCCGGCGAACCCGGCCCCCTCCAACTTGGTGGCGGCCCCGATCTCCGCCGCCGTGTCCCCCCCTTCCGCCGCGGCCCCTTCGCCGCAGTCCTCTCTGAACCTGCCGAGCAATTTCCGCCTCCCGGCCCCACAAGTTAGTTCCGGATCCTACCCCGGGTCATGGGGAGGCTCGGCGCTCCCGCCGGGGGCAATCACCCCGAGCAACCTCCCTGCGGGTTGGGGTGGGAACACCTCCTCGTCGAACTTCAATCCGAAGTACTGCACCGGGATTTGGCCGGGGCAGGAGGGCTTGTACTCCAGTTCCGCCTGCTACGGGCACGACGAACCCGGTCTCGACTTCTACTCCCCGCTCGCCGGTAGCGGTGGGAACGTCAGCTGGAATATCACGCTCCCCATGGACCGATCGCCGACGCTGAACCAATCCGATCTGTACGTCGCGATCTGGTTCGGTCTCACCCTCAGCGACCCGTACGCTTGGATGGATGCCTGCTTCCTCGAACTCCAATTCTACCCGGACTCGAGCTGGTATGCTCCCGGGCCCTCCGATGCGGCGGACACCGTAGCCGGTCAGTGGGTCGGAGAAGCGGTCGCCTGGCAGATCGACACCGCGACCGGCGCCGAGAACCCGTGCTTCATCTCTCCGCTGTACACGAACGGGACCTGGGGGCCGAACTTTTTCAACATGACCCAGGGAGACAGCGTCCAGGTGACGATGAGCGGATGGGCGAGCGATCCCTACGGAGAGAACATCTCCATCGTCGACAACACGAACGGCAACCAATCGTTCGTGAACCTCTACAACCGTACCGGCAGCTACGAGAACCTCTACAGCCAGTCGAACCGCTATATCCTCGGGCAGCCGAACTATCCGCTCGATCCGGCGTACTCGATCAACGGCTTCCCGAACGCGCTCCCGTGGACCCCGGGCGGCGAGCTGCCGGTCGCGTTCGCCTTCGAGACCGGGCATGGCGGCAACCCCACCGTTCCCTCAACGAACTCCTACGGCGGTTGCTCTCCTGGCGCCCCCGGTAGCCCCGACGCGCCGTGCCCGAGCTACGACCCCGGTAGCTGGCAGAACGACACGGCTCAGCCTTGGGAGATCGCTCCGCCGACGTTCTTCAACTCCGGTGGATCGATGACCCCCGCTCAGGTCTCCTTCGCGCAGGACATCGGTGCGATCGGCTTCATCGACAACTCGACCGGCTCCGCGCTCCCCGGCGATCCCTGCGTGAACGGATTGACCCCTGGAGCGTGGTGCGACTACCCGTGGTACTCCTACTCCTGCTCCCAGCAGGCGTTCAACTTCGGCGCGACGGACTGGGCCACGACGTCCGACGACTTCGGGACCACCAACGAGTACTCCTACGTTTCCTCGACGAGCTCGGCGGGTCTCTCCTATTACACCCTCCAGAATTTCTCGATGCCGGCGTGCGGCGCGACGACCGTCACCGTCGGTGTCGGCCCGGCTTCCGGCGGATCGGTGTACTTCCTGAACTCGTCGCTCGATTCGATGAGCAACTACACGGTCGTGTTGGGGGATTATTCGCTGCACGCGCTGGCCTCCAGCGGGATGGTCTTCACCAATTGGACCGTCACGGGATCGGTCTCCGTCGGCGACTCCGCGAGCCCGTGGACCTCGCTCGCCGTGAGCGGAGCAGGGACGGTAACGGCTAACTTTGCGGCTTCCGCACCGCTCACCTCCGTGAAGGTTATCGCGACCGGCGGGGGGATCGAGATGGTGCCCGGAATTCTCTTGTCCCGGACCACCGGAACGTACGTCTCCAGCGGTACGACCCTGAACCTGAAGGCGGGAATCTATTCGATCATCCCGGTTCCCGCGCCGGGGTACAACTTCACGGCGTGGTCGGTCAATTCGAGTTCGGCCTCGGTCGCCTCCACCAACCTCCCCTACACCTGGCTCATCGTCGGCGCCGGCGTTCCCGCGGTCACCCTGACAGCGCACTTCATCGCGACATCGGTCGTCGCCTACATCATTGTGGAGACCTACATCGGTCAGGGTTCGGTCTCGTTTGACTCGAACCCGCTGACGACGTACGATTACTACCAGGTGCCGCTCGGGGGATATTCGCTGCTCGCGGTGCCGGCGACGGGGTATCAGTTCGTGGAGTGGCTGACGGCCGGCAACGTGATCGCGACGAACCTCGTGGACACCACGACCTACTTCGTGCTGCAGGACCAGCCCTCTGGCTACGGAGGGCTGTTCGGCGCGGTCTTCGCCCCCGCGGTGACGGTCGATGTCGCCCCGTCGACCTCGGGGTCGGTAGCGATCGCGAGCCTCGGCTACGCTCCGCAGCCTTCTGGGACCCAGTACTACCTCTCGCCGGGCTATTACACCCTCGCCGCCGTCCCCACCTCGGGGGAGCAGTTCGTCGACTGGACCGTCTCGGATGCGACCGCCCTATACGTGCTGCAGCCGACCGTCTCGGTCGTCTCGCTCCTCGTGAACCTTACGGCAACGATCACGGCGCACTTCACGAATGTGTCGCCTTCGACCACCGTCTGGTTCAACGACACCCCGTCCACGGGGGGATCGATCTTCTTCAACTACCAGTCGTACTCGAATGGACAGTCGAACGCGACGCTCGGTGCGGGCTACTACACGGCGTTCGTATTACCGGCCCCCGGCTGGAAGTTCACCTCGTGGTCGAACACGGGAAGCGTCCTCTCGACGAACCTCGCGAACGTCTTCTACGTGAACTCGACGTTCGGCGCGACCGGTTCGCTGACCGCGGTCTACACCGCGGTCCAGGCGTCGATCTCCTTCGCAGGCCATGGCACCGCGGCGATCGGATCGACCCACCTGGTGAGCGGCATGCGCATGACGACCTTCAACGGGGCCTACGCGCTCTCGATCACGCCGCCCGGGAACACGACGTTCATCCGCTGGGCGACGCAAGGCGGAGTGAGCGTGACCTCCCCGACCTCGGCGTCGACCGTGATCAACGTGAGCGGACCCGGAACGATCTTCGCGATCGAACGCCCACCGACGCTCGCGCTCGGACCGATCTCCACGAGCCCGAGCCCGCCCGAGATCGAGCTCGGGGATTCGTTCACGGCGAGCATCCCCATCGTGAGCGGGGCCTCTCCGTATGCCTCCACGTGGACCTTGCCTCCCGGCTGCGCGGCCCGCCCCGGGGCGATATCGATCACGTGCTCGCCGAGCATCGCCGGCACCTTCCCGGTCTCCGTCGCGATCACCGACGCCTTCGGCGCGGTCGCGATGAGCCCGGCCCAGTTCGTGACGATCGTGCCGCACTTCGCGGTCGCGCAGCTCACGGTCTCCCCGTCGATCGAGGTGACGCTGAACGCGCACATCACGCTGCGCGCGAACGTCACTGGCGGCTTCTCGCCGTTCACGTTCAGCTTCAGCGGCGTCCCGGGTTGCGTGGGGACGAGCTCGAGCGGAATGCTCGCCTGCACGCCGAGCGCGGCCGGTACGTTCACGGTGACCGTGACCGCGACTGACGGTCGGGGCGTCATCGAGAATCGCTCGACGGCGATCGTCGTGAACCCCGCGCTCGCGATCCAGCTCGCGGTCAACGCAGCTCAGGTGACGGTCGGAGCGTCGGTCGTCTTCTCGGCCAGCCCGAGCGGCGGCACGGCCCCCTACCGCTACGCCTACTTTGGGCTCCCGGCCGGCTGCAACGCGACGGCGAACCCGACGAGGTTCACATGCTCGCCGAGCGCGGCCGGTGCCTACAACGTCTCGCTGCTCGCGTCGGACTCCGGCGGGGGCTCCGCATCCTCCTACGTTCTCCTCGGCGTGAACCCGACGCCCACCCTGCTGAGCTTCATCGTCTCCTCGCCGTCGGTCACCGCGGGGCAGACGGCCGCGTTCGCCGCGATCGTGCTCGGGGGCACCTCGCCGTTCACCTACAGCTACTCGGGCCTGCCGATCGACTGCCCGAGCGAGAACTCCTCGACGCTCGTCTGCACGAGCCAGGTCGTCGGGAACTACAACGTCGAGGTCGTCGCGATCGACGCCGATGGCTCGACGGTCGACGGCACGACGCCGTTCAATGTCACGAGCGCCGGCAGCTCGGCCTCCGGCTCGCTCGGCGGGCTGCCGACGATCGCCTGGGTCGGGATCGGCGTCGTGCTCGTGGTCGCGATCGCCACCATCGCGCTCCTCCTGCGCCGCCGCCCGCCGACCTCGGCGGGGAGGACCGCCCCGCCGGCGGCGCCGCCCTCCGCGCCCACCCAGCCCGCGCCTCCGCCCCCCGCGGGGGAGACGGACGAAGGCGGGGTCACGATCTACGGGGGAGGCAAATCCCCCGGCGCGCCCTAGCGGGGGCGGCGCGGGATACCTTCGGACGTGGGGCGACCCCACCGGTCGCCATCGAGAGCACCGTGGGCTCGCGGGCCTCCCCCTCGATCGAGACGGGAGGAGCGCGCTTTCGTTCGTCGGGGCGCGTCCCTCTCCCCTGCGAAGAACGCGTCGGCGCTCATCTACCAGTACCTCGCGCGTCGCCCCGGGACCCGCCGTGCGATCGCGCTGGGGATCGTCAACGACGCCGCGCTCGCTCGCCGTCTCGTGGATGAGGAGGTGACGGTCGGCCGGCTCGAGACGGTCGCGACGGCGCTGCGGCGCCTCGAGCCGATCCTGCGCGCGGAGGAGATCCGACCGGAGGCGGCCCGCGTCCTCGCCCAAGGAACGCAGTTCTTCCTGCGTCCGGGCTATTCGATCGCCCGCCGGCCGGACGAGGAGGCGACCTGGGCGGAGTTCGCCGGTCGGCCGAGGATCCCCACGCGCCCCGGTCGGCCGCCGGCGCTTCGGCTCGCCGCGGTCGAGGCCGCGGCCCCGTACCTCACGATCGTCGAGCCAGCCGACCCGCCGGCCGAGAGCGCGACGGAGACGGCGGGCCAGCCGGCCGGGTCGGACACGGCCCTCGTCGTCCTCGACTCGGGCGCCGAGTCGGCCCAGACGCCGGGGATCGTCGCGCTCGTCGCCGAGACCCTGGCCGACGCCGGCCTCGCGGTGCGCCTCTTCGCGACCGTCGACCACGAGGTCTTCCTCGCCGGCCCGCCCGAGGTCGTCCGACGCGCCTTCGATCTCCTTCGCGCGCGGAGCGCGCCGCGTCCGGGAGAGCGCTCAAGACTCCGCGCGCTGTCGCGCACCGCGGGGGCGAGCGCACTGTCGACGAGCGGCCGAGCGGCGGGCGATCCGTCCGGGGCGGACCTCGCCCGGGAGTACCTCGACCGCCACCTCAACATCGCCGACTGCGTCGCCTACGGAATCGTCAACACGACGGCGCTCGCCCGCCGCATCGCGAAGGAGGCGGGTTCTCGCCAGGTCGATGCGATCGAGGTCGCGCTGCGCCGCGGGCGCGACTCCGGCCGGAGTGGACCGAGCGTGGAGGACCGCATCATCGAGGTCGTCCTCGCGAGCCGGCTCGAGATCCGGACCCCGGTCGCGCTCGTGAGCGCGCCGCCCGCCGGGGAGCGGCTCGCCCGCCTCCTCTCGCTCGGCGCCGAGGTGCGGCCGGACCGTCGTCGGCTCTTCCAGGTGATGCAGAGCCCCGTCGGGGTGACCGTCCTCTGCGAGAACGAACTCGTCCCCCCGATGCTCCACGCGCTCGGGGCGGAGTCGCACCCTTCGGTGCGCACGGACCTTGCCGCCACCATCATCCACAGCCCGGAAGAGATCGGCTCGACGCCCGGGGTGCTCGCGTTCTTCGCTCGGGTGATCGCCCGTGCCGGGATCAACTGCGTCGAGATGATGAGCCTCGGGCTCGAGTCGACGTTCGTCGTGAGCCAGCCGGACTCGATCGCGACGTTCGAGCTCCTGTTGGGGGCGATGCGCCGGGCCCCGGTCGGCTAACGGCCCTCGGGTCGTTGTTCTATCGGCGAAACAGCCCGCGACGGGCGGGAGGCGCCTCGGGTGCAACGGCCCCCCCCTCGCGTGGCGCTTCGACATCGCTCGGCGCGGCCCGTCGCGGTCGGGCGAGGAGGAGGCCGAGGGCGGAGAGCCACATGAGTTCTCTCGGCCGGCGCCTCTACTCGTCGGGCGGTCGACCGCCCCGGGGCCGGGCGGCCCGCCGGCTGTAGATGACGATCGCGGCGATCGCGATCGCCGCGATGCCCGCGGCGAGGAGCCCCGTGCCGATCGTGCCGATCAGATCGGCGGCCGAGGGCGCGCTGACCGAGACGTTGAGTGACGCGTTCGCGGCCCGGTGGTACGGATCGATCACCTCGACCGTTACGGCGTAGCGTCCGCTCGCGGAGTACGTGTGGAAGGTCGTGTTCGAGCTGTTCGTCGCGGTCGAGCCGTCCCCGAAGCTCCAGACGTAGAGGTAGCCCGAAGGCGCGACCGGGTTCGGCACGCTCGCCACGAGCTCGATCGGCTGGCCGACCGCCGCGTCGCTCGGCCCGAAGAGCTGGGCCGACGGGGCGAGCAGGGAGAACTCCGCGTCGATCGTGCCGTTCCCGAGAACGAGGACGCTTCCCGGGGAGATGGTGAGATTGTCGCTCGTGCTCCAGCCGGAGAACTCGCTGCCGTAGCACGGGGTCTCCGTGAGCGGGTAGGTCCCCTTGGTCAGCCGCACCGCGGCGGAGCCCGGGGTCTGTCCGGCGAGCTGCACCGATCCGCAGCCGGTGCCGCCGACGGCGACGCGGACCGAGTAGACCGACGGCGAGAAGATCGCGGTCACCGTGCTCGGGCCGGTCGGCACGAGGGTGCCGTTCTGGATCGCGATGTACGGGCTCGATTCGAAGTCGACGAGCGAGTAGTAGATGCACGCGATCGCCCCGAGGGGATAGACGAGCCCCGAGACGACGCTCGCCGCCTCGCCGTTCGTATAGTTCGACCCCGCGAGCACCACCGCCCCGCAGGTATTCGGCTGCGTCGCGATCAGGACCGTGACCAGCGGGGAGAACGTCGCGATGATCGCTCCGGAGTCATTGAACCAGACGTAGTCGTCGAAGATCGAGATCCCGCCGCTCGTCTGCCAGCCCACGAAACCATAGTTCGGGCAGGGGATCGGCGTGATCGATCCGTTCTGCCCGGGCCGCAGCGTGAGCGAGGAGCCGTCCCGATAGATCGCGCCGCCAAAGGAGAGGCCGCCGCAATTGGACGGGCTCGTGAGGATCCCGGCGAAGACGGTCGGGATCCCGGGGAGCGAGACAACGAGCAGCGTGCCCGAGGCGTTCACCGACAGGATCGCTCCCGATAGGACGAGCCCGCCGCTCGCCGTGAGGCTCTCGAGGTAGTAGCCGTTGCACGAGAACCCTCCGACGGTGTAGGAAGAGTCGTTCGTGACGACGAGGTCGGCGCCGTTCGTGTAGCGATGGCCGTTGAGCGTGATCCCGCCGCACCCGGTCGGGGAGGTCGCGACGAAGATCTCCGTCAGGTGATAGTTCGTCTCGGTCAGGGTGCCGGAACCGCTCACGGTGATGGTCGTCGTTCCGTTGAGCGAGAGACCGCCGGTCACCGAGAACGACGAGAGGCCGTAGTGCGCGCACGGCGCGGGATAGATCGAGTACGTCCCGCCGGCGACCCCGATCGACTGGCCCGACGCGTACGCCGCGCTGTCGAAGCCGACCCCCCCGCAGTCGGTCGGGCTGGTGACGAAGCGCACGAGGTTCGCGGAGCCGCTCGTCAGGTACGTCGCGGTGAGGGTCCCGTTGGTGTACGGCGTGATCGTGCTCCCGACGACGGAGAGGTTCCCGGTGACGTGCCAGCCGGAAAAGACCTCGCCCGGGCACGTGAGGTTCTGCTCGAGGGACGCGGAGAGGGCGTACGGGAGCTCGATGGTGCTGCCGTTGCCGTAGGCGGTCCCCGCGATCGAGACGACGCCGCAGCCGGCCGGCTGGATGAAGAGCGTGAGGACGAGCGTGGGCCGGACGTAGACCCAGTTCGCCGTGAGGGTCCCGTTCCCCGAAACGCCGAGCGTCGCGGTCGGGTCGGTGTCGGGGGCGACGGAGAGGCGCGCGGTCGTTCCCCAGGAGGAGAGGGAGAAATTGGCGCACCCGGACGCCGAGAGAGGGTAGTAACCAGGGGCGAGCGGGGCGACCGACGCGTTCGCGTAGTCGATCCCGCGGAGGGCAACGGCGCCGCAGGTCGCGGGATTGATGATGACCGTCACGTCGAACGTCGGGAGCGGCCCCCGCTGGACGATCGATGGGCCGAGGGAGAGGGAGGCCCCGGCCCGGTCGGTCGCGTTCACATAGAAGACGATCCGACCGTTCGCCCCGGCCGGGACCGTGGCGGCCCACGTTCCGAGCGAAGCGGTCCCGGCCGTTCGCACGAGCGGAAGGCTCTGGAACGCGCCGCCCCCGACCGAGTAGTCGAGGGTCCCCGCGGCGACCGAGCCGAGGACCGTCAGATTGACGGAAACGTTGAGGGACGTCGACGGCGGGAGGAACCCGTCCTGGCTCGAGTTCGCGAAGTGCGAGCTCACGAAGGGGACGATGTCGCGCGCGCCGTAGGTGAGGGCATACTGGCCGGCGGCGCCCCCGAGGTCGTTGGCGGTGTACGGATAGCTCACCCCGAGGTCGAGCCCGGTGCCGTTCAGCGAGAAGTAGGGATACGTCCCGTCGCCGCCGCTCGAGTACTGACCGAAGCATGGGGCAATGATCGCCCCGGCCGGCGGGTAGGTGTTGCAGGCGCCCGATGCCGAGGAGGTCGACAGGTAGTAGTAATCGCCGCTGTACGCTCCGCTCGTGCCGTTGAAGAACTGCGGGATCCCGACCTCGAACGGGGGCGTCGCGGCCCACGCGCTGCCGTTGTAGGTGTCGCACGTGAAGGTGCCGGCTCCGAGGGGGCAGACCTCGACGCCCACGCCGAGCCCGTAGGCAAGCCCCCAATCGAGATAGCAGCTGTCCGCGCACGCCGAGGCGTACGCCGGTTCGAAGGCGTAGGTGCCGGTCGTCGTCGTGTTGAGCGCGACGCGAACCGTCGAGTTGAGCGAGGTCGAGTTGAGCCACAGCTCGAGACCCCGCTCCGAGCCGACGACCCCCGCGAAGGTGAGGTTGAGCGCGTGGCCCCCCGTGTAGGTCCCGAGGCCGATCGGGCTCCCGCCCGAGAGGTCGTCGATCTCGCAGTAGTAGGAGTAGTTCCACGAGAGGTTCTCCGCCGCCGCCGGGCACCCTCCGCCCGAAAACGTGGAGCTGTTGCGCAGGGAGAGCACCGCGACCGACAGGTTCCAGGTCAGCACGCTGAGCGGGGTCGGAACGGGGACCGCGTGGACCTCGAGGTAGGACTGATTGAACTCGGAGAGCGCGTCCCCCGAAACGACCATGCCCACGTAGAAGCCGTTCACGAGGTTGGCGCTCGTCTCAGCGACCCCGTTGCCCGCGGGGAGCGTGACCGGCAGGGTCCACCGGCTCCCCGAACCCGGCACCGAGGAATCGAAGCTCCCATGGATCTCGTCGACGCCGAATACATGGCAGGGCGCCTGCAGGTAGAAGTCGGGGTCGAGCGGGTAGACCCCCCCCGGGAGGAGGGTGAACACCGGATAGAGCGGGTTGCACGTCACGGCGAGCGGTCCGGAAGCGGGGGCGTTCGACGACGCCGGCGCCGTCGAGGGCGCGCCGCTCGAGCTCGATCCGGCCGACCCCGCGAGCGCGGGCGGGGCGCCGTTCGCCGCGCCCGCCTCGGTGCTGGCGATCCCGGCGACGAGGCTCGAGCCGAGCAGTCCGAGGACGGCGACGACCGCGGCGACGCGGGCGATCGTCGAGCGGGAGACCTGGGTGCGCCTCATCGCCCGCGCCGCTCCTCCCCCCTCAGCGAGTGCGAGGCCCGGTCGCGGTCGACGCGGGATCGCCGCCCGGCTCGGGCGCCGGATGGAAGACCTCGACGCCCGCCATCTCCTCGATCGGGACGCGGGGCGGCGCACGGCTCCGCCAGGCGAAGGTGAATCCGATGACGACCAGGGCTCCCCCGAGCGCCGCGACGCCGAGCGAGGCATACGCCCCACCGGCGACCCCTTGCCACGCCGGGGTCCACACCCCGAGGGCGAGGAGGAGCAGGCCGATCACCCCGACGACCGCCCACCCGGCCGCGCCGACAGCAGAAGCCGATGGGCCGGGTCGACCGGCGTTCCTCGGACGCTTCGCTCCGTCCCATCCCATCGACCGTTACCCGCGCGTCCCGTAGCTGTGGATGAACTCCTGGGCCCAGGTGAGGGTCTCCGACGTCACGGAGGACTTCGTCTTGCCGAGCGCTTCGTCGAGGTCGCTCATGCGCACCCCCGCGATCTTGTCGAGGGGGAGCGATATCTCCTCCGAGACGGTGAGCGGCTTCGTCACGCCCTCGCGCAACAGCTCGGTGCGTAGCGCGATGAGCTTCGACTCGTCGACCACGCTCGCGATGTCGGCGCCGGAGTAGCCCGCGCTCTTCTCGGCGAGGCCCTCGAAGCCGATCGGCCCGTCGGACGGGACCCCCTTCATGTGGATGCGGAAGATGTCGTTGCGCGCCTTGAGGTCGGGGGGCGGCACGTAGAAGATCTTGTCGAAGCGTCCCGGACGCAGGATCGCCGGATCGAGCGTCTGCGGCCGGTTCGTCGTCGCGATGATGATGACCTTGTCCTTCGGGCGAAGGCCGTCCATCTCCGTGAGGAACTGGCTCACCGCGCGTGAGACCTCGGGCGTGCGCATCGAGTCCTTGCTCGCGATCGCGTCGATCTCGTCGAAGAAGACGATCGACGGCGCGTTCTCCCGCGCCCGGTAGAGGACGTCGCGGATCGCCGCTTCGCTCTGACCGGCGAGCGCGCTCACGAGCTCGGGGCCGTTGACGATCTGCATCGGCACGTTGAGCTCGTTCGCCGCGGCGCGCATGAGGTGGGTCTTCCCGCACCCGGGCGGGCCGAAGAGCAGGATCCCGCGGCCCGTCTTGATCCGGTAGCTCTCCATGAGCTCGGGGCGCGTGAGCGGAAGCTCGACGTACTCCCGGATCGCGGTCTTGATGTCCTCGAGACCTCCGACATCGTCCCAACGCACGAGGATCTTGCGCTCGGTGCGCGCGGTCTGGTGCATCTTGCGCTCGTAGTCGAGCTTCATCATCTCGTACTCCGCGATCATCCGCAGCGAGATCGATGGCTTCATCCGGGCGACGACCGCTCGGAAATCGCCCATTGTGATCGCGCCCGCGGCCTCGCCGCTGACCATCTGGCGGCGAACGGCGGAGGTCGTGGCCTCGCGTACGACGTTCGCGAGGTCGGCCCCCGAGAACCGCTCGGTGTGCTTCGCGACCTCCGCGAGGTCGATCTCCCCGCGCACGGGGCGGCCGACGAGATGCACGTGGACGATCTCCTCGCGCTCCTGCACGTCGGGCGGCGGTACGTAGATGATCTTGTCGAGGCGGCCCGGGCGCATCATCGCCTGGTCGATCAGGTCGGGCTTGTTCGTCGAGCCGACGACGATGACCCCCTCCGACTTGTCGATCCCGTCCATCTCCGAGAGCAGGATCGAGAGGAGGCGGGGCGTCACGTCGTCCGCGCTGTACATGTCGCGGCGCTTGGCGACCGCGTCGATCTCATCCATGAAGAGGATGCACGGGGCGCGCTCGCGGGCCGCCTTTAGCAGCTCCGCGATCTTGCCCTCCGACTCGCCGTACCACTTCGACATGATGTCGGAGCACTTGATGCTGATCATCTCGACGCCGAGCTCGGAGGCGAGCGCCTTCATCAGCATCGTCTTGCCGCAGCCGGGCGGCCCGAAGAGGAGGAGCCCCTTGGGCGGATCGAGGTGGAAGCGGCTCGTCACGTCGCGCCGGAGTAGCGGGACGATGAGCGACTCCTTGATGTCGGCCTTGACGTCGTGCAGGCCGCCGACCTGCTCGAAGGTGACCTTGCCGAGATGTTTCATCTCGGCGACGCGCGTGCCGATCGCCGAACCGCCGAGACGGCTCGTGAAGTACGCTTCGAACTCGTCCTTGATGATGAGGCCCGCGAAGACGGCGGTGATCATCGCGGGGACGATCAGCACGACCGCGAGGGACGTCCAGCTGAGATAGCCGAACGCGGCGAGCCCGCCGAACGTTCCGCCCGCGACGAGCGCTCCCGCGATCCCCCCGGTGCGGAAGACGTTCTCCGACGTTTGATAGGAGCGCTCCCGAGCGATCCACGTGACGATCCAGGTGGCGAGGCACCAGACTCCGATCTCCGCGAGCGGGATCCCGATCCCCCCCAGCCCGGCCGCGCCGCTCGCGAACTGGGAGAAGTTGGGATTGAGCAGCGAGCCGTAGGCTTGCGCGATCGCGGTGAACGAGAACTGCGGGATCGGGATCGTCGGTAAGAACGGCGCGGCATGGCCGGTGACGAGGCTCACCGTACCGTTCCCGCCGGGCCCGGTCAGGTAGCCGAAGACCGGGAAGTTGCCCAGGGTCACGAAGAGCGTGACGAGGACTCCGCCCGCGACGGCGACGGCGACGCCGAGGTAGAGCGAAAAGATGAGCCCGAAGAATATCGGACCCATGAACGACAGACCGAACGGGGCGAGCAGGAGGGTGAGGAAGGCGCCGGCGCCGAACCTCCAGTCGAGCAGCGCCGCGAACAGGATCGGGATCGCCGCGAGCAGGAAGATGAGCCCGAGCCCTCCCGACTGGTAGGCGACCGCCGGGGTCATCCACAAGACCAGGATGAGCAACGAGAGCTGCGGGAACCTCCAGGCGACGAGCATGACGCTCCCGACGATGAGCAGGACCATCGGCCAAGGGTAGAACGGGATGAAGACCCCGCCGAGGGCGCCCAGAAACCCCATGAAGAGGACCGGGAGATTCTTCGGGTCCTTCGCCTCCTTGACGAACCACGCCTCGATCCGCTTCGCATAGAGGCGGCCGACGGCGAAGAGCGCGACCCCGAGGCCGATCAGGAAGTAGAAGAGGCCGTCGTATTGCCAGGCCGGGTAGGGCTGCAGGTACTGGGGGAGGATCGCGACCGCTGCCGGGCCGGTCGCGCCCGACGTGATCGCATGGTACGTCGCGTCGGCGGCGGCGTCGAGGGTGACGTAGGTGCCGCTGCCGTACGGTCCGCCGGGGAGCTGGACTTTGACGACGGTGAACGACATCACGATCGCCATTCCCGAGTGCAGCCAGCTCTGCTGACCTTGTATGGTGCCGAAGAGGTCCGCGGCGATCGGCGATTGCACGGGAGACGAAGGAGAGTTCTGGATCGATGCGAAGGTGATCGAAGTGGTATCGCTCGATGCGTTATAGACGACCTGGTTCACGGTGTCCTGGATCACGATCGACTGCCCCGGCTGGTAGGTCGAACTGGTGAAGTAGACGTAGGTCGCCCCCTGGTTGGTCGTGAGCTGGGCCCCCGAGTTCGCGAGGAACGACGAGGCGTTCTGCGACTGGGCGATGGACGGATACCACGCGACCGCGAGGCTCGCCCCGACCGCGACAAGGAGGAGCCCGACGATGACGAAGGTGAGGTAGACGCGGCGGCCGGGCTTTCCGGGGCGCGGCGCCGGAGCGACGGCGGTCGACTTGCGCCGAGCCGCCGGCGCGCGAG
>JBOGRR010000011.1:0-22803 GCA_050749765.1 Thermoplasmata archaeon | reverse complement strand
CAACCCCTCCTGGGCGCTCCCCTGCACCGACGACGGCGCCTCGCTCCCTCGGATCGACGCTTTCGCGAGAGCTTCCTTGGCCGAGCGGGAGCTGACCCCTTCGAAGTCCCGCGTCAGCATCTCGAGGACCGTCGCCCGCTTCGAGGCCTTGAGGAAGTAGCCCAGCTCCCCGAGCTCGAGACCGTACGGATGGGGGGGGGTCTCCTTCGGGACGACCGGCATCTCGCTGGAGGCGCGATCGAACGTCACCCGGGTCCCGTCCGGCTCGATCAGTGTGATGCGTGCGTGGGGGTTGACGATCGCCGTGCCGCGCAGGTACTCGAACGGAGATTGGCGGCCGCGGACGTACTTCGCCTTGAGAACGAGCTCGATGCGCGTGCCGTGCGGGCGGTCCCAGATCTCAACGTCCTCCGAAACGATCCGCGGGAGGTTCTTCTGGGTATCGATCAGGAGCTCGAGGACGTGGGCCGCGCCCTCTTCCTCGACCTTCGTCGTGATGCGCGCGGGCCGCGCGGTGGTGAGGCCGGCATAGAGGACGGCCGCGCTGATGCCGATCCCCTGCTGACCCCGAGCCTGGCGGTTCGCGTGAAAGCGCGAGCCATAGAGCAGCCGCGCGAAGACGTTCGGGACCTCACGTCGAAGGATACCGGGGCCGTTGTCGGCGACGGTGACCCGGAGACGGTCGGCCGAGCCACCGTCCTTGGCGATCTCGACCGTCACCTCGGGCAGCACGCCGGCCTCTTCGGCGGCATCGAGGCTGTTGTCGACGGCTTCCTTGACCGTTGTGAGCAGGGAGCGCTGCGGATTGTCAAAGCCGAGGATCTGCCGGTTGCGCTCGAAGAACTCCGCGACCGAGATCTCTCGCTGCTTTGCCGCGAGTTGCTCGGCGATCGTGCGCGCGGGGCTCACGGGTGCGGGAGGTCCGGCGGTCCTTGATAACAGCTCAGTTCCTTCCGAAAGACCACGACGGCCCCTGGGGGGTCAATAGAAGTACTCGCGTACCGCGACCAGATACAGGAAGACGAGGGCCAGAACGACCATGAGGACCGTGAAGGTCGCCGTGGAGAGGAGATAGATCAAGCCGCCCGTCACGACGACGAGGACCGTCGCGAGCGCCCATGTCTCCTGGCGCCAGAGCGCGGTGGCGACCCCGATCATCGACCCGCTGAAGACGAGCAGGACGCCGGCGGAGAGGGGGGTGAGCCCGCGGAGAACGGTGAGCGAGTCCGGCAGGGCGCCGCTCGGGAGCCAGCCGGTGGCGTACGTCCCGATGAGGTAGAAGATCGAGGCGAGGACGAGGGCAACGGCCGCCGCCGCCATGAGCGTACAGAAGATGGCGAGACCGATCGGTCGGCGGGGCACGAAGGCATGCGGGTCATACACCTCAGGAAGGTGATCGAACTCGATGCTGGGACGTTGCGTGGCGGTGCTCATCCGGCCCCTGGGCGTTCGAGCCCGGGAGCACGGGTAATTAGGTTTCGCTCCACGCGAAGCGGGCTACGACGGGCGCTCGACCGTGGCGCGGGCGAGCCGCTCGAGGAGCGCTCGGTAGGGGCTCTCGGGCAGCCCGACGAGCGATCGGCTCGCGCGATCGGCCCACGAGCGGGCTTCGGCCTCTACGACCGCGTGCGCCCCCGCCTCTTCGGCGAGCTCGCGCAGGCGCAAGAGGTGGCGGGCCCGCTTGCGACGGGTCTGAAAGGTCCGCTCGAACTCGGCCTGGCCGCTCGAATCCAGCCGTTCGTAGGTCACGAGCGAGACGAGCGTCGGGTTCCCTTCGCGGAAATCCGCGTAAAGCGGCTTTCCCATCAGATCGGGGTCTCCAAAAACGTCGAGCAGATCATCGCGGATCTGGAAGGCGACCCCGAGCGAGCGGCCGAACGTCATCGCCGCGTCGATCGCCTCGGGATCGGAGGTCGTGAGCTCGGCGCACGAGCCCAAAGCGGCAGCGACGATCGCAGCCGTCTTGCGTTCGACGACCCGCAGATAGTGGTCGCGCCCGGTCGAGAGGTCGAAGCGACCCGCTTCCTGCAAGACCTCGCCTTCGACCAGGTCGGCGCACGCCTCACCGCACCTCAGAATGATCGACTTCGGGTACTCCGCAGCGAGCTCGAACGCCCGCACGAAGAGGTAGTCCCCGGTCACGATCGAGAGCGGAAGGCCATAGGCCCGAGGCATCGACGGCCGTCCGCGCCGAGCGTCCGCATGGTCGATGACGTCGTCGTGCACGAGGCTTGCGGTGTGGATCAGTTGGAATGCAGCGGCCAGGGAGTGGATGCGGCTCGTGTCGGGGGAGCCGAGCGCGCGGAAGTAGGCGGCCATGAGCAAGGGACGCACGCGCTTGCCGCCGGTCGAGCACGCGTAACGGGCCGCCTCGGTGAGCGTGGCGTAGCGCGCGCCGAGGATCTCTTGCAGGCGCCAGTCGACGTCGGTGAGATCGTGGGCGAGGACCGGCAGGAGCTCGTGGAGCGGGCCGAGCGGTTCGGAGCCGATCGAACGGCTCACGAGGTTCTCGAACGACAGCTCCCCGGCCTCTTCGCGCGGTGTGCTCGTCACGATCCTCCTCGCAAGCGCCGCGGCCAGCGCAGGCGCATCACGGAGTCCAACCCCGCCCCCCCAATATATCGCATGCATAGGGCGAGGGCGAAGTTCGAGTGGACGACCCGGTCCGTCGATCGCTTGATCTGATACGCTCGCTCGAGCGGGACCGAGAGGGCGCTCCGTGCCGCCCGGTCGTACTCAGAGAGCGCCGTCCCTTCGCGCACGTGGCGCGCTGCGGTCGCTCCGGCGAGCCAACCGCTGAGCATCGCGGTCGGGATCCCACCCCCGTTCGTCGCCATGACCACGTTCGCGGCGTCGCCGGCGAACAGGGTGCGTCCCGAGCTCCACTGCCGGGGGGGATCTCCGATCGGCACCCACCAGCGCGTCCGCTCGTGCGCGGGGGCGAACCCGGCCTTCTCGACGAACCGGTCCAGCAGCTGGTCGAGGGACCGACCCGGCGTAGGGCCGATGATCCCGAGGCCGACGTTGAGGTCGTCGGCGCGCGGGAAGGCCCAGGCATAGCCCCCCGGCGCTACCCGACCGAAGAAGAGGTCGATCTCGTCGCCGAACGACTCATCGACGGTCGCCGTGATCATCCGGTACATCTCCCGAGGCGGTGCGAAGCCGACGGCTCGGGCGACGGTCGAGATCGGGCCGTCGGCGCCTACGATGACGCTCGCCCGGGCCGTGCTCCCGTCCGCGAAACGGAGCTCATCGTCGCGTACCGCGACCACGCTCAAGGGATGGCGGAGCTCCGCGCCCGCCCCTTCGGCCCGATGCGCGAGCGCCTTGTCGAACGCCCGTCGCGAGACGGTGTAGCCGGAGAGCGGGAAGCGGAAGCGATGGCCGTACGGCGAGACGCAGACCATCCAATGGGTCTCTCGAAGGATCGTCTCGGGCGGGATCGTGATCGCCCGCTCAATGAGCTCGGGGGTGCCGAAGACATCGATGAGCTCGGCGGGCGAGGGGAGGAACTCACCGCATTGGACCGGCTGTCCGAGCTCCGGACGCCGATCCACGAGGAGCGTCCGGGCGCCACCGAGGGCCGCAGCGTGTGCCGCCGACGCCCCGGCGGGACCTGCGCCCACGACCACGACATCGAATCGCTCCATCGGCCTACACCGGGGGCTGCCAGAGCTGCCAGAAGTGCTGGGCGGCGGCGCCGAGAGGTTGGAGGATCGGTCCCGGATACACGCCCATCAGTACGATCACGGCCGCCGCGACGGCGATCGCGATCCCCCGCGCGTAGCCGATCCCGGCGAAACCGAGGAGAGCGGAGCTCGCCTTCGCCACCGGATTCGGAGCGACGTTCGCCGAGGGGAGCGGCACGGCCGGTCCGGGGGCATCGAAATAGATCACCTTGAGGACGCGCCCGTAGTAGAACACCGAGAGCGCGCTGTTGAGCAGCCCGGCGACGGCGAGCCAAACAAAGTACCCCTGGGCGTTGACGGCCGCGCTGAAGAGGACGAACTTCGAGATGAAGCCGACCGTGAGCGGAACTCCCGCGAGGCTCAGGAGCATGACGGCGAAAGCGAGCGCGAGGTACGGTCGACGCTCCCCCATGCCCTTCCAGTCGGCGATCCACGGGCCGATCCCGAGCGTGGCCGCCGCCGCGACGACGAGAAAGGCGCCGGATTTCATGAAGACGTGCGCGAAGACCTGCAGGCTTGCTCCGGTGAGCCCGGCGGGGGTGCCGATCGCGATCCCGATGAGCATGTAGCCGGCCTGACTGATCGAGGAGTAGGCGAGCATGCGCTTCATGCTCTTCTGCATCAGTGCGAGGACGTTGCCGACGGTCATCGTCACGACCGCGAGCACGCTCAGCGTCACCTGGAACATCGGACCGAGACTCACGGCCCCGAGCCCGGGAAGCCACTCGAACGTGATGACGCCGTTGAGCAAGATCACCGGGCCAAGAAAGACGAGGAAGAAGGCGAAGAGGCCGATCTTCTTCGTGCCTCCGGCCAGGAACGCCGAGACATCGTCCGGTGCCCCGTCGTAGACGTCGACCGCCCACGCGTGGAACGGCACTAAGGTGATCTTGAACGCGAGGCCGGCGATGAGGAGGGCGTAGCCGATCAGGACGAGGGCGCTCTGCCCCGCCGGCACCGGCCCCGCGGCGAGGACGAAGAGGTTCGTCGAGCCGTACGCTCCGAAGAGGAGCGATGCTCCGAAGAAGGAGAGGACCGTGGAGAGGGCGCCGATGATGTAGAACTTCATCGCGGCCTCCATCGAGCGCGCGCCGCGCCGGGTGTACGCGACGAGGAGGTAGGACGGAATACTGACGATCTCGATCGCGAGGAGGAGGAAGATCAGATCGCTCGACACCGCGACGAGCATCATCCCGAGCGTCGCGAGGAGCAAAAGCCCGAAGAACACGGGGGCCCCGCGCTCGTAGGACGGGCGGCTCATCGAAGCGAGGGCGACGAGGAACGCCGCGAACAGGAAGAAGAGCTGGAAGAACAGCCCCAGCGACGTGAACCAGTACAGCGGCTGGCCCCCACCGGGCGCCGCGTCGATCTGCGACGAGGGGATCGTCGTGAGGGCGGCGATCGGCGCGAACCCCAGGTCGGCGAAGACGAGCAGGAGGGTGAGGAGGACCGTGGCGACAGCGATCGAGCCGACGAGCTCGATGCGCCTCAGTCCGAGCGTGTCGCACAGGAAGATGAGCAACGCACCCGCGAGCAGGAAGATCTCGGGCAGGAACGTCAGGGCCGTGTCGAGTACGGTCATCGGACCCTCCCCATCACAGCGGCCACACTCCGATCGGCGACTGAGTGATCACGTTGACCAATAGGAACGGTAAGATGCCGAAGAGCACGGTGACGCCGATGAGGACCCCCATTCCGGTCGACTCGTACCACGGGAGATCGTGGACGTGCGCCGGGATCGCTCGCGGGGGCCCGTACAAGAGCCGTTGCGTCATCCACAGGTAGAACCCCGCGGTGACGACGAGCACGATGAGCGGGATCAGCACGTAGCCGCCGATCCCCTCCCACGTGGCCAAGAGCGCAGTGAACTCGGCGGGGAACCCGATGAGCGCCGGAAGGCCGAGGGAGGCGAGGCTTCCGATCATGATCGCGGTCGCCAAACGCGGCGTGACCGGAGCGATCCCCCCGAGGGTCGCGAGGTCCCGCGTCCCGTAGGTGTGGTGGACGCTCCCCGCCCCCATGAAGAGCAGGCCGCTCACGATCCCATGAGCGAACATCAGGAAGACGGCCGCGATGAGCCCGAGCTCTGAGTTGAGGCTGATCGCGAGCAGCACGATACCCATGTGATTGATCGAAGAGTAGGCGACCATCCGCTTCAAGTCGCGCTGGGCGAGCGCGAGGACCGAGCCCCAAATGATCGAGATCATGGCGATGACGAAGAGGATCGGCTGATCCACGTGGAACCCCTGGGGAAGCACCTCGACGGCCCATCGGATGAGCCCGAATCCGCCGAGCTTCAGCAGGAGGCCCGCGAGCAGCACCGATCCGCCGGTCGGCGCCTCCACGTGGGCATCGGGCAGCCACGTGTGGAACGGGACGATCGGGAACTTGACGCCGAATCCAAAGAAGAGCGCGAGGAACAGGAACGCCGCAGGGACCGTCGCGATGACGGTCGGTGCGACCGCCGCGATCGAAGAAAAGTCGAAGCTCGTCGCCCCCGAGTAGAACGCCACCGCGAGCAGTCCCACGAGCATGACGATGCTCGCGACGTGGGTGTAGATGAAGAACTTCAGCGCGGCGTAGCGACGGTTCGGACCGCCCCAGTAGCCGATGATGAAGAACATCGGCACTAGAACGGCTTCCCAGAAGAGGAAGAAGAACAGGATGTCGAGCGAGATGAAGACGCCGAAGCAGCCGAGGCACGTCAGCAGCACGAGGCCGAACCACGCCGCCGGGCGCTTCGACTCCGTCCACGAGTAGATGACCGTCGCGACCTGCAAAATGCCCGTGAGCAGGATCAGAACGAGCGAGATCCCATCGACGCCGAGTGCGAAGTTGATGTTGAGCCAGCCGAGGCTGATCCACGCGTAGGTCTCGGTGTAGGCGAAGGTCGGGACGGTGAGCCCTCCCGCATCCGAGAGGCTGAACCCCCAGAACATGAGCCCGATCTCGGCCAGGAAGACGAATGAGGTCGCGAGGGCGACCCAGCGAGCGCGCGTCCCGGAGGCGAACGTCGCGATCGTGCCGACGAGCAGCGTGAGCAGCGTCAGGCTGAGGATCGGGGGCGTCATGGTCGCGCTAGCTCCCTCCCCCGAGCTTCGAGACCACGTACGGCGCGACGAACAGGAGGAGCACGAAAACGGCGATCAGCCCCGCGATGACATACGCCGCGTAGTCCGAGACGAAGCCGCTCTGGATGCGGCGGAGCCGCTCCGACAGGTAGGCGAACACCCGCTCGAACCCATGGATCGTTCCATCGATCACGAACCGGTCCACAAAATCGGCAGCGCGCGAGATCCCGTAGACGGCCGTGAGGCCGATCCAGTCGTAGGCGGCTTTCATGTAGTATCGCTCGAGGAGCAGGTGGCGGACGTGGTGCGCCGGGGAGCTCGACGGCAACTCATAGACCCGGCCGCGGCCCCAGAGGACCCACGCGGTGAGGATCCCGAGCGCGGCGAGGCTGACCGAGATCGCCGAGAGCACGATCTCCGTCGTCCCGTAGAACGGCGGGATGTTCAGGGCGGAGGGGCCCGAGAGGCTGGCCCCGAGCTGCGGGTTGAAGAGGTTCGCGAATGCGGGCAGGAAAACGAGCATCCCCGCGACGATCGCGAGGGCCGAGAGGACGAAGAGCGGGATCCGCATCACCCAGGGCACCTCGTGCGCCCGTTCGGAGAGCCCGGGCTCGCGCGATCGATCGCCGCCGAACGTCAGGAAGTAGACCCGGAAGATGTAGTAGGAGGTCAGGAAGACCGTCGCGAGCGCAAGAAGGAAGAACGGCCAGTAGAGCGGATGGCTCCCGAGCTCGTTGTAGAGCGAGCTAAGGATGTCGTCCTTGCTCCAGAACCCGGAGAACGGAGGGATTCCCGATAAGGCCAAGGCCCCGACGAGGAACGCGAAGGCGGTCGTGCGCATCTTCTTGCCGAGCCCGCCCATCTTGAACAGGTCCTGCGTCGTGACGGCGTGGATCACCGCCCCCGCGGCGAGGAAGAGGAGTGCTTTGAAGAACGCTTGCGTGAAGAGATGGAAGAGGCCCACCATCGCGAAGCCCGCTCCCACGGCGAGCACCATGTAGCCGAGCTGACTCACCGTCGAGTAGGCGATGACCCGTTTGATGTCGGGGTGAACGATCGCCATGCTCGCGGCCCAGAACGTCGTGAACCCGCCGATCGCGACGATCGCGAGATCGTCGAGCGACGTGAACCCGAGGAAGAGGCTCGCGACGACGAGCAGGTAGACCCCCGCCGCGACCATCGTCGCCGCGTGAATGAGCGCGCTCACCGTCGTGGGGCCCTCCATCGCATCGGGCAGCCACGAATCGAGCGGGAATTGCGCGCTCTTCCCGGCGGCGCCGGCGAGGATGAAGAGCCCGGCGAGCGTGAGATAGCTCTGATTGACCTGCGAACTCAGTCCCGCGAGGAAGGGCGTGTTGCCATTCACGAAGAGAAAGCCGTTCGCGGCCCAGCTCGGGTCGGCGTTCGAGTATAGCCAGAAGTAGATGAAGATCCCCGCGAGGAAGAGCACGTCTCCGACGCGGGTGACGATGAAGGCTTGCTTCGCCGCGCTGGCCGCGCTGGGCTTCGCATAATAGAAACCGATCAGGAAGTACGAGCAGACGCCGACGAGCTCCCAGAACAGGAAGAACATGAGCAGATTGTCGGCGAGCACGAGTCCGAGCATCGCCGTGAGGAAGAGCGAGATCAGCGCGTAGTAGCGCGGGAGCCCCGTATCGTGATGCATGTAGCCGATCGAGTAGAGCATCACGACGAAACCGACGACCGTGACGACGATCAGCATCAACGCCGAGATCGGGTCGACCAAGGTGCCCATCACGAGCGTGAAGCCGCTCGGGAACCCCGCGCTCGTCGGCCCCGCGCTGATCCACGTCGCGTGGACGTCGGTGTAGGTTCCCGGGGTGAGCATCTCCCCGACGGCGATGAGCACCCCGACGACCATCGAGGCGCCGGCTGCGATGACCGCGATCCACCCGCCGTGCTCCCACTTCGCGAGGCGCTCGCCCAGCGAGCCGATCACCACGAAGGCGAGGGCGGGGAAGAGCGGGACCAGGAAAGCCCACTGGTAGAGCGTCGTCCAGAAATCCATCGCGACCTACCCCTACTCCCTCAGGCTCGCCGCCTCGGCGACGTTGATCGAGCCTTTGATGCGATTGAGCGCGAGGACGATCGCGAGCCCGACCGCGATCTCGGTCGCGGCGAGCCCGATCACGATGATGGCGATCGACTGGCCGGTCAGGACCGGGGCGACTCCCGTCGCGGGGTTGGGGAACGCGGCGAAGTAGACAAAATTGAGGATCGCGGCGTTCATCCCGATCTCGAGCGCGATCAGCAGTAGGATGAAGTTCCGTCGGGTGAGCACGCCGAAGAGCGCGATCGCGAGGAGCGCTGCGCTGAGCCCGATGAAGCCAGCCTCGCTCAGCGACGTCATTCCCGGCCCTCCCGCACGAGGTAGATCGCTCCCGAGAGCGCCCCGAGCATCACGGTCCCCAGGAGCAGGAGGTAGGCGCCGAACTCGCTGAAGAGGGTCTGCGAGAGGAGCGTGACGTCGGCGCTCTGGATGGGGACCGCCCCTTGCGAGAACTCACCTGCGATGAGGATCAGGAAGACGAACGTCTCGACCGCGAGAGCGATCGGGATCATGCCGAAGCCCGTCGCGGCCTCCCGAGAGAAGATCCGCTTTCGGGTGACCATGATCCCGAAGAGGAGAAGGATCGTGACGGCGCCCGCGTAGACGCCGAGCTGGAGGACGCCGAGGAACGTCGCGTTCAGCAGGAAGTAGATCGCGGAGAGATCGGCGAAGAAGACCCCGATCCACAGGATGGTGTGGACGAGCTCGCGGACCAGGAGGGCGAGGATCGCCGTCGCGATCGCGATGAGCGCGAGCACGAGGAACGCAAGTTCCTCGATACTCACGTGCGATTCCCCCAGAAGAGGCACTCCTTCGGGCACACGCTGATGCACGTCCCGCAGCGTACGCAGTCGGAGTCGTTCACGACCGGTTCCTTCCAGATGCGCTTGGGGGCCTTCTCCCCGGGCTTGAGGACCGCCTTCGGGATGTCGAGCATCGTGATGCACTGCGTCGGGCAGTCCCGGGCGCACGCATTGCAGCCGATGCACAGCGGCGGATCGAGGAGGATCGCATCCTCGTTGTCCGGGCGTTCGAGGCGAACCGGGCTCATGGGGAGCTTCTGGTGGTAGATCTCATAGAGCTTTTCCGGCGAGAAGACCATTTCCTCGCGCCGCGGCGTGGACAGCTCGTAGCGCGTCGTCATCGTGAGGCATCCTTCCGGGCAGGCATCGGAGCAGAACCCGCAGTAGCTGCACTTGCCGTAGTCGATCTCGGGACACTTCTTCGGGTGCTTCGGGTCGCCTCCGGGCACGGTCACCATCTCGATGCAGAGATCCGGACAGCTGAACGCGCACAGGTTGCAGCTGATGCAGGTCGCGATGTTGAGCGCGTGTACGCCGCGGTAGTTATCCCAGACCGCCCCGACACCGATCGGCTTTCCAGCGGCCACGCGGACCTCCTCTCGGAACTGAGGGTCCTCGAGGCGTTCGAACGGGTAGACGATCGTCGATGGACGCACCAGGCTCTTCGTGAACTGACGCGCGGCGGTCGCCATCGGTCGCGCGATCCAGAGGAGCGAGTTTCGAGTCGGCTTCGCTGCGGGCGTCGTGGGTTCGGTCATCTTTCGCTCCGTTCAGCCCCCCAAGCTCGGCACACAGCCGAGCACCGGAAGGCATTGAACCGTGACGAGGAGGGCCGCGAGGACCACGGAGAGGAGCGCGAGCGGGATCATGCGGTTCCAGCCGGTGCGCAAGAGCTGGTCGGTGCGCACGCGTGGCAAGCTCGCGCGGATCCACACGAAGATGGTGAAGACGATGTAGACCTTCAGCATGAACCAGAAGATCCCTCCCAGCGGGAAGTTCGTGAGCTGGTTCGGGACCCAGTCCGGCATCGTCCACCCGCCGAGAAAGAGCAGGACGATCAGGAAGGAGCCCAGCAGCGCGCGAAGGTAATCGGTGAGCATAAAGAACGCGAACATCATGCCGCCGTACTCCGTGTTCCACCCCTCGACGAGCTCGGCCTCGGCCTCGGGCAGGTCGAAAGGGATCCGCTCCATCTCGGCGAGCATACCGGCGACGAAGACGACCATCGCGATGAACAAGGGGCCCCAGAACCAGTAGTTCGTCTGTTCGTGGACGATGGTGTTCAGGTCGAAGCTCCCGGCGACAAGGACGACCGCCACTACGGCGAGTAGGATCGGCACCTCGTAGGCGATCATCTGGGCGGCCGAGCGCATCCCGCCGATCAGGGAGTACTTGTTGTTGCTCGACCATGCGGAGACGAAGATGAAGAGCGGCGCGAAGGAGAAGACGGCGAGCGCGAGCAGCAGGCTCAAGGGGAGCGAGCCCGAGTTCCAACCGGTCGACACCGGCAAGATGGCGAAGATCACGAGGCTCGTGACGAGATAGGCGGTCGGTCCCGTCCAGAACCCCAGGGTATCGGCTTCTCGGGGCCGGACGGTGTCCTTGTGGAAGAGCTTGATGCCATCGGCGAAGTTCTGCAAGAGTCCGGCGTAGCCGACGTGCATCGCTCCGCGGCGATCCATGAACCGCCCGAGCAGCTTGCGCTCCCACCAGATGAGCACGATCGTGTTGAGCATGCTCGCGAGCAACAGGATCGCCGCGAAGATGATCGTCCCGAGCCCGTCGACCGTGTTCGAGTTCGACAACCAGCCGCTGAGGGGTTGTGGGAGCACGGACGCGACGGCCCCGAGCAGACTCTGGGAGAGCGTGAGGGAGACCGAAAGCAGCGTCGCGCTCATCGAGTTCCCCTAGCGGTCGCACTCACCGACGCAGACGTCGACGCTTCCCATGATCGGGGGAATGTCGGCGATACGGTAGCCGACCAGGTACTTCTTCGCCGCAGCGATGTTCACGAAGACGGGCGACCGGAACTTCACCCGGTACGGGTGCTCGCCCCCGTCGTTCACGACGTACGCCTGGGCCTCCCCGTGCGGCTCTTCGATCGCCGAGAGCCCGAGGCCCTTCGGGTAGTTGCGCTTCAGTAGGTATCCCTCGGCCCCGATCGGCGCGTACGGCGCCCCGAGCCAGCGCGGGACGCGGGCGGCCATCACCGGTCCGGGATGACGGTCGAGCCAGTCGAGCGACTGCCGCAGGATGCGCACCGACTGGCGCATCTCCTCCATCCGGACGAGATAGCGCGCCGTGACGTCTGCGCCGTTCGCGGTCGCGACATCGAAGTCGACTCGATCGTAGGCGGCGTACGGCCGATCTTTGCGGAGATCGCGGCGGGAGTTCGCCGAACGGAGCACGGGTCCGGTCACGCCGTAATCGACGCAGTCCGACTGGGAGAGGACCCCGAGCCCGTCGCACCGCTTGTGAAAGATGTCGGAGTCGAGGCAGAGGCGGTCGTACTCGACGAACCGGTCCATCAGCCAGTCGCAGACCTTGCGCGCCCGGTCGGTGAACCCATTGGGCAGATCGTTGCGCACTCCGCCGACCCGCATGTACTCGTAGGTCATCCGGGCACCGGTGTAGCTCTGGAAGAGATCGAGGACGAGGTCGCGATCCCGCATCCCGTAGAGGAACGGGGCCATCAGACCGATATCCTGTACGAATGCCGCGTACCACATGATGTGGGAGCCGATCCGTTGGAACTCCTCGCTCATCACCCGGATCCACTCGGCGCGCTCGGGCGGGTGGATCGCCAGGGCCTGCTCCGCCGAGATGATGTAGAGGTGCTCCCAGGCCATCCCGGCGACGTAGCAGCATCGATCCATCAGCGTCACCACTTCGTTGTAGTGGCGGTCCTCGCTGATCTTTTCGATCCCGCGATGAAGATAGCCCATCTCCGGGTCGACGTCGAGGACCATCTCGCCGTCGATCTTCACGCGGAGGTTCCACAATCCGTGCGTCATGGGGTGCTGCGGCCCCATGTTGATCCACATCTCAGACACCGCGCGCTTTCACCTCCAGCTCTTCGGGCTCGTGAAGCTTGAACGAGCGCATCAACGGGTGGAACGCGTACCCGTCCGGCATGAGGAGGTGACGGAGATCGGGGTGGTGGACGAAATCGATCCCGACCATTTCCCACGCCTCGCGTTCGTGCCAGTTCGCCGAGGGCCAGACCGCCGTCGCCGACTCGATGCGCGGGGCCTCGGCCGGCAGGTCGGTGGAGAGGATCAGGTAGGCCCCCTGCGGGTCCGACCAGAGGACGTAGAAGACCTCACGGTGGTCGACCCAGTCGATCGCTCCGACCATCGAGAGGTGAGCGAACCGGAGCTCATCGTGCATCGCTCGGAAGACCTCGAGCGCCGCGTCCGAGCGGAACCGGACCCGCCCGAGGGTCCCCTCGAACGGCTC
This sequence comes from Thermoplasmata archaeon, assembly GCA_050749765.1. GTDB lineage: Archaea > Thermoplasmatota > Thermoplasmata > Lutacidiplasmatales > UBA184 > Lutacidiplasma. Next base: position 9,710 of record JBOGRR010000011.1, on the reverse strand, counting down.
GACCCCCAACATGCGGTCGCCGAGTTGGGCCGTCAGCGCCGCAGTAAACTCCGAGTCCGTCACCGTGACCTGCCCGCCGCGCCCGGCTACTCCTGGCGGTCTCGGATCAAGGACTCGAGCTTCAGGATCCCGTCGAGCATCGCTTCCGGCCTCGGCGGGCAGCCGGCGATGTACAGATCGACCGGCACGAGCTTGTCGACTCCGGGGACGACAGAGTAGGCGGTCCGAAAGGGGCCGCCGCCGGTCGCACAGTTGCCCATCGCGATCACCCACTTGGGCTCGGGCATCTGCTCGTAGAGCGTCACGAGCTTGTGGGCGACCTTCCAGGTCACCGTGCCGTTCACGATCATGAGGTCGCATTGCCGAGGGGAGGAGCGGGGGACGACGCCGAAGCGCTCCGCGTCCCAGCGAGCGCCGAACGCCGCGGCGAACTCGATGGCACAACAGGCGAGGCCCCAATGCAGCGGGAAGAGCGAGTTGCGGCCGGCCCAGTTGAAGACCGGCTTAGTGAGGTCGGACTTCCCGCGCTCGGCGATCAAGCCGCTGAGGGCCTCCTTGGCGGCCGGGATGAACTCCTTGGCGCGGAGCGTCTCGATCTCGATGAACGGGACCCCAGGCTCGGTGACGACCGGGAGTTCCGAGCCGCTCGCGAGCGGCCGGGGCGAGGAAGCGGCGGGAGTCGTCACACGACCCACCTCCGCTCACCGCTGAGGGCGTAGTAGATCCCCACGATCACGAGGGCCGCGAACCCGAACGCGATGACCATCGGGAAGACCTCGGAGTTGACCCCCCGGAACGTGAGGGCCCACAGCGCCAGGATGAATCCGATCACGTCGACCGCCACGAAGACGATCGCGAAGACGTAGTGCTGCGTAGGAAAGTCGATCTGCGCCTCCCCTTCGGCCTCCTCGCCGCACTCATACGTCGTCAGCTGAAGGTACGAACGACGGCGAGGAGCTCCGAGCGTCCGGTTCGCAATGATCGATCCGACCCCGAACGCAATAGCGACCAGGGCGAAGACCAGGAATGTCGTGACCCCCGCGTCCAACTTGGTCCTCCTTACGCTCACCAGGTAATGTACGTCCGACCGCGGAAGCATATTTAACCCCTGCCCGGTTTCTTGACGATTTCACGCCGACCGGTCCGCTCCGGGACTCGGCGCTGACCTTATCCGGCGCGACCGCTCGACTCCACGATGCGCCCGGAGCGATTCGCGGAGGACCTTCGGTTGCGCGGGAGATACGTCGAGCTCGACCCGCTCGCGCCTCACCACGCGGCCGAACTCCTGCGGGCCGCGCGCGAGCCCGAGGTACAACGCCTGCTGCGCCACCGACCCGGGACGACCGAGGCCGAGGCGCGGACCTACATTGAAGGGCACCTGCGGACCGTGCGCGCCGGCAGCTCGGTGATGTTCTCGATCCGCTGGATCCCGACCGGCGGGGTTGTCGGGGCAACGGGCTACCATCGCATCGATCGTACGAACGACTGCGTGGAGATCGGGGGGACGTGGCTCGACTCGGAGTTCTGGAGGACCCCCGTGAACACCGACGCGAAACTCCTCCTCCTGCGCCATGCGTTTGATGAGGCCGACGTGCACCGGGTCTACCTGCAGACCGATCTTCGCAACGAGCGCTCCCAGCGGGCGATCGGTAACCTCGGTGCGCAGCGCGAGGCGGAGCTGAGGGAGGCTGTGGTGTTGGAGGGTGGCACCTACCGCACGAGCGTCGTCTTCGGGATCCTCCGTGAGGAGTGGCCCTCCGTGAAGGCCCGGCTCGAGGCCCGCCTGAAGCGACCCTGGTCGTTGCCGCCGGGGAAGGCCCCGGCCCCTCCCCCAGGGAGCCCGGCGGCGCTCCCGACGGCGGGTGCGCCCCCGGTCGCTCCCCCGCCCTCCTTCCGGAGCCCCACCCACCTGCTCGGGCGATTCGTCGAACTGTTGCCGCTCGAGCGAAGGTGGATCCCCGAACTCTCCGTGGCCGGACGCGACCCGGAGATCTGGCGATGGCTGCGGATCGGTCCCGGGCGGGACGAGCCCGAAATGACCCTCCTCGTCACGTCGCTCCTTGAGCTGCAGTCGAAGGGGATCGTCCTCGCCTTCGCCGTGCGGAGCCGGCCGGCGGGGCGGGTGGTGGGGATGACGCGTTTTCTCGACATCGATCGAGAGAATCGATGGGTCGAGATCGGTACGTGGCTCGATTCCGCGGTCTGGCGGACCCCCATCAACACCGAGGCGAAGCTCCTGATGATGCAGCACGCCTTCGAGACGGAACGGTTCCATCGGGTCCAGTGGAGGACGGACGAGCGCAACGAGCGCTCTCAAGACGCGATCGCGCGGCTCGGCGCCCGGCGGGAGGGCGTGCTGCGCGAGCACATCCACCTCGCGAACGGCGTTTACCGCTCGTCGGTATACTACTCGGTGCTGGACGTCGAGTGGCCCACGGTGCGCGCCGGGCTCGAACTCAAGCTCGAGCGCCCGTGGTCGGGCGGGACCCCGGCGCCTCCCCCCTCCTCGGGTTAATCTCGGTGGAACTTTGGCGGGCGCTTCTCGTGGAAGGCGCGGATCCCTTCGTCGAGCTCCGGTCCTTGGGCTGCGACCACGGCTCCATGCCGCTCCAAGGCCATCTGCGACTCGAGGCTCTGGTGGAAGGCGGATGGTAGCAGGTGCTTCACCCATCCCCATGCGAACGTCGGACCCGCGGAGAGTTCTTCGGCTCGCGCCGCGGCCCGCGGGCCGAGGTCCCGATCGGCGACGACCTCGTGAACGAGCCCGAGGTCCCGGGCGCGCTCTGCGCTGAGGCGCGCGTCGGAGAAGAACATCTCCTGAGCGAGCCCGATGCCCAGGAAGTGCGGTAGGAAGTAGGTGAGCCCACCGTCCGGCACGGCGCCGAGGCGGGAGAACGCCGGCACGAGCGAGGCCCGACTCGCCGCGATCCGCCAGTCGGCGGCGAGCGCGAGCGAGAGGCCGCCCCCCGCCGCGACCCCGGGAAGCGACGCGAGCACCGGCTTGGGCATCGAGACGATCTCCCGGATCCCTCGCTCCATCTCCCCCGTCAGGTCATGGAAAAGGCGGTCGAGTTCTCCGAGCTCACGCGCCGTCTCCATCGCGGCGACATCGCCCCCCGCGCTGAAGGCGTCGCCGGCGCCGGTCAGCACGACGCACCGCACTCCGGGGTCTAGGTGAGCGCGCTCCAGCGCTTCACGGAGCGCTCGCATGGAGGGCACGTCGAGCGCGTTCCGCCGCTCGGGCCGGTCGATCGTGATCGTCCGTACCGCACCCGCATCCTGAGCTCGGATCGGCCCCGTCATGGTGCAGGCGCCACGCGCGCCCCCTATACGATGGTGTCGCGCCGGGACGTGCTTGAGCCTACGCCGGGGGATCCTTCGCGGGCGCCGCGGCGCGCTTCGGGGGGGGGACCGGCGGCGCGACCTCATCCGTCGGCGGGAGGACCGGCGCGACCGGGGTGGGAGCGCGACCGCTGGTACCGTACGTCGCCATCGCGGTCGACTCCTCCGACTCGGCTCGGATCTCGTCTTCGATCGACTTGATCTCGGTCATCAGCTCGTCCTGCTTCGGGATCGGCCCGAGGATCTCGTCCATCGATCCGATCTTCTTTTCGAGATCTTCCATCGAGTTGAGCGTGCGATCGGGGACCGTGCGCGACGTGCCGAGGTACTCGGCCGCGCCTTCCATCAGCCGTGAGAACTCGAACGGGAAGAGGATCTTCGTGGCCTGACCGTTCCCGATCGAGGTCAGCGTGTCCAGGGAGAGGACCGTGAGCGCCTTGGCGTCGAGCGGGCTCGCCCCGAGGGCGAGGATCCGAAGGCGCTGGGCCTCTCCCTGAGCCTCCAGGATCGTCGCGACCCGGCTCCCTTCGGCTTCGAGGATCTTCGACTGGCGGACCCCCTCCGCCTGCAGGATGCGCGAGCGCTTCTGACCTTCAGAAACTAGGATCGCCGAGCGCTTCTCCCCGTCGGCGCGTAGCACCGCCGCCCGGCGCTGGCGTTCCGCGGAGGTCTGTTCCTCCATCGCGGACTTGACGGGGCCTACCGGGTCGACCTCCTTGATCTCCACGGCCTCGACGCGGACGCCCCAGCGATCGGTCGCCTCATCGAGGATGTCGCGCAAGCGGGTGTTGATCCGCTCGCGGTTGTACAGGATCTCGTCGAGCTCCATGTCCCCTATGACCGACCGGAGCGTCGTCTGGGCGAGGGCGACCGTCGCGACGTGGTAGTCCTGGACTTGGAAGAGGGCCTTCGGCGAGTCGACGACCTTGATGTAGATGATCGCGTCGACGTTGGTCGGAGAGTTGTCCTTCGTGATGACCTCTTGCCGCGGCACCTCGAGCACCTGCGTGCGCAGGTCGACCTTGATCACGTTCGCGAGCGGGTTGACGGTCTTGAATCCCGGGTTGAGCGCCTTCTTGTAGGTACCGAGGTAGATCACCACGCCCTGTTGGTACGGCTGGATCGTGTAGATCGCTCGATAGGCGAGGATGATGACGATCAGCACGATCACTACCGCGGCGAACGCAATGATCGCGAGGGTTGTAGCGTCGGTCATGCTGCCGCCCCGAGCGCGCTCCGGAGGTTAAGCTAGTGGCATGTCGCTGAAGTCGACGTCATTATATCCGGGATTGTCTATGCCCTGTTGATGCGCGTCGCTCCATCGATAACTGTTACTCCGCAAGAACGCGAACTGCTGTCGAGCTGGTCCCGCGGCCGCTCCCTCCCTCATCGCTTGGTGGATCGCGCTCGCATCGTCCTCGCGGCCGCCGATGGAAAGACCAACGATCAGATCGCCCAGGCGCTCCGACTGCACGCGCGCTCCGTGGGCCTCTGGCGTCGTCGCTTCGCCCTCCTTCGGCTCGAGGGCATCGCGAAGGACGCTCCTCGTACGGGACGCAAACCCCGACTCGACTCGGAGGTGATCAAAGCGATCATCGTCAAGACCCTCCACACCAAGCCTCGGGGAGAGACCCACTGGTCTACCCGGACCATGGCCCGCGAGGTGGGGCTCCACCACTCCACGATCGCTCGGATCTGGAATCTCCATGGCATTCGGCCCCACCGGACCGAGTCGTTCAAACTCAGCAAGGACCCGAAGTTCGAGGAGAAGCTCTTCGATGTCGTCGGGCTCTACATGAATCCCCCCGAGCGCAGCGTGATCTTCAGCATCGACGAGAAACCGCAGACTCAGGCGCTCGAGCGAACCCAGGCGATCCTCCCGATGGGGCGGGACTGGCCCGAGGGCCGCCCCCACGACTACCGCCGGCACGGGACGACCGAGCTGTACGCCGCACTGAACATCCTCGACGGAGAGGTCACGACGGAGTTCCACGAACGCCACCGGCACCAGGAGTTCCTGGCCTTCCTGAGGACCTTGGACGGACAGGTCTCGGAAGGGCTACAAGTGCACGCGGTGCTCGACAACCTCAGCGCGCACAAGACCCCCGAGGTGGAGCGATGGCTGCGCCGCCACCCGCGCTTCCACTTCCACTTCATTCCCACGAGCTCGTCGTGGGTGAACATGGTCGAGAGCTGGCTCGGTCAACTGCAGACGAAGGCGCTCAACCGAGGGAGCTTCCGGAGCGTGCCGGAGCTGAAGCAGGCGATCCTCGACTTTGTGGCGACCTCGAATGGACGAGCCCGGCCCTGGGTCTGGACCAAGAGCGCCCCCGAGATCATGCGAAAGATAGCTAAACTTCGCAAGCGGCTCAGCGCGCCGATCATTGACCCGCTGACGGGCGCGATAAAGGCACTTCCGTTAGCGACGGACCACTAGTCGCTTCGCCACTGGTAGAGCCGCAGGGCGATGTACGTGCCCGCCCCGGCCGAGAAGAGGAGGGCGCCCGCGTAGAGCGCCATCTCGACCGGTGACGCCGGGGTGATCCCGATCGCCCCCTGCACGAGGAGGGCGGCGTAGGTCGTCGGGATGAAGTGGGCGAGGTCCTGCCAGATCGGCGGAAGGTAGCTGATCGGGTAGTATAGCGGCGCGAGCATCCCGAGTATCGTGAAGGTGAGGTTCCCGACGGGGTAGATCGCCCGCTGCGTCTTCACCCGGCTCGAGATCCCGATCCCGATCGCGCTGAAGAGGATCCACAGGGTGAACAGGCTCCCGACGAGGACGAGCACCTGATACCCGCCGAAGACGAACCCGTCGTTCGTCGCCTGCCAGGCGAGCAGGGTGCCGAGGATGGCGAGCGCCGGAAGCATCGCGATGAGGTTCGAAAAGGCGATCCCGAAGAGGTAGCGGATCCGCCCGAGCGGGCTCGCGACGAAGAGGTCCTGGAGCGAGCACTCGATGCGCCAGACGGCGCTGTCGCCGAGCGTCCAGCTGCCGATGTTCTGCATCGTGAACAGCATCGCTCCGGCGATCTCGAGCGCGAAGAGCTCCGGGCTCGGGTTGAGGATGTGCAAGAAGAACAGGAACATGAACGGCAGGAGGATCGGCGCGATCGCGACCGCGGGGTTGCGGCCGATCCACCGGTAGCCGATGATGGCGAAGGCCGGCAGCGCGTGACCGCGTCGCTCTCGGGCGTCCTTCACGACGTCGATCGTCGCCACGGGGCCTATCCCTCCCGCACGGTGCGGCGCACCCAGTAGACGGCGAAGGCGAACAGCGCGAGCGTCTCGCCGACGAGCGCGACGCTCGCGAGGATGAGCTGGTTCGTGACGACGGGGATCGCGCCGATCGCCGCCTGCATCACCGTCGCCGCCGCGCTCGGAGGCAGCAGGAGCGCGATCGGCTGGATCGACGCGGGAAAGAGCGTGAACGGGTAGAAGACCGGGAAGACGACGCCGAAGGTCGTGAAGAAGAGCGTCGCGTACGCCCAGATCGCCCGGTTGTCGCGGAAGAACGTCGAGAAGACGTAGCCGATCGACGCGCTGAAGATCCACACGCTCGCGCACAGGCCGATCAGCAGGAGGGCCTCAGGGATCGTGAAGTGCACGACGAGCTCGGCGAGGACGCCGATCACGAGCACGGGGGTGATGTAGACGAACAGGATCCCGGACGCCATCCCGAAGAAGTACCCTTCGGGGGTGAGCGGGCTCGCGAGGTAGAGGTCGTTCGCCTTGTGGTCGATGCGGATGTAGGCGGCCTCGTTGAGCAGGCGCTGGCCCATCGTGAACATCGAAAAGATGATCGCGCCGCAGAAGGCGACGCCGAGCAGCGACGGATCGAGAATCCACACGAACGCGAGAACGACGCCCTGGACGACCATGCTGGTCGCCATCGCCGTGAGCTCGTGCGCCTGAACGAGGACCTCGGTCCAGAAGAACGCGCTCGTGCCCCGGAACGGCCCCCCGAGGGCCGTCCCCTCAGTGGTCGTCCTCATTGATCGACCGCCCCACGAACCGCAGGAACGCTTCTTCGAGCGTGACGGGGCCGACCGTCGCGGTCAGCTGCTCGCGGAGCGCGACCGCCATCAGCTCCGACAAGCGCGCCGGCGGCACGATGACGGTGAGCGAGGTGCCGTCCGGCACGCACTCGCCGAAGGACGTGAAGAGCGGGGTCCGGTCGATCGCGTTCGCCATCGTCACCTTGAGCGTGCCCCCGACCGACTGCTTGAGCTCCTCCGAGGTCCCGCGCACCAGCACCCGTCCCCGGTCGATGATGTACAGGCGGTCGCTCAGCGCTTCCGCCTCATCGAGGTAGTGGGTCGTCAGCAGCATCGTCGAGCCCTTGCGGGTCAGATCGCGCAGCGCCGCCCACACGTCGCGACGCGCGAACGGGTCCATCCCGATCGTCGGTTCGTCCAAGAAGAGCAGGGGGGCTTCGGTCGCGATTACCGTCGCGACCATCGTGCGCTGCCGCTGTCCCCCCGAGAGCGTGATCGACAGCCGGTCGCTGATGTCGGTGAGGCCCATCTTCTCGAGAGATTCCGACGTCCGGCTCTTCGCGGTCTCTTTCCCGAATCCGCGGGCGCGCAAGTAGGTGTAGACCTGCTCGCGCGGGGTGAGGTGGAAGAACGGCTTGCCTTCCTGGGGGACGACCGCGATCAGCGCTCGGGCCCGATCGGGCTGGCGATCGACATCGTGGCCGAAGATCTCGATCGTTCCGGCGGTCGGTCGCAGCAGGGTGCTCGCGATCTTGAGGAAGGTCGTCTTACCGGCGCCGTTCCGTCCGAGCAACGCGACGCGCTCGCCCTGGTGGACGTCAATCGAGACTCCCGCGAGCGCGGTGGTCACCGGCGCGCCCCGGCTCGAGTAGACCTTGCGGAGGTCTCGACTCGTGAGGGGCTCATCGCTCATGGGCGCGCGGCCCGAACTCGGGTCGGATTCTTAACGAAGTGTGCGGACCAAGCGAGAGAACCGTCGAATCGACCGGGGATTCCGGCGCCCGAGAGCGGGCCGTTCGGTGCCGACCTAGCAACACCCGCCGCCGCTGCCGGAGTTCGATCCACACGAACTGCAGCCTCCGCTCTCGCCCGCTGCATCCGGGACTGCTAGGGTCGGGTTGGTGATCTTGAATCCGGACTCGTGGAGGTCCTCGACGTAGTCGATGACCGCCCCGTTGACGAGCGGCACGCTCGACGGGTCGACGATGATCCGCAGGCCCCCGATCGTGACGATCTCGTCATCCGGTCGGGCCCTCGCGAACGCCATTCCGAACTGCGCGGCCGAGTGGCCCGAGGAACCGCACCCGCTCCCGCATCCGCCCCCGCCGGGCTGCGCGTAGACGCGGACCCCGATCTCGGGCTTCTGGCCCTGCATGAGCTGCTTGACCTGCTGCGCGGCGGCCGGTTTGACCTCAACGGCGAACATCGAACTGCCTCCGCCGGAACGACAACGTGCCCTCCCTTAAGCTATTCGAAGCCCCGGAAGCGACACTCCCCTACGTAGGCAAGGGCACCTCCGAGGGGAGGAAGGAAATCGGCAGACGATGCGAGCATGGGGCCGGACCGCGAACGTGCCGGCTCGAGCACGCGACCCGTACGGCCTTCGCGACGCTTCTACAGGCCCCCGTGAGGGCAACGTCCAGAAGAGTCGACCCGCCGATGGCTCGCCGGGTATCCCGGTGTAGGATTGGCCACTGGGTCAGCCGTAGTTCCTCGGCGGAGCTTCGTCGGCGATTGGTGCCGCTGACTTTCGGCCGGGCCCGGGAGACGACCGGCGCTGTCCACGGAGTATCCGTGCCAGCAGGACCCCGATCGCCACGCCCGCAAGCAACGTTCCCGCGGCGATTCCCCCCACCTCGAGGGGTGGGTACCCCGATCGCGAAGCGGAGCCCGTACCGCCCGGCGGGACCGGGCGAACATCCACCGTGACCCGAAGCGTTTCCCGTCCCCCCACTGAGTCATTGATTTCGACGGTGGCAACGTGGATCCCCGCGGTCGCAAAGGTGTGGCTGACCGATGCCCCCGTGCCGCTCCCCTCATCGTCGAAGCTCCACCAGAACGCATAGGGCGGCGTTCCCCCGGTCGCTATCGCCGTGTACGCCACCGAGGACCCATTCACCGGAGAGGTTGAATTCGCCACGACCGCTGCTAACAGCGCCGGGTTGACGACGACGTTTACCGTAGCGTTCGCTTGGGAGCCAACCGCGTCGGTCACTCGCACCCGGGGGGCGTAATCTCCCGCCCGGGAGAATGCATGCGTTCCGCTGGGCGCGGAGCTCGAATTTCCATCCCCGAACGACCATGCGTAGCCGTACGGGGTCGTTCCCCCGGCGACCGTCGTGGTGAGCGTGAGCGGGATGCCCACATCGGTGA
>JBOGRR010000010.1:0-23152 GCA_050749765.1 Thermoplasmata archaeon | reverse complement strand
CCGCGCCCGCAGCACGGAGACCCCGGGTGAACTCGGCGGTGCGCTCGGGATCGACGTCGCCCCGCTCGTCAAAGAGCGTCGGGACCGGGACGATCAGCCCCTGAAAGGTCATCGCTCGGTCACCCCACGGTGCGTCTTATCCCTTGGCGGTAGCGACCGATCTGAAGGCGGGGCCGGGCCGAAGTCCCTCGCCGCACTCGAGCGCCGTGGAGCGGGACCCGGTCGCCCCGGTGCGGGTCTCGTTCCCACGCGTGAGGGTTATCCTGCACGGCTCCCCTGCCGTGGCGAGGACCCGTGGCGCGGCGGATCTTGGGGCTGGACGAGGCGGGAAGGGGCTCGATCTTGGGGCCGCTGGTCGTCGGCGGGTTCGTCGTCGAGTCGACGCGCGTGCGCGAACTGAGGACCCTCGGCGTTCGGGACTCGAAGCTCCTGTCGCCGGAACGTCGCCGATCGCTCTACGCCGCGCTCGCTTCTCTCGGCGAAGCGCGCTCGATCCACCTCTGGCCGGACCGCATCGACCCCGCCGTCGCCTCGCACGGCCTCAACTCGCTCGAGGCCGATGCGTTCGCCGAGATCGTGCGGGCCGTGGCCCCGCACGAGACCCGGGCCGACGCCTGCGATGTCGATGCGACCCGCTTCGGACGGCGGGTCCGCGCGGGGTCCGGCCATCCGGCGCCCGTACGCGCGCGGCACCACATGGATCGGGACGACCCCGTGGTCGGCGCCGCGTCGATCGTCGCCAAGGTGGAGCGCGACCGCGAGGTCGGTTCGCTCGCGGAGCGCCTGACGGCGGAATTGGGTAGCGGGTACCCCTCCGACCCCCGGACCATGGAGTTCGTTCGGGGGTGGATCCGAGATCGAGGTCGGGAGGAGGCGCCGTGGCTCCGCCGTTCGTGGGCGCCGACGCGCCGGCTGATGCAGGAACGCTCGACCCGCCGACTCGAGGGGTTCGAACGATGAGCGCGGAGATCGAGTCGGCCCTCCTCGGGGTCGTCGATCGGTTCAACCGGCACACCGACCGGAACCCCGCGGTCCGTCAGGAGCTGAGCGGGCTCGAGCGGACCATCGTCGTGCGCCTCTCCGATGAGGGCAGTTACGCGGTCGATCTGCGGGGGGGGCGTCTCGAGAATCTGCGCACGAACCCCCCGCCGCACGCCGATGTGACGATCCGCACCGATTCCGAGACGTTCCGCGGGCTCCTCTCCAAGGAGATCGGTCCGATGAAGGCGATGGTGACGGGCCGCCTGAAGCTCGATGGGAGCCTCGAGGACAAGCTGCTCTTCCGCAAGCTGTTGTAGCGCGAACTACGGAAGGAAGACGCACGCGGCGATGCAGACGCCGTAGTGGTCCATCGGGATCACGAGCTCTTCGGTGCGGTAGTGGATGCGCCGGAGCTCGACGCCGCGGAAGTGCGCGATCTCCTCCATGCGCCACTTGAGGAACTCCTTGAGCGACTTCTGGGTCCCGTGAAGATGGCCCTCGGCGACGTAGCCGCCCTGCCCGTCAGTGCGGAATCCGTAGGCGATACCGGCACTGATGACCTCCCCCTCCCCGCCGCCGTGGCGGGCGAGCACGCAGTGGGTGATCGCGCCCCGCGGGATCGGGACGCGGTCGATCTGTCGGATCCCGATCGGCAGCACGGAGGAGACCCCGACGAGATTCTGCTCACCGATGCGCCCGTCGAGCAACGCGAGGTCGAACGCGTTGAGCTCGCTCGTCTTATTGATCCCCTTCCCGCTCGTCACAAAGAACCGGGTCGGTACCGGGATCAGGGAATCGGCTTTCTCTCGGTGGCCCGCTTCGCGCGGCACATTCGCCTCCGAGGGCAAAGCAAGTTTAAAGATTCCGCCGTCGCCCGCCGCTACACCATGATCGCGTGGCGTCGGCGCATCGAATCCTCGGTCTCGCCGCGCACGCGCATCCACTCGGCGATCAGGGCGTCGCTCAGTCGGAGGCTCGCCGCCTCGAACAGCGTGCCGAGCGGGGCGAGGAACGCTCGCTCGGCGTCCTCGGGGATCTCGAGCACGATCAGCAGGCTTGCGGCGTGCGCGAGCTTCGAGACCGCCTTGCCGGTCACGACCAACAGATCCGCTCCCTCCCGGCGGACGATGTTCGCGGTGGCGATCGACGAATAGCTCTCGCCGCGATTGGAGAAGATCACGACGAGATCGCCCCGTCGCACGATCGGCGTCACGCTCTCGCCGATCACGTAGGCGGAGAGGCCGGCCTGCACGAGACGCATCGCGAAGGCCCGGCCGATGATGCCGCTGCGCCCCGCGCCGTAGACGAAGATCTTCGGGGCGCGGGCAAAGAGCTCGAGGACGCGCTCGATCGTGGTGGGGTCGACGTGCGCGAGCGTCGCGCTGACCCGCTCGCTGATGTAGCGGTCCGCCCGCAAGAACGTGCGCGGCTCAGCGGCGTCGGCCATGCCGTCCGGGCTTCCTCCGGGGACGGGCAGGGCGGGGCGAGGCTTTCCGCTTTGCCGGTGGGCGACGCCGGTCCCGACGGTGCGACGGGGGTCGTGCGCCCCGTGGCTTCGAGTGGGTCCGAGGGGAAGGTTTCGGCCGAGCGGGGGGTGGCGACGCCTTGCCCGGCTTACCGCGCCCGCCGACGAGCTTCGTGGCCGCGGGCTTCGGGGGCGGCGGGGGCGGAGCGTGTCGCTTGACCCAGCGGCGAGTGAGCGCACGCTCGTACAGGAGCTTCATGTACATCGCGTCGTGCTCGAGGAGCGGCGAGCTCGAGATCACGGTCGCGTCGTAATCCCGCTCGATGAGGACCTCGGCGAGCGGGTCGAAACGGATCTGCCCGCGCTTGACGGGAGTGAGCCGCATCTCTCCCGGACCGAAGTAGTCGACGCCGGAGAAGTTGAGGTAGAGCGAGCCGCCGCTCGCGGCGCGGAACTCGTCGACGAGCGGTTGGAAGTCCTCCGGCTTTTCGAGCGGCATCCGCTCGCGCGCCGCCACGTGCGGGATGTTGAGGATCGGAAGGACGCCGCGGACGCGCCGGGCGAGCTCGAGGACTTCGGCCCGCGAGCCGAAGACATCCGGATGCCCGCTCGGCTCAACGCCGAGCCGAGCCGTCCCGTGAGTAAAGGTCTGCAGCCAGCGCGAGAGATCGCCCACGATCTTCGTCATCTGATCGATCGACTCCTCGCGCGACGCCGCGCCATAGAATCCGAGGTGGGAGACGACGAGGCGCCCGCCGAGACCCTCCGCGAGCACCCCGGCCCACTGGATCTGGCGGATCGAGCGTTGGCGCGCCTCGGCGCTGCCGAAGAAGTCGACGTAGTACGGTGCATGGAGCGTGAGATCGACGTCGAGCGATCGCGCGAGCGCGCGCGTCGTCTGGAGATCGGTGTAGTCCTTCGCGAGGCTCGTCGTCAAGGTCGTGAGCGTCGCGCGGCGCTTCACCGGTGCGAGCAACGAGGAGAGCGTCGGCTCCGCGGTGTCGAGCGACGTGGGGCCGACCGCCACGAGGAGCTGTTGGAGGAGATCGCGCGGGTGCTGGCCGATCTCCTCGTCGAGCGAGACGCGCTGCAGCGGGTTCACCTTGATGAACTGCGCCTCGAGCGCCGCGAGGCCGAGATGATGCACATCCGCGATGCCGTCGCGCAACGTGCGGCCTTTGCATGAGAGAGGAATGCCCGCCGGTCCAAAACGGATCACGAGTAATCGACCCTCAAAAATCGTGGGGCGAGCCCAATTCGCGATGCTATATTACGGGTCTCGGCGAAGTCGATCGCTCGCGCGAGGCGACCTTCTCGGCGTCGATGACGATACGAATCCGAGGCCGATGAGATAGATCTCCGAGGACTGCTCTCGCGAAGCCGGGGGCTTCGTGCGCGTGAAGCGCGAGAAGTGCGCCGAGAGCTCCGCCTCGAGCCCGGCCCGCAGGTCGCCGTCGAACAACTTCGCGACGAACGCCCCCTCCTCTGCGAGGACCTCGATCGCGAGGTTCGCCGCGGCGCGCACGAGGTCCACCGAACGCGCGTGGTCGGTCGCGTAGGCCCCGCTGATGCGCGGAGAGAGGTCGGAGAGTACCACATCGAACGGCTGAGGCCCCAGCCGAGCGCGAAGGTCGGCGTCGCCGACTCGACCCCGCACGACCGTGAGGCGATCCGCGGGCTCGATCGGTCGAAGGTCGACGCCGACGACCTCTCCGTGGGGTCCGACCCGGTCGAGCGCGACGAGCGACCACCCCCCGGGCGCCGCCCCGAGATCGAGGACCCGCGATCCGATGCGCAGGATCGGGAAACGTTCGGCGAGGTGCGCGAGCTTGAAGGCGGCTCGGGATCGAAGCCCTTCGCGCTGCGCGGCACGATAGTAGGGGTCTCGTCGGCGTTCGGAGACGAAGCGTCGGGTCATCTCTCGCACCGCCCGGTCCGTAGGAACATGAGCCTATCCTCCGGACCCGCCGTCCCTTCAAGCCTCAACGGCATCGAGGTCGGTGGGGCCGTCCGAATTTGAATCGGAGTCTCTTGCACCCCAAGCAAGAAGGATGGTCCAAGCTACCCCACGGCCCCGCGCTCGACCGATCCCGCCGACCCGGACGAGGCTGATAACGTTGCCCGCGCGCGCCTCACCAGACGTGCGTCGCAAATCCCCAGGCGATGACACCGGAGCCGCCGATGATGGTGGTGTTGATGAGCGCCATCCAGAAGAACGTCTTCAGCTCGAGGACTTGCTCGTGCGGGGTCACATGCGGTGACGGGGTCGAACTCCCCGGCGTCGGTGTGTAGGGGCTCTTCCAGGTCGTGGTGGGGTCGGTCACGTACGCTCCAAGAGGTCGACCGGCCGCGGGTTCATATGACCTCGGTTGGAAGCGATCACGCGGCGAACCAGGGAAGGCGCGCTCCCGGGCCCGTCGGCTTGAGGACGAGCAGGTGGAGGTTCGATCCCGGGTCCCCCGGCGCGTAGGCGTGCTTGAGCGCGAGTTGATAGATCAGGTAGAGCGCGTCCTCGTCGCTCTTCACCCCGAGCGAGCGGTGCACGTCGACGCCAAAGCGCGAGCGCATCGTTCCGAGGAGTTCCTCGAAATCGAGTTGGGCGGAGCCTCCTTCCGCCTGAGCACGACGGAACATTCCGACGACGATCCCGGTCGAAAGTCGAAGGACCTCCTCCCGTGAAACGATCCGTGCGTGCCAATGAGCGGTCGACTCGGACCGGCCGACCACCGGAGGGACGACGAGGATCGCCAGATCGGTCTCGGGACCTCGCCCGCCCTTCGCGCCGTAGCGTTTCCACGCCTCCTCTGCTGCCCCGTCGTTCGGGACCACGACGATCGCTCGGCGGTCCGAGGTCGTCGCCTGAGCGTGGTCGATCCATCGCCCGACCGTCTCCGCGGGGGTGGAGGCGCTCCCGGCCTCGATGAAGACGGGGAAGAGGCGGCGAGGGACGCCCGGCTCCTGCACCCAGAAGGCGGGCTCGACGCCGGCGTCGCGGTCGGCGTGCACGACCCGGGAGAACCCGAGGCGTCGGAGCGCGAGCTCGGCGGAGCGAGAGGGCTCGGCTGCCGATACGGAACGGTCGGTCGTCTCCATCGGGATGGAGTATCAAGCCGCGGAAAATAAGCTCGATGCCCGAACCGAACGACGACCGCGCCCGCCGGCCTCAGCAGTGGCCCCGGGCGGCGACCGTCTCGCAGCTCGACGCCGGATGGACCTCGACGGATCCGGCCGCCGCGAACGGAGCCAGATAATCGCTGACCGTCGAGGCTTCCGGAGCATCCACGATGAGCACGAGGTGATGCTGGCCGGTCTCGACGGCCTCGCCATGCAGATGGACCCCGTGGCGCTCGGCTTCCGGGGCGGAGAGGTGGTGCACGAGGAATCCCGCGGACCGGGGGTCCTGAGCGGGGCAACGTTCGGCGAGATGGCGGTGTTCCGCGATGAAGAGCGGCATCGCCACGACGACGCAGTTCGGATAGTTCTCCGTTAGGATACGAGCACGTACGAGCGCTCCGCGCGGATCCTGCGCTGAGCCACGCGGCGCCGCTACAGGACCCGCGGGAGGCCGGCGTACAGGAGCGGGACGTTCGCAATCACCGCGAAGACGACTCCGAGCAGGTACGGGCCCGAGTAGATGAACCCTCGACGAGCGACCGGGACGCTCGAGTTCGTCCAGAGGGGTAGGGTCAGAACGAGGAACAGGACCGCCAGCACGATCAGGGCGGCGAGGACCGGGAACGTCAGAGCCCCCGTGAGGCCCACGAGCACGCTCGCCGGTATGAGGAGCGCCGCCGAGACGACCACCACCTTCGCGGAGTAGGCGGGGTCGGTCATCCTCGGCAGCATCGGGAGCCCGGCCCGCGCGTAGTCCTCTCGGAGGAGCAGCGCGAGGCTCCAGAAGTGCGGTGGAGTCCAGAGGAAGACGAGCAGGGCGAAAGCGAGCACACCGCCGGTCCACCCGTCGACCGCCGCGGCGCTTCCGGCGAGGGCGGGGGCGCTTCCCGCGAAGCCGCCGATCACGATGTTCCAGCTCGATCGGCGTTTGAGCCACAGGGTGTAGACGACGACGTAGGTGAGCCCGCCGAGCAGGATCGAGAACCCGGTCAGCGGGTTCAACAGGACCGTGGCGGCGACGATCCCACCACCCAAGAGAGAGAGCCCGAGCGCGAGGACCGCGCGAGAGGAGACGTTGCGCTCGGCCGGCAGGGGGCGCGAACGCGTCCGACGCATCCGGGCGTCGATGTCGCGATCGACGTAGTGATTGAGCATCGCCGCGCCGGCGCTCGCGGCGGCACCGGTCACGATGAGGATCGCGAGCGCCGTCCAGTCGATCGACGACGGTTGGGCGAGGAAGAAACCCCCCACCGCGACGAGCACGATGAGCAGCGTGATCCCGGGCTTGGAGAGCGCGAAGTAGTCTCGAGCGCGCGACGGAGGGGCGGCGTCCGGAGAGGGAGCGGCGGGAATAACGGTCGCCACGAGAACGTACTTCCGCGAGGCCGAGGCGCCGCCGGGCTTAGCCTTCACCGGCGAGCGAGCCGTCCGGAGCGAGGGCTCGGTTCGACGGAAATGAGTCTGCGGGCGGTTCGCTCGGTGGAGCGGGGTGCTCACTGGCCGCGCGCTCGGCCCAGCGCTTCCAGCGGCGCGGGATGTGGCCCCAGTTCGCGAGCATCGCGAGGACGAGCAGGATCGCGAGGAGGATCGTCGCGACCCCGAAGTGGACGAGGACGAGGCCGATGTTGAGGTCGGAGTCGACGACCGCTCCTCCGAGGAGGGCCAGGACGCCGACGAGCACGAGCGCGCCGAGCGACAGGCGGACCATCGCCGGGCGGTGGCGCTCGTAGGCGACGGCGAGGACCGTGAGCACGACGATCGTCACGGCCAGGAAGAATGCGGCCAGCCGGTGGGTCCATTCGATGCCAGTCGGCCCCGAGAGCGTCGGGAAAAGGCCGTCGCCGGGCTGGCAGAGCGGCCAATCCGGGCAACCGAGGCCGGAACCGCTCGCGATGACGTTCCCCCCGAGGATGATCGTGATCCAGCACATCGCGAGCGCGACGTACGTCCAGTAGCGGAACCAGCGGTGGCCGTCCACGATCGGTCGCGGCGCCTAGGCGCCGCCCTCCGACTCCACCGAGGGCACGGGGATGCTGGCCGGGGCGCGGGCCAGGGGGACGACCGGGCCGGCCATCGTGCTCGGGAGCGGTTCAGCCCATGGGTCGTCGGTGGTCACGGGATCGCCGTAGTAGTAGCTGGAGACGATGTTGTAGACGAAGAAGAGCTGCCCGATCCCCAGGATGAACGCTCCGATCGTGGAAAGGAAGTTGAGCGCCTGGAAATTGCCGACCCACAGGTAGGTGTAGACCCGGCGCGGCATCCCCTCCGCGCCGAGGATGAACATCGGGAAGAGAAGGACGTTCACCCCGACGTAGGTCAGGAAGAAGTGAATGTGGCCGAGACGTTGGTTGTACCAGCGACGGGTGATCACCGGGAAATAGAAGTAGATCCCGGCAAAGATCGCCATCAGCGTCCCGCCGAGCAGGATGTAGTGGAAGTGGGCGACCACGAAATAGGTCCCGTGATAGAGGTAGTCGACCGGGATCGAGGCGAGGTACACCCCACTTAACCCGCCGATGACGAACCCGGTGATGAACGCGACGCAGAACCACATGGGCACGGCCATCCAGATGCGTCCGCCCCAGAGCGTCGCGACCCAATTGAACGTCTTGACGGCGGAGGGGACGGCGATCGCCATGGTGCTCAGCATGAAGAAGAACCGGAGGTCCGTGCTGGTCCCCGTCACGAACATGTGGTGCTCCCATACGGCGAACGAGAGGATCGCGAAGACGCCGATGCTGATCGCCATCGCGGCGTAGCCGAAGATGTCCTTCCGGGCTAACTTCGGGAGGACGGTGCTGATGATCCCGAACGCCGGGATCACCATGATGTAGACCTCCGGATGCGCGAAGAACCAGAAGATGTTCTGATACAGTAAAGCCCCTCCGAGCGGAGTGCCGTTCACCGCGGCGAGGATGTGCGTTCCGAAGTCGAGGTCGCTCAGCACGAAGGTGAGGGCGATCGACAGGCTGGGGAGCGCGAAGATGAGCAGGACCGAGTTGACGAGGGTCGCCCAGACGAAGAGGGGCATGTTCCAGTACTTGACGCCCGGCGCCCGATGTTTGATGATCGTGACGACGAAGTTGATCGCCCCGAGCATCGAGCTGATCGTGAGGATGTGCAGGCCGAGGACCCAGAGATCGATTCCGTACGGGTTCGCGGGATTCGCCTGGAGCGAGAGTGGAACGTAGCCCGTCCAACCCGCCCAGGCATTCGAGAGGATCAGGATCACCCCCGCGGGGGGGATCAGCCAGAAGGCGATCGCGTTGATCTTCGGCATCGCCATCTCGCGCGAGCCGATCATGGAGGGGATCAGCAAGTTGCCGAACCCGGCCAGGGTCGGCATGATGAACATGAAGATCATCAGCACGCCGTGCATCGTGAACAGCGTGCTGTAGACGCTGGGCGTGATGCCGAGGGTCGTCTGCGGGTCCATCCCGAGCCCTTGGATGAACCCCAGGTCGGTGCGGATCAGGATCGCGTAGATCCCGCCGATGAAGAAGAAGACGATCCCGGTCGCGATATACATGAGACCGATGCGCTTGTGATCGGTCGTGAACATCCACGTCTTCAGGGTGCGGACGGTCCACGCTCCGTGGTAACTGAATAGATAGATCAGGAAGGCCGCCAGCGCGACGATCGCGCCGATGGCGACGTAGGTCGTCGTGGCGTCCACTACCGGCCTCCTCTCGGCGTCTCGGTCACAGGATCAACCCCACGGTCAGCAGGTAGGCGATCGCCGAGCCGGCGACGACGACGGTGAAGATCCGCAGGAACCGGGCCACGGCGTCCTCCGAGACCGGTCCAGGCGGCGTCGGCTGGAAGTGGCGGCCGAGCGGCCACGACCGGTAGGTGCGGTCGACGAGGTGGAAGAGAACGGCGCCCATGATGAACATGAGGCCGAGGGCGAGACCGAACGACTCCTGGGCGCCCGGGCTCGTGAGCGGGCCGACCTCGACGACGTAGATCGTGAGGATAGCGATCCCGAGGAGCATCAGGGCGGTGATCGCGTCGTAGGTGTTCAGGACCCGACGGCGGAGCTCGACGAGGTCCGGCTCGACGGAATGGTCACTCAAAGAACTTCACCGTCCGTCCGTTCGCGCCGCGGTACCGATCGACTCGGTAGAGGATCCCGGCCATGAACAGGAAGGCGAGGAAGGCGACGCCCCCGCCGCCGATCGCGAGGAGGGCCCCGAGGAAGAACGAGCCGGCAGCGATCCATACCGTGACCGCATACACCGCAAAGGCGGCCCCGAGGGTTCCCACGACGAGGAGGACGGCGAGAAGACCCCAGAGGACCCCGGTGTTCCATTGCGGGCGCTCGGCGACGGGAGCGGTCTCACTCACTCGAGCTCACCTCGCTCGCGGTCACGCCGGGGCTTCGGGAGGCGACGGGGGCCGGGTCCGACGTCGAGTAGACCCCGAGGTAGGTCGCCTTCTGTCGATCGAGCCGACGACGATAATTCGCACGGTAGCGGAGGTGCAGCGCGGTGATCACGACCGCGTTGACGGCGAACATCGGTCCCAGCGTCCAAGCGATCTGCGCCGGAAGGATCTGTTGCGAGGGCGTCTCTTGGCCCCAGACGCTCAAGATGATGAAGAGCTGGAGCAGACACGTTCCGATGTAGACAAACACCGGCCGATCGCGCGGGTGCGTGCGGTGGCTCCGGTCGAGGAACGGCACGAAGAGGACGTACAGCGCGATGACCGTCGCGAACGTCACGGCGATCACCGGCGTGATCCCCTGGAAGTCGAGGACCTTGAACAACCAGAGGAAGTACCAGTCGGGGATGATGAACGTGGGCACCGGCTGGCCGGGCCCGTACCACGTCAAGAGCTGCCACGGCCAGAGCGCAGCGATGGCCAGCAGCACCCCGACGTAGAGCAGCCCCCACTTGGCCATGTAGAAGAGGATGTGGGGCATGAACGGGACGTGCTTCTCATCCTCTTTCGCGGTGAACCGTCGGCGCTGCAGCGGGTCCGAGGTCGCCGGCGGAGCGATCCCATGCGACTCGAAGAGCCCGATGTGCGCGTACAGTAAGGCGCCGAGCGCGAGCGGGATCAAGAGCACGTGGGCGACGAACATCCGGGACAGGAGACCTTGGGCGGTCCCGTCGGCGAGAAGGAACGGACCGATCAGCTGGCCCGCGTTGATGACGATCCCGCCCGGGAGGGGGATCGTGAGGCTCGTCGTTAAATTGATCCCGACGAACGTCGCTTGGTAGCTGAGGGCCGTGTAGGGGAGCAGGTAGCCCGTGAACCCCATCCCCAGGGTCACGAACATGAGGAGGCTGCCGACCATCCAGGAGAACTCGCGGGGCTTCTTGTACACTCCGAGGTAGTAGCCGCGGAAGAAGTGCACGAAGAGCAGGAAGATCATCGCGTAGGCGCCGTAGAGGTGCGTCGAGAGTAGCAGCGAGCCCATCGGCACGCTGTTGATGATGTAGTAGGTCGAGCACCACGCCGCGGGAGCGAGGTTCGTGCCGAGCCCGCACGCCGTGCCCGTCACGGCGACGCTGGGCTGGTAGTACAGCAGCAGGAGCATGCCCGAGACGACCTGATAGAGGAAGGCGATCGCGACGAAGGCCCCCGTCCAGTAGGAGGGCTTGAAGGTGAACTCGGGCTGCGGCCGCAGCGCCCACTTGCGCATCCCGGTGCGGTCCTCGACGAACCCCCAGATCTTGTTCAGGGAACGGTTGTACCAGGAAGTGAATGACATCGAGAGCCCCTACGAAGGGAACGAGCACGCCGGAGCGGGCGGTGTCTGGGTCGACAGTTGCGAGGTCAGACCGACGCCATTGCCCCCTTGGAGAGTGTGGATGTGGCCCTTGACGGGGGCGCTGCTCGGCGTCATTCCCGTCGCGTAGATCACACCGGAGGCGTCGGCCTCGAGCACGAGCTGTGGGAGCGGCACGACGGCCGGGCCGGTGAGGTTCGAGGCCGAGTCCGCGGGATTATAGGTCGACCCGTGGCAAGAGCAGTGGATGTAGAAGTCGAGGTCCCCCTGAGGGGTGCTGAACGTCTGTGGGCAGGTCCCTGGGGGATAATACCGGATCGACGGCGCAACGCACCCCAAGTGTTGGCAGACCGCACTGTAGGCGACGATCAGCCCATCCGTGCCGATCCCGCCGGGGATGTTCTTGATCCCCTGGGTGTTCCCGGAGAGATTGATAAGGAAGTTGGGCTCGTTGTCGAGCGGGTAGTTGAACAGGAGGACGCCGTTCGTGCTGAACGCGTACTCCTTTTCGACCTTGTCGATCGTGAGGGGCGTGCCGTCGACATCGATCAACTGGGTCATCGGATAGCTCGAGAGTCCGACGATCGGGGGTTGCGCGTACTGGAGCGTTCCCGCGATGAGGCCACCTCCGGCGGCCCCCATGACCCCGCTGATCGCGAGCAGTTTGAGCACGTTGCGTTTCGACTCGTCGACCTCCCCCGTGCCTTGGGCTCCGAGTCGATGGATCTGCCCGAGAGGAAAGTTCAGTTCGGCCGGGCGCGATGCCGCCACGAATGGACAGGTCGCGGGGCAGTTGAGCTCGAGCGTCAAAGCGTCCTCCCCCGCGTGTCGGGCATCGTGTCATCGACCTGGGATGGATCCGGAACTGCCACGGTGCCGGGGAGCTCGGCGGTGTCGCTGTGGTAGTAGACCGCCCAGAGGATCCCGATGCCCGCGAGGATCGCGAGCACCTCGGTGAGGTTCACGAGGTCCTGGGCGGAAAGTCCGCTCATCGGACCCGCTCCACGTCGGTCGGAACAGCCGGTAGCGCGATCGACCAGGTCGGGGTAGGGGTGGCCCCGGTCCAAGGGAGATCGGACGGGACCGCGGGCCGATACGACGGGGGAGGAAGCGGCGCGCTCGAAGGGCTCCGCAGCGGCGGGACGCTGCTCGAGGTCGTCTCGAGCGACGCGCCCGAGAGGAGCGCCGTGCGCAAGCTGAACGACTGGCCCGGCGACGGGGTCGGGAGCTCGGCCGCGCGCGTCACCTCGCTCATCAGCGTCTGCTTCATGCGCATCGCCTGGGCGTAGTATCGCCCGATCGTGCGCATGACGCCCGCGTTGTTGCTGCCGAAGAGCAGGAAGACGCCGACGGCCACAATGATGACCCAGTCCATATCCGAGAAGAGCGACATCTCAACTCCTCACCCGGCGACCGGCGGAGCGACGGGGCCGGCGCGTCGTCGAGCGCGCTGCCGTTCGAATCGGCGGGCGAAGTAGGCCCCGCCGAAGTACAGCCCCATCATCGGGAGCGCGATGAGGCACATCGTGATGCCGGAATTGTCCGGGGTGATGAGCATCCCGAAGATGAGCGATCCGATCACCGCCGCCCGCCAGTGCTTCCTCCAGGCCGCGGCCGGGACGACCCCGAGCCGGGTGAGCGCGTAGATGAAGACCGGCAGTTCGCAGACGACCCCGAAGGCGACCGAATACAGGAGGGTGAAGGTCACAAAGTTCTGGACCCCCATCGAGGCGGGGATCCCGAGCGCGGAGACGTACTCGAACAGGATGAGGTAGGTGAACGGGGTGAGGACGAAGAGACCCGCCAGGGTCCCGGCGAGGAACAGTCCGCTCGCGGGGATCGCGATGTTGCGGATGAGACGCCGCTCGTTCGCTCGGAGCGCCGGGACGAGGAACGCCCCCAGCTCGTGCGCGATCCAAGGCATTCCGAGCGCGAGGGTGACGAGGAGCGCGATCTCGAGCTGGACCATCACCGAGTCGCCGACCCCGATGTTGAGCAGCTGCACGCCGCTCGGCAACATGTCGGTCACGAGCCATCCGAAGATCTGCGCGCTGACGTTGTAGAAGAGGCTCGGGTACGGCACCGGGACCATCATCGAGATCGGCCCGAGCGTCCATGGGACGAAGACGATCTTGAAGACCAGCAGGAAGCCGAAGATCGGCACGAGCACGATCGCGAGCCGGAAGAGTCGGCGCCGAACTTCCGTGAGAACCGTGAGAATGCGGTGCAAATCGCCCATCACTCAATGAGGAACCTCCATCTCGGCCCGCTCTCTCCGTTTCGCCCTCACGTTCGCCTGACTCGACCACCGGTGCCCGACCGGCGGCACCGAGCTCAGTGCGAGCCCCCGCTGCTCACCGGCGCCGCGCTGGGCGCGGTGCCGGGCGGCGGGAGCGCACCGGCCTTGGCATCCGCCGCCTGCTGGGCCCGGACCTCCTTCTCGACCTCGAGTTTGCCGCGCTTGAACTCTCCGGTCGAGCGACCGAGGTTGTGGGCGAGCTGCGGAATCTTGGTTGACCCGTAGAGCAACACTCCGGCCACCACCGCGATGATCAACCAGTCGTCAATGGAGTCGAACATTCGTTCCCTCGGGGCGACCACCGAGACGAGGGCGATATGGCGTTCGTACGGGACGACCGAACGCGTATCGACCGTTCGTACCCCGAGGGGTCAAGGCGTCTGCTCTATCGAGCGCGAGCGATCCCGCAGGTTCGAGGGAGAGGAACGGCCGGAACATGGCCCGGGACCCTCGGGGAGCGCGCGGGTACGACCTACGCGGCCTCGACGAGGACCGACTCGTGTCCGAGGGAGACCGCGCGATCGATCCCGACCTCGGCAAGCAGACTGAGCGCCGAGGCGGCTCGCTGGAGGACGAGCGTCGAGGCGTAGACCCCGTTCTTGCGTGCCGAGCCCTTGAGCTGCCCGCGACTGTCGGCGGCTTGGACCCACAGGTGTTCTGCGGTCGAGTAGACCTCGCAGGCCCGCTCCAGCGACGGATGCATGAGGGCATCGACGACCTCCTTGAGCGCGAACTTCACATGCGGCAAGAGCGCGCTGAGCGTCTCGGAGCCCTCGAGCTTCGACGGTTCCGCATTGAGCGTCGACAAGGTCTCCTCGAAGAGCGTGCCGAGCTCCTGGAGGGCGTGGACCACGACGCGCCACTCGAGCAGCTGGCGGGGGTCGGGGGAGCCGATCCGCCGCGCGAGTGACCAATCACGGCTCGCGAGGAAGAGCTGCCGGACGAGCAGCGAGAGGACCTTGTGGGCCTCTTCCTCGAGGGTGCCGAGACGGCGCGAGCGCGTATGGCGCTTGAGCAGGTCCTCCGTCTCCTCGATGAACGCGATCAAGATCATCTTCATCCGCTGCACGAGTTGCGGGAGTTCGTACTTCGATGGGTCGATGAAGTTCTGCAGCAGGATGCGGTTCGGCTCTTGAGCGACCACGCTCACTCCCAGCAATCCGCGCGCGGCTGCCTGCAACTCCTCCATCCGATCCGAAGTGAGCGGGACGTCCGTTCGGATCTCGATGGCGTCGTGGCCCACGCGATAGGCGCCCACCACGAGGCGCTCGAGCACCCCCGGAGTGTCGAAGGATCGAGCCTGAACGAGGAACGGGGTCCCGACCGTGGTCGCCCCGGGGGCCGGCGCGGGCTTCAAGTAGAGGGTGCCGTCATCGTTCTGGTCGAAGACGATGAGGTCCCCCGGTCGTAGATTCATGGCTTCGGCCCACGGCTTGGGCAGGGTGACCGCGATCGAAGAATGTCCGGCCTTCAGTACACGCCGCTCTCGACTCGGGGTCGACCAGGCCATGTTGTGAAACACTCCGAACCTACTACAAGGTCCGTAGGAAGTGAGCATCGCTCCCATTTGAGCGTTGCGGGAGCCGGCAACGCGGTTATCGATTCGGTGGCTGAGGTGGTCCGGACGATGGGGAGTTCGTTCCTCGAGGGAGTGGAGGGGTCCCCGGCACCGGTGGGTTCACGGGCTCCGGATAGCCGAGGCGTTCCGGCGGCATCTCTTGCCTCGCGCCGTGGCGCTGGCCCGATGCGAAGCCGAGCACGAGGGCCAGTACGACGAGCCCGACGATCGTTCCGGCGATGACGTACACCGGCCAACCGACCTGGACGAGCGCGGTCGGTCCGGTGAGGTTGGACGGAGCCGGGACGCCGAAACCGATCGCGCTCAACATGCCCTCGTTGAAGTGCCCCGGTTCAGAGCAGACGAACTCGTACCACCCCATGGCCGGGGCGGTGAGGTTGAAGGTCGTCGAACCTGTTTGGTTGAGATACACGTTGATTGTCCACGGGTGGAGCGCACCCGTCGCGTCGGTCCATCCTGCGGAATTCACATTGGATCCGTCGTGGATGTTCGGGATCGCCACGCCTTGAATGCTCGAGAGCGAGAAGGTGTGCGGAATCGTGTCGCTGTTCGTGAACGTGACTTGGATCGTGGCATTCGCGGCGACTTCGTTGTTGTTCGAGACGACGAATTGGAACGGGTTCTTGGCGGTGACCGATATCGACGTCGGCAAGCTCGCGGGCGCGTGGATCTCCGCCGCGGCCGGGGTGACGAACCCGAACCACCCGAAGCAGGAGAGTCCAACGATGGCCGCGACGACGACGAGGATCGGAGCCGCCCGGCGCAAACCCGTTGTGCGACGGCGCAGAACGCGGAACGATGCGGTCACGATCGAGCGGAGCACGCAGGGCCGGATTAAAGGCCCCTTGGTACGTATCTCGTCGCGTCGCCCTCCTGGGCGCATCTCCTGCGGTTCGTACATGGGCGATATGTAGTTCGAGCCCCGAATAGGGAGCCGTGTCCTCGGGGTTTACGCGTCGACCGCTCGCTGCTGCGCTCGCCTTCGGCGGGCTTGCGCTCGCCGCACCGGGCGCGACCGATCTGGCCCAAGAGTCGCCGATCATCTGGGTGATCACGGGGATCTCGGTCGGTGGTGCGGTGATCACCTACGCGTTCCTCGTCTACGCCATCTACCGATTCCGCGACCCGAAGACGAAAGGGCGGCGCTATGGCTAAGACGACGCAACTGGAGATCGCATGGACGCTCGCGGTCGTGGTCCTGCTCGCGGGGGTCGCGGTCTGGTCGACGTTCGTGCTGTACAACGTCGATGCGCTCCCACCCGCGAACGAGTATGTCGAAGTGACCGCTCAGCAGTGGTCGTGGACGTTCACCTACTCGAACGGTACCAGCGTCACGCCGAGCTACGACGCGACCACGAACACCGCGACCGGTGGCGCGTTATGGGCCGAACCGGGTTGGGTCGTCCAAATTAACGTGACCAGCAAGGACGTCGCTCATTCGTTCTACGTTCCGCAGTTGGGAGTTCAGATCAACGCGCTTCCCGGCCGGACCAATGACGTCTCCTTCCAGATCCCCTCCAACGCGGCGCCCGGCACGCAGTACATCATCGAGTGCACCGAGTTCTGCGGTACGGGTCACGGGACGATGCGGGCATTCATCGCGGTCTCGTAGTCCGCTCGGAACGCAACGGGTGGACCGAGCCCCCCCCCCGGTCCGTCGGCGACTCGTGTCTCGATGCGGCGTGCCGTCACGGGGGCGCGGGGCCGGAGGGTCGGCGCGGAAAGCGGCCCGAGTACGAAACGATGAACGAGAGGATCACCCCGACGGCGATGAGGCCGCCCGCGATCGCGAGCACCCAGACATAGACGATCGCGGTCGAAGCGCCCGCGCTCGACGGCACGGGGACGCCCACGTAGAGAAAGCCGTACATCCCGTTCTGGAAGTGGCCCGGCTCTTCGCAGAAGTATTGGTAGACCCCCGATTGGGAGACGAGGAAATAGCCAGAAGCCTGCCCGCCGCTCAACTGGATGTTGGCGGCCGGCGGATGGGCCTTGAAGTACGCCGAGAAATTAGTCGGGGTCAGGTTGACCCCGGCCTGCGCGACGAGCGTGAAGGTGTGCGCGAGCGCCCCGAGGTTGATCAAGGTAATCGAGACGTTGATGGGGAAGTGCGACCCCGACGTGTTGATCTCGAGGGCATTGGGGATGTAGGAGAGGGCGTCGGTCGTGTTGTCCTCGAGCGTCGCGTTCCCTCCGATCGTGGGAACGACGCTGAGCGTGCCTCGCATCCCGGCTTGGAATTGGTAGGCGATCACAGAGACGTACTCGAACGTCAACGGAGTCGTCGTCGTCGTCGGCACGAAGAGCGAGACGTTCTCCGACTGGCCCCCGGCGAGCGTGGTGTTGATGAACGAGCCGTTCGTCGCGAAGTACTGATCGAGGAGCTGCGGGGTCCAGCTCGTATTGAGCGTCACGTTCGCCTGACGCGCGAGCGTGAACGAATGCGAGAGGTTGCCGACGTTCGTGAGCGTGAAGGTCACGTTCGAGCCGCTGTTCACGCTCAGCCGGCTCGGTGCGAACGACGGCGCGTCGGTGAGGTTGACGCCGACCGTCTGCGGAGGGGTCGCGACCGGCGTGACCCTTGCGAGACCGACCGGCGCGCTCGCACCGATGTACACGGGGACCGCTACGGGGACCACGACCGCCGCGGCGAGCACGATGAGGCCCGCGACGATCCACGGAGCCGCGATGCGCAACGGTCTCGACCTCGTGCGCCGTCCGCCCCCACTCACGGTAACTCCGGCGGCGTTGGACCGAAGCGCCGTTGATATGACCGATGTATGAATCGCTCCCGCGACGCTACTCCGAGGTTGGAGGAAGGTCCGGTGCCTCGAGCGGATCGACCCTGCGCAGGAGCTGGGTCGTGACCTCGACCAGGGGGTGGTGCGCGGTCCGGTCGATCTGCACGTCGGCGAGGGTGCCAAGGTGGTGTTCGCGCGCCGTTCGCTCGAGCCCGGTCTCGACGTGCGTGAACTGGACCGCCTCGTCGCAGCGGAGGATGAACGCTTGGAGCTGGGTGAGGCCCATCTCGCGCGCCGCGAGGGCGCGGTGATGGCCGTCGATGAGGAGCCAGCGATCGCCCTTCTCGAGGACGAGCAGCGGCTCCGCGAACCCCCGCTCGAGCTCGTAGCGGCGCCCTTCGAGCTCGTCCTCGAAGACCTTCCACTGCGTCGGCATCAATTGATCGAGCGGCACGAGCCCTCGCCGGTAGCTGAACGTGAGTCCGTAGCGCTCGGCGAGCAGGTGCTTGAGCGTATCCGCCTTGGCGGGGCTCGCGCGCTCGAAGTGCGAGCGTACGATGTCGAGGTTCGAGATGATCCCGCAAAGCTTGCCTTCCGCGTCGACGATCGGCAGATCGCGCAGCCCGTAGCGGAACATCACGCGCGCGGCGTCATCGAGCGCGGTCTCGGGGCTCGCCGTGTAGGTCCCGTGGCGCAGGATCGCCGAGAGGGGCTCGCCCGAACGATGGCGCGCGCGCAGGAGTTCCTTCGTGCTGACGAACCCGACGAGCCGACCGTCCGCGTCGGTGACGGGAAAGCCGTGGTGCCGGCTCGAGATGACCCGCTCGATCGCCTGCCCGATCGGCGTCGACTCGCCGACGTGCTCGACCGAGAGGACCATGTAGTCTCGGACGCGGACCAGGGTCATGCGGTCTCGGCGCCAACCTCATCGCGAAGGTACGCGGTGAGCAAATGGCAGATCGACAGGTGAACGTCCTCGGTGTGCTGCATCGAGCTCGAGGGGACGACGAGCGCCACATCGACCTTCGAGCGCAGCTGGCCCCCGCCGATCCCCGTGAGGCCGATCGTGAACATGCCGCCCGCCCGAGCGACCTCGATCGCCGCGAGGACGTTGGGCGAGTTACCACTGCCCGAGATCGCGACCACGACGTCGCCCGCCCCGCCGAGCGTCCGGAGCTGCTCCGCGAAGACGAGGTCGTAGTCGAAATCGTTCGCCCACGCGGTGATCGACGGGACATTGTCGTTGAGCGCGAGGCATCGGTACCGGCGACCGGGCTCGAGGGTCCTGCCCATCGTCGCCTTGGCGATGTCGGCGACGAAGTGCGACGCGGTCGCCGCGCTGCCTCCGTTCCCGAGGAAGAAGATCGTGCGGCCGTCGCGGCGCGCGCGCCGCAGCTCGGGGACGATCCGCGCGACGGCGCTCTGGATGTACCCTTCCTCGAGCGATGCCTTCGCCTCCTCGAGGTAGCGATGGACGTATCCGGGGAGGCCGTCCTGAGCGGTCATCGTCCTACGAAAAGGATCCGGGAACCCTCCGCAGAGATCCGGACCGGCGTCCGGGGCATGGGTCGGAGGGCCTCTTCTAATTGACGGGTCCGATCGGGCGGGTGAGCCAGGAGCAGGAAGCCGCCCCCGCCCGCGCCCGCGATCTTGCCCCCCCAGGCCCCCGCCTTCTTCGCGGCGGCGTAGTGGGCGTCGATCTCGGGATCGGAGATCCCGCTCGTGAGCGTGCGCTTGAGCTCCCACCCCTCGTCGAGGACCGCGCCGAGCGCCTTCCAATCGGTCGCGAGGATCGCGTCGCGCGCGGCGCCGGCGAGCTCGCACATCCGGCCGAGGGCCGGACGGTTCGCGACCGTCCTCGATTCCTGACTCGCGAGCAGGCCCTGGGCACGGCGGGTCCGACCGGTGTAAAAGAGCGAGAGATGATCTCCGAGGGCGCCGCGGTCCGAGGGGGGGATCGGGATCGGGGAGGCGCGTACCGAATCGTCGGCGCGGAACTCGAAGTACTGCACCCCGCCGAACGCGGCGATGTAGTCGTCCTGCTTGCCCACGCTCCCGTGCAGGCGATCGATCTCGATCCGGCACGCCGCCTCGGCGAGCTCGGCGGGGTCGTGGAGGCTCCCCGAGTAGGCGTACAGGGCCTGGAGGAGGCCGACGGTGAGGCTCGAGGAGGAGCCGAGCCCCGTCCCCTCGCCGGGGATGTCCGCGACCGTGTGGACCTCGATCCCGTGGGTGACCCCGGTCTCGCGCATGGCCTCTCGGATGAGCCCGTGCTGCAGCTGGTCGAGGTGCTCGACGTTCTCCGTCTTCGAGTACGCGGCTCGGATCGTGTGATCGAATTTGGCGCTCACGAGAACGTGAACGTAGCGGTCGATCGCCGCGCTCGTGACCGCTCCGCCGCCATGGTGCCGATAGTAAGAGGGGAGATCGGTCCCGCCCCCCGCGAAGCTGATGCGTAGAGGGGTCCGAGTGATGATCACGGACGCTCGACCGGTACCGCCGCTATTAGCCTTCGGACGACGGGCCGGTTCCGGGAGGCGTTCCGACGCGTTCGGCCGGCGGGGACCGGGGCGGCGCGACCCACCGGGCCCGACGCCCATAGAAGGCGCGCGCGGTCGCCGCGAGGTCACCGATCGGCTCGAGACCGGGGAGCGAACTCTCGAAGTAAGTCGCGCGGCGGTCGAGCAGGACCGCGATGCCGCGGTCGTGCTCGGAACGGATCATGCGACCGATCGTCTGCAGGATCGCGCGCCGCGCCGGAGCCTCGAACGCCGACTCCCATCCATGGCCCCGAGTCGCGTCGACGAACTGTCGCAAAGCGTCCCGACGCGCCGTCGGGCGAGGGTAGGGGATCCCGACGAGGACGATCGCCTCGAGGTCTTGGTCGGGGAAATCGAGTCCCTCCGCGATCCGGCCTCCGGCGACGCCGAGGAGCGCCCCCGCGCGCGGGTCCTTCTTGAACTCCTCGATCGATCGCCACAGGTCCCCCGAGGCGATCAACGGGTGCTCGCGGACCGAGTAGGGCGGCAGCGAGGATTGCAACCCAGCGCGTAGCGTGCGCTCCATCAGATCGAAGCTCGGGAAGAAGACCCCCGTTTTCACCGGGAGGCTCTGGAGGACGAAGCCGATCCGGTCCGCAAGGTGCGTGACCGCTTCCGGGTGGCCGTGGAGCGCTTCGAACTGGGTCGTGACGTTCGGATCGTACAGGTACTTCACGTGGGACGCGGGAAACTCCGAAGGGACGTCGAGCTCCACGGTCGTGTCGGGAAGGCCGAGCGCGCCACGGTACTCCTCGAGCGGGGCGAGGGTCCCCGACATATGCACGGCGAGGTGGCACTCGCCGATCGGTCGGGCGGGCTCGCTCGCGTCCAGCGAGAACGCCTCGAGCGCGGGACGCGGGTTGCGCGTCGCGACCTTCGCATACGCAGGCCCCTCCAACTGCGGCCAGGACAGCAGCGTGAGCGCGACGGTGTGGACCCAGCTCCGAGGCAGCCGGCGCTCCCGGCGGCGTTCCTCCTTCAGGCGCTCGCCCCACGTGGCGAGCGCACCGAGCCAAGTGTCGAGGCGGTGGGAGGTCCCGCCGAGGCTGGTCAGGAGCGCCTCCTCGAGGACGTTCGGCGGCAGGAGCGCGTCGTCCTCGCGAACGTACTCTCCGAGGATCTCCTCGATCGCGGCGTGCACGATGTCGAAGAACCGCGAGGCGCTCGGCCCGTCCGGGAGCTGGAAGTCCCGATCGTCGAGCTCGCGGCGTGCGTTGCGCACCGAGGACTGAGGGAGCACGACGCTCGTGAGCTCGCGGAGGTACTCGGGGAGATGGTGGGCCTCGTCGATCACGAGGTCGACCCGTTCGGGACCGACCCCGAGCCAGCGATAGAGCGAGCGGCGAACGTGCGGATGAAAGAAGAACGCGTAGGGCGCGGTGACCACGCGGGTCGCGGGAAGGAGGCGCTTCGTGAGCTCGTACGGGCACAGATTCTCCTCGGCGCACGACCGATCGAACTCCGGCGGGGTAGGCAACTTGGGGACCAGGCGCTCGCGATACGCTTCGAGATCGGTCTGTAGCACGCGTGCGTAGTAGGCGCAGCCGTCGAGATCGACGAGATCGACGACGCCGCCCTCGGGAAGATCGGGAGGCGGCTCCATCACGCCACCTTCGGCGAAGAGCCTCTCGGTCGACCGCTTGCGATCGGCGCAGAGTAGCCCGTGCTCCTCGGCGGTCGCTCCCTTCACCTCGGCGACGTTCTCGAGGAGCAGGCACCGCTTGGCCCGTCCCGAGAGGCCGAGGACCAGTGGAGGTCGGCTCATCCGGTGGGCGATCGCTCGCGCCTCTTGGAGGACCTGGACCTCCTGAGCGTGGGTGCGCACGAGATACACGATCCGATGGTCGGCGGCCTCGGCGTGCTCGAGGAGCGGCGCGAGCGTCGCCACGGTCTTGCCGCTGCCGGTCGCGGCTTGGGCGAGGAGCGAGCCCGATCCGGTCGCGAGCGTCCCGATCGCACCGATCAGGCGCTCTTGGCCGGGTCGGGGTCGGTACGGGAAGAGGGGCGAGTTGACCCCGGTGGACCCGACGTTCGTGCTCACGGCCTCTCGGAGAGAGAGCCGGGGAGGGCGGCTTTAAGCTACCCTTTCAAGGGCATCGGGCGGTCGATGCTCGGCGCGGCTCAGCCGAAGCGGTAGCGGACGCCGTAGGTGCCGCGAGGCATCTTCCACGTCACGGAGCCCTGATCACAGGCGACGTCGCACGCCCCGCACTCGATGCAGTCCTCATAGCGGAAGACGAGCGTGCCGTCGATCCGTTCGTAGCACTTCGCCGGGCAGGCGATCGTGCAGAACGAGTGCGGGCACTTCGCGCAGATCTCGGGTCGGACCGTGATGTGGGCATGGTCCTTCGAGTCGGTCGTGTAGCGCAGGGTCGCGAGGCGCCGCTTGATCTCAACGAACTCGGGACCGACCGGGGCGGCGCCGGTCTCGATCGACATCGTCCCGTTCCTACGGCGCCTTCGCGAGGAGTGCGAGGTCGGCACGTACCGCCGCGACGCTCGCGAGGAAGGCGGCCCGCTCGGCCGAGGAGAGCTCCACTTCGACGATCCGTTCGATCCCGTTGCGGCCCAGCATCGCCGGGACCCCGATCGTCACGTCGCGCTCGCCGAACTCGCCCTGCAGGCGCGCGGTCACCGGAAGGAGCCGGTGCTCGTCCCTCGCGATGGCGCGCACGAGCTCGGCCTGGGAGGCGGAC
>JBOGRR010000009.1:0-24598 GCA_050749765.1 Thermoplasmata archaeon | reverse complement strand
CCCCTCCGACGGCCGCCAGTGCGTCGATCACCTTCCTCTCCCCCGCGGGGTGCGGCCGAGACCCGCGGGGGTCCGAAGGCGCCGCTCTGCTCACGACACAGTCGATGACGGCGGCGGCCGGTCCGTGGAAGCGGGTCGAACTCGCTCGGCGCCTCGACCGCTTGGGGGCGTCGCTCCATTATCAGGTCGCGCCCGAATCGACCGAGATCTCGATCTCGGGCCCGGCCGACGAGTGGCCCGCCCTTCTCGAGCTCCTCGCGACGGTCGTCCTCACGCCACGCTTCGAGCCAGACGACCTGGCCCGAGTCGTTCGCCAGATGCGCGAGCGCCAGTTGCGCGATCTCACTCAACCGGGGGCCCGCGCCGAGCGCGAACTCCTGCGCGCCATCTACCCGCGGGGCCATCCATATCGGGAGACGGGGTCGGGCTCGGCCGAGTCCCTGCGTCGATTGACCCGCGGGGCGGTCCGACGATTTCACCGGAATCACTTCGTCGCCGACGGGAGTCGGATCGTCACGACCGTCCCGGCTCCGGATTCTCGAGTGCGTGCCGAAGTCGAACGGCGATTACGCTCGCTCGACCGTTCGACGCGGATCGCCCCCCTTCACCTCGCCGCGCCGTCCGGCTCTACCGGCACGACACGGGTTCCGATGGTCGGTCGCTCTCAGGTGGAGCTACGCCTCGGCGGCCCCTCCCTGCCGCGCTCCGCGCCGGAGTTTCCGGCGCTCTTCCTGGCCCATGAGGTTCTCGGTGGACGGCCCCTCCTCTCCCGCCTGTTCCAACGGGTGCGCGAGAAGGAGGGCCTCGCCTACCATGCGTCGAGCGCCCTCGAGGCGATGCGATATGGCGGGTATTGGTCGGTCGCGGCCGGTGCCTCGAGCGAGCACTGGGCGCGCGCCCTCGAGCTCCTGCGCGAGGAGCTGGCCCGTATTCAGGACGAGGCGCCTCGGCCGGTGGACCTACGCCGCGTGCGGGAGAGCGCGATCGGCGAGCTCCCGCTATCCCTCGAGACGACGAGCGACGCCCATGAGCTCGCGGTCGATGTCGCCTACCACGAGCTACCGGGAGACTTCTGGCGTCGGTGGCCCGGCGTGCTGCGAGCGGTACGACCCGACTCCGTGCGTCAGGCGGCCGAGGTCGGACTGGATCGGAGGACGGCGGCGACCGTCGTCGCTGGACCGATCGTTCGAGGCTAACTCGAGGGCTGCGCTTCGGATCGGGACGGGGCCAATTGGTCTTTCAGCCGCGGCCCCGCGTTCGCCCACTGTGGACGCGACCGGTCTTCCGCTCGGGCAAAGACGATTCCCTCGGCGCCGGGGGTAAGGCGCACCGACGCGTCGGCGGTCGCGGCATCGATCTCTTCAAGGGCGTGCCGGCTCAGCAAGTGGCCGAACGACCAACGGCGCCGTCGAGCGAGCTCCGTGAAATGCGGCGCGTAGTGCCCTCCCCCAGCGCCGACGGCCGTCCGGTCCCGGAGGTCTTGACCAAGTTCCGGGAGGATCTCGGCGAGTAGGCGCACCGCCGCGATGGGGGGCTCGTCCCGGTCTCCGTAGCCGATCTCTACGAAGAACGACGGAAGACCGAGCTCCGGGCCGTGATGGGTCGCCTCGAAGGTCGCCGGGAGGCCGACGGCCGACGAACCCTCGATCAGGCGACGAAGAGCGTCGGTCATCCGTTGGGGGTCCGTGGGGTTGAGCGTCCGTGGGCGACCCCCCACCTCGTGGCTCGGGCCCGGATTGCCGAGGGGGTGCACGGTGAGGGACTCAATCCCTCGCTCGCTGCGGTGGATCGAAGGAAAGACGAGCGTGGTCCCGGCTTCACGGAGCGCCGTCGGCAAGCGAAGGTCGAGGCGTTCGTCGCGGATGTGGAGACTGGATCGCCTCAAGAGGAGCGCGGCCGAGGAGAGTCGACGGATCGGCGCGCCGTCAACGAACTCCCCGGTCGATTCGGGGGTCCCCCAATGCTCGACGACCCGGCTCGCGACTGGATCTACTTCGGAGACCACGAGCAAGTACGGCATCGGCGCTGTTGGAGCAGCCGTGCCGGGAGATGAGGTGAACGACGCGTCGCTCGGATCGAGAGGATCCGACCCTCGGAGGCGCCTCGGGCGGCCGACGCGCGCCATCGAAGTCGGGGCCGCCGAACGGGCGCGACCCAGCGAGCGGGGAGGTGCTCCCGGCGGGAATTTCACCGCGGGCCCTCGGCCCAACGGGTTTGAACCCGCGTCAGAGGCTCGAGAGGCCTCTATCCTTGACCACTAGACTACGGGAGCGCCCGAGGGTGCGGTATCGAGGCCGTGCTTTGAGCCTTTCTGTGGAACCCGTTCCCCGCACCCCGGTCGAACCTCGACTGACGGCGCGAAGCCCCTAAGTGGTCGGGCGACTTCGATACGCTACCGATGACCCCTCCCGTCAAGGCCCGCAGTGGCCACATCCTGCTCGATCCGAGGAGAAAGTACCGTGACCTCGTCCGGGTCTACCCGGAGATCCACAAGCGGGTGGTCGAAGCAAATCGGCCGTTCATCAAGGAAGGGGAATCGATCCTTCCCGAGGTGATCTTGGAGGAGAACCTCCGCGACCTCCGGGCCAATCGTAAGCCGTCGGGGTTCAACCGCGTCGATGCCTTTGGGATGCGTCTCGTCTTTCCGATGGCCGACGAGCGGCGTGCGGAATTCTACTTCACGAAAGCGATGCGCTGCCAAGAGGTCGTTCAGATGACCGAGCAGACTTCGATCCTGCTACGTCGACGCGGGATCCGTCACACCGTGGAGTACGATCGACTCCCCCTCGGCCCACCGCGAGGACCGCCCGGCTTCCTGGCCGCACCCGGCTCGATGACGAGCTCGTGAGCGCAACTAGGCGCGCGTGATCATCCGCCGACCCAGCGCGTCGAGGTACTGGACCTCTGCACCGGGCGTCAACGTGCCCTTGAGTTCGTCCTGCATTGGCAGGCTGAACGTCGCGTAGCTCTCAAGGTCCATGAGCTGGATCTCGGTCTCGGTGAGGGAAAGGACTTGGGCGGTGCGTTTCCCGATCATCGGGACCTGGACCTTGTGCTTGACGGGGAATACCACGCTCCGCTTGGACCCGTCGAAGAGCCCGATCGCGTCGATCCGTGCCTTCGCCTCTCCGTGCTTGCCGGGTTTGGAGGTCTGGATCGAGAGGATCCGGCAGGGCTCCTCGTCGATGATCATGTAGCGCCCCTCCTTGAGCTCGCGGACCTCGGCCTGCGTCCACGCCATGATAGTGACCTCGGCGCGAGGAACTTCATCGAGGTTTAAGTGTTGCTCCGCCGGTGGTCGGCGGCGGTGCCGGACGGCTCGGCGGGCCCGCTCGAGCTCGCGGAGTTCGCGTCCTCTGTACCGACCGTTTTCCGTTTTACAAACTTTCAAATAGTTGTTTTACATCGTTAAACGCGTGCGAAACGCCGAACGAACCGAACCGGTCTCCCGATTCCTCGGAGTGCGCCTCAGCATCGAGGAGGAAGGACGACTCGAGGAGTTCCGGCGAGCGCGGGGATTTTCGAACCGCTCCGAAGCGGTTCGCGCGCTCGTGTGCGAAGGAGCGGAGGACCGGCGTGGTGCCGCCGATCTACCGATCACTTTGCGCGGGGAACTCGAGGAGCTTGTCGAAGACGGCTACGCCCGAAGCGTGACCGAGGCGCTCAGCGTCGCGGTCAGCTACGGGCTCGCTGAGATCGCTCGCCAGCACGGCGAGCGGTGGACGGAGCTCCGCTCCCACGCGCGCGACCTCGCGTCGCGCCGGCGAGGTCGGGACGCGGCGGATCGTGAGGGTCGAGGACTCCTCAGGCGATAGTCCTCACACACCGGGTAGGTTGCAAAAATGGAGCCGTTGGGAATTGCGTGGAGTGAGCGAAGTGGTTACATCTGCCGACTGTGCCGTCAGGACGCGAAGCATAATGAGCTGCTACACATCTCATATTGCCCCGTCCATGGGTTGAGCTCACCGCTCGACCTACTTCCGGGACGGCCGGAGGCACGAGCGCTACGCGGCTCTACACCCGCACGGGCGACGGGGGAACCACTGCTCTCGTCGGCGCGTCGCGCGTAACAAAGGACTCGGCCCGCATCGAGGCCTACGGGACCCTCGACGAGCTCGCGAGTTGGTTGGGGCTCGCCTCGGCCGAGCTACCAGTGCAGCTGACCGAGATCGCCCCATTGCTGCATCGACTCGGTGACGAGCTTTTCCTTGCCGAGAGTGAGCTCGCGACCCCCGTAGGCAAGGACCCACCGGGAGGGCGGATCTCCGAGCGGCACGTAGCCCGCATCGAAGGGGAGATCGATCGGTACTCGGGACCGGTCCAATCCCTTCACACGTTCGTGCTCCCGGGGGGATCGCCGGTCGCGGGTCGCTTCCACTTCGCCCGAGCACTCGCCCGTCGCGCGGAACGAGAGCTTTGGCGACTCCATCGGACGGAGGCGCTCTCCGCTCCGCTCCTTCAGTGGGTCAACCGTCTGAGCGATCTCTTGTTCGCGCTGGCCCTCTGGTCGAATGATCGGCTCCAGGTCCCCGAGATCCCGCCGGATTATTCGGCCTGAGCCTCTGGGAGAGACCGAGCATGGAGATCGGAGTCGTAGGAAAACCGAATGTCGGTAAATCGACGTTCTTCAACGCCCTCACGTTGCTCGACGTCGCGATGGCCCCGTTCCCGTTCACGACGATCGCGCCGAACCGGGGGGTCGGCGCGGTGCGCGCCCGCTGCCCGCACTCCGAGAAGGGCGTCGCGTGCTCGCCGGGGAACGCGGCCTGCGTCGATGGGACCCGATGGGTGCCGGTGAACCTCGTGGACGTCCCCGGCCTCGTACCGGGGGCGCACGAAGGCCGGGGGCTCGGCCACAAGTTCCTCGACGATCTGCGCGCGGCGGACGGGTTTCTTCAGGTGGTCGACCTCTCGGGAGCGACCGACGCCGAAGGGGTCTCGGTCGCGGTCGGCTCGAGCGATCCGTCCGCCGAGGTCGTGTGGCTCGAGGACGAGCTCGTTGCGTGGGCGTCCGAGATCCTCTCGCGCGACTTTGAGCGCCACACTCGGGTCGCGGAGCTCGAAGAAAAGCCGGTCGAGGAGATGCTCGCCCAGCGCCTCACGGGTCTCAACATCGGTATCGGCGCGATCGGGGCGGCGCTTCGAGCGACCGGGCTCGGACGCGAGCCTCCGCTCAAGTGGAGCCGGTCCGATCGACAACGCCTCGCGACCGAACTCCTCCGGCACGCGAAACCTCGCCTCGTCGTGGCGAACAAGTGCGACCGAGCCGCCCTCTCCACGGCGGAGGCGCTCTCGACCGCGATCGAACCGCTCCCCGCGGTCGCGACGAGCGCGGAGGAGGAGTTGACGCTCCGACGGGCCGCGCGCGCGGGCCTGATCCGATATCATCCCGGCGACTCGGACTTCGAGGTCGCGGACCCCAGTCGGCTCTCGGAGGCCCAGCGGCGCGCCCTCGAGGCGATCCGTGAGACGATGAAGCGCTGGGGGTCGACGGGGGTCCAGCGCGCGCTCGAGACGATGGTGTTCGAGCGCCTGAATCGAATGGTCGTCTACCCGGTGGAGGACGAGACCCACTGGACCGATGGCCGGGGTCGGGTCCTCCCGGACGCCTTCTTGGTCCCGGTCGGCACGCCCGCGCGGCAGCTCGCCTACCGCGTGCACACCGACCTCGGAGAGAATTTCATTCGAGCGATCGATGGCCGCACGCACCGCGCCCTCGCGGCCGACCACGCGCTCGAGCCGAACTCCGTCGTGCGGATCGTCGCGCGACGCTGAGCCGACCTACCCGCCGCTCGAGAGCAGCCCGGCACCGTGCCGAGCCGGTCGAACGGCGAACGCGAGTCCGCCGGCCCGCGCGAGGCGGCGCACGCACTCGGCCTCCTTCCCTGGGACCGGCATCGTCACGATCGATCCTCCGGCGCCGGCGCCGGTGAGCTTCGAAGCGAGCGCGGCCGGCGCGGCGGCGCGGATCAGCTCCTCGAGTCGAGGGTGACTCACGCCCGCCTCGACGAGGAGTTCGTGGTTCTCGTTCATCGCGGTCGCGGTCCCGATCCGATCCTCGGAGGCGACCGCGCGGATCCCGGCCTCGGCGACCCGACGGAATTTCTCGAGCAGCTCCGGTCCGTCGGCCTGCGCGAGCCGGGTCCCGACCGCTCGAACGGCGTCGGCGGTCGACCGCGGGATACCCGAGTAGGCGATGACCCAGGTCCACCCGGGATCGGACGCCCGGCGTACGGCCCATCGTTGGAGGCCGTCCGAGACCTCCCAGAGGAGGTCGGCGCTCCCCGAGTTGATCGTGATGTAACCGCCGGCGACCGACGCCGAGGTATCCCCGGGGCTCCCGACGCCCTGGGCGCCTCGTTCGACGTCAAAGCTCCGCTGGGCGAGCTCCGAGCGAGCGATCCCGCCCCGCGCCGCCGCGAGCACTGCGCCGAGGGCGGCCACGAAGGCCGCCGACGAGCCGAGTCCCGCGGCCTTCGGGATCCGGGAGACCGCACGGACGTGGAGAGGGACGTCGGCCGTCCAGCACCGCTCGAGAGCGGCGCGGAGGTACGGATGCGTGACGGCCGCCGCGGGGTCGCCGTTCAAGGACGACGACTCGGCGGGCCGGACGCTCATCTGAGTGTCGAGGTCGATCGCGAAGAGGAGCTCGGGCGCACCGTGGACGACGGCGTGCTCTCCGAAGAGGATGCATTTACCCGGCGCTCGCGCCGAGAGGGGCAGCGGGTGCGCCGCGATGCCGTCGCTCGGTCCGCTCATTCCCGGCGGCCTCGCTCGACGAGCGTCTTTCCGCGAGGATTCGGTCGGATCCACTGCCGCGCGCCTGCGCGCGCCCCCGGCCCTGGAAGTCCCAGGATCCGATCGAGCGCGAGGGCGAGCGCGGCGACCTCGCTATGGGGTTCGTGGCCGACGGCGATGTTGAACCGAGCCCACTGATACAGCTGGGAGGGGACCTTGGCCCCCCCGATGACGAGGAGGATAGGGCGATCTCGCGGGATGCGAGCCGCCACG
This sequence comes from Thermoplasmata archaeon, assembly GCA_050749765.1. Lineage (GTDB taxonomy): Archaea > Thermoplasmatota > Thermoplasmata > Lutacidiplasmatales > UBA184 > Lutacidiplasma. Next base: position 17,587 of record JBOGRR010000009.1, on the reverse strand, counting down.
CGGTCGAGCGGGAGTCCGTACATGGTGAGGTGGACGACCGTACCGTCCCAATGCCGGACGGTCGAACGCCAGTCCGCGAGCCCGACGACTTCGAACTCGCCGCCCCATCGTTGGGAAAGCTCGCGGACCCGTTCTTGGAGGGCGGGATCGGGAGGATGGAGGAACATCCGCCGCGCCCCGAGCGCGCGCGCCGCGAGCGCGGCATGCGTCGTGAGCCGGGGGTCGCGGCCCGCGCGATGGCCGACGCGCAGGACAGAGACCTCGGGCCGGGGCTTACGCGGAGCTCTCCGGCTCGATCCGCTCGATGCGGTGGCCACGGTACTCCAGTCGGTCGGACCGCTTGACGAGGCCCTTGAGCCGGGTCGGTGACATCTCGAGCTCTTCGGCGACGTCGGAGAAGAACCGCCCGTCCGCCCCCACCGCAGTAAAGATCCGCTCTTCGAATTTCACGAACTCCTTCGGGGGGAGCGTCGCGATTGCGAGCACGTCGGAGATCTCCGCGAGCGGCGTCGTCGTGTTGATGTTGATCGTGGAGTAATAGAAGTGGTAGCTCTTCTCGGGCTGCCGGTGCCCCTCACGCGAGACCCAGCGCGTGTCGATGAGCTTCAACTTCTCGAAGAGCGGTATCGTCCGCAAGCCCTCTTTGCCGAACTCGCCTTCGATGTCATCGCTCGTGAGCCACGCCTCACCGAGTCGCTGGACGAGCCGCAGCTTGAGCGGCGTGTCGACCGCGCGGAGGATCGGGACGAGGTCGCTGATGTCGTTGACGACCTTGATGCGGTGGATCACGGACGACATCGGGCTCCGGAGAGTTCCTACGACGACGGCTCCGACTGGGCGAGCAAGAGCCGACGGTACTTGCCGTAACGGTCCTGGGGACTAAAGCGCGCCGGATGGGGGGTCCGGGTGGCCGTGCCGCACTCGGGGCAGGTGGTATGGAGTGAATAGTGACCCGCGCCGACGCACCGACGGAGCTCGGGATCGGTCATGCGCGGGTGAACGAGCCTCGCCCACCGGCGTCCTTGATGACTCGGATCGCACCCTCGGTCGCTCGCTTGAGGGTCTCTTCCGCCAGTTTGTATTGGCTCGCCTCGACCTTGATCCGATAGCGCGGAGCGCCGACGTACTGGATACTGACCGACGCCGGGTCGATCGCCTCGGCGGCGAGGAGCGCCGCGCGAACGTGTTCGAGACCGTCGTCCGATAGGTCCTGGATCTCGAGCGTTCCGAGGATCGCGACGTGCGGCGGTTGGATATTGTCGCGCGCGACCTTGAGGAACGCCGCGACCCAGTTGGCTTTCTCATTCTCCTGCTGGAATCGCTTCGGTTCAGCAGAGGCGACCTCGAAGGCGGCGTAGAGCGATCCATACTTCGAGAGCAGGCCGCTTCCGAAGAGCTCGGTCGACTCCTCCTCCGAGATCTTGAGCGCCTTCGCGACCTGCCCGAGGAGGCGCACGGCGCGTTGTTCGTTCTTCCAGCCCTGGACCTTCTCCCGTCGCTGGTGGTCGTTGATCCGCTTGAGCGAGAGGTCGACCTGCCCTTTCGCGGTATCGACGCGCAGCACACGGGCAACGACCTTCTGGCCCTCGCGGATGTGGTCGCGGATGTACTTGACCCAGCCCGGCGCGACCTCCGAGAGGTGGATGAACGCCTCGCGCTTTGCATACTCGTCGAGCGCAACGACCGCGCCGAAGTTGCGGATCGAGCTCACGGTCGCGACCACGAGTTCCCCCTCTTCAGGGAACGCCGGACGGAGCGGCATCGGCCGCGGCCCCCGCCTACGCGTCCACGGGGCGCACGAGCTCGCCCCGCAGCTTCGCTTGACCACCGGTCGGCACCGCGAGCGTCGCGCCGCAGACGAGGCAGTTCACGGCGGTCGCTGGGCGGCTGAAGATCGTCTGCTCGCCGGAACAGTCCGGGCACTTCACGACCCAGAACGGAGCGGGACCTCGGGGTGGCTTCGCCGTCGACGCGGCCATCACGAATGCTCCACGAGCTCGAGCTGGCTCGCGCGCCAGCTCGCCGGCTGCACGGTATACTTGCACTTCTTGCATCGGTACTTGAGATTCACCCGGCGCACGGCCTTCGCACGCCCTTCGGGTTTAGGGCGGGGGAAGCCTCCGTAGCCCCGGGTCGCTCGGCGAAATCGACGCTGACCCCACTTGAGCTCGGAGGCCGGGCGCTTCTTCGTCTTCTCGACCTCATGTGCCGTGTGCGTTTTGCACTTCGGACAGTAGCTCGAGACGACCTTAGGGTAATGCATGGCGCCTCGCCGACACGCGAGGGCATATATAGGAATTGGAAGCCGCTCGGCGGTAGAACGGTCCCGGGTCGGATCGCTGCGCGCCAGCAGTTTTTCGACCGTTGCGCGCGCACGAACGAACGACCCACCCCCGGAGCGTCATCTCCGCCGAGAGGCGCGCCCAAGCTTTATGTAGGGAACTCTTCTCGGCGGCCCCGCACCGGTGGGTCACGATGGCGGATCGCACTTCGCTCGACGTCATTACCGAGGTCCTCGGGAAGGCTCCGGAGCGCAAATTCACGGAGTCGGTCGAGGTCTCGGTGAACCTCAAGGACCTCGACCTCGCCATCCCCAAGAACCGACTCGAAGATGAGGTGCCGCTGCCGAACGGCCGCGGTCGTCCCGTTCGGGTCGCGGTCATCGCATCACCCGAAATGCTGCAGAAGGTCCAAGGAGTCGCCGACGAGGTCATCGCGGGAGGCGATCTGGACGAAGCCGTCAAGACCGGGAAAAAGCTCGCGGGCCGGGTCGATTTCTTCCTTGCCGAGGCGCCCCTGATGCCCACGATCGGTAAGCGCCTCGGGACCGTCCTCGGGCCGCGCGGCAAGATGCCTCGACCGATCCCCCCCGGCAGCGATCCCACGAACATCATCCGTGCGCTCCAGCGATCGATCCGGATCCGCACCCGAGGGAACCGAACGTTCCACGCTCCGGTCGGAACGCGCAATATGCCGCCCGAACAGCTCGCTCAGAACGTCGACGCCCTGCTGAACCGCATCTTGGGGAAGCTCGAGCGCGGTCGGACGAACGTGGAGAGCGTCTACGTCAAGACGTCGATGGGCCCCGCGGTCCGCCTCTGGTGAGGGAGGAGGGTTCGAAGATGCCCGGTCGAGGTTCCATCCGCCCCGAAAAGATCGCTCGGGTCGACCGCGTTCGCGCGACCCTGGTGAGCGAACAGCTCACCGCACTCGTTGGGGTCCGCGGCGTTCCCGCCTCGGCGCTCCAGAAGATGCGCCGCGAGCTGCGCGACCGCGGACATCCCATCGTCCTCGCGCCCAACAGCACGATCCGCCACGCGGTCGAACGCGCGACCGAGGAGCGGCCCGAACTCCGCCCGCTGCTCGACCACGTCGAGGATCAGACCGCCGTATTGGCCGCCCAGGGAAACCCCTTCAGCCTCTATCGCGAGCTCGCCCAGACCCGGTCGCCGACTCCGGCCCGCGGCGGCGAGATCGCCCCGAACGACATCGAAGTCCCTGCGGGGACGACGAGTTTCAAACCGGGCCCCATCGTCGGAGAGCTCCAGCATGCAGGATTCCCCGCGGCGATCGAGAAGGGCAAGGTCGTTCTGAAGAAGGACGTGCTCATCGTCAAAGCCGGTCAGCCGATCTCACGCGAGGTCGCCGGGCTCCTCACTCGCATGGAGATCTTCCCGCTCGAGGTCGGTCTCGAGCTGCGGGCCGTCGTCGACGGAGCCACCTTCTACCCTTCGTCGGTCCTGTCCGTCGATCTCGACGCGCGCCGGCGCGAGGTCCTGCTCGCCTACCGGCGAGCGCTCGGTGTCGCGCTGGAGATCGCCTATCCGACCGCCGAGACGATCCCTCTCCTGATCGCGAAGGCCCATCGCGGCGCGCTCGCCGTTGCGGTGGCCGCCGGCTATCCCACCAAGGAGGCGCTTCCGCACCTCCTCGCCCGCGCCGTGCGGGAGGCACACGCGGTCGAAAGTCTCAAAGGCAAGTAGGGGTCCCCCGAAACCAACCGAACGAACGGAGTGAAAACCATGGAATACGTGTACGGTGCGCTGCTGCTCAATGCGGCGGGTAAGCCGATCGATGAGAAGGGTCTGAACGCGGTCCTGACGGCGGCGGGCGTCGCGCCCGACGTCGCCCAGGTGAAGGCGCTGCTCGCCTCGCTCGACGGCGTGAACCTGACCGAGGTCCTCGCGAAATCCGAGACGATGGTCGCGGCTCCCGCTGCGGCGGCCGCTCCAGCGCCGGAGAAAGGCGCGAAGGGCGACAAGAAAGAAGAAGAGAAGAAGGAAGAGAAGGGCGTCTCGGAGGAAGAGGCGGCCGAGGGACTTTCTGCCCTCTTCGGCTAGACGAGCCGATCGTCGTCGGGACCCCGCACCCCCGCCCCGTTGGACGGGGGGCTACCCGGATTGTCGCGCAGATGCGCCTCCGGGTTCCGCACGGCTTAAGACCCACGGCCGCGTCGCCTCGCCCAGAGCGAAGCCGACGCTCTCCTTCGAAGCATGCCGGCGCGAGAGTTCTGTGGCGTCGTCGGGGTGTCGCTCCAGGGGAAGCCGGCCGGCCCGGTCATCTTCCGTGGGCTCCGCGCACTTCAGCATCGTGGACAGGAGTCCGGCGGGATCGCGACGACCTCTCACGGGACCTTACACGCTCGCAAGGGCATGGGCCTCGTCCACGAGATCTTCTCCCAGGAGCTCATCGACGAGCTCCCCGGCCCATCGGGTATCGGCCATGTGCGCTACCCGACGACCGGCTCGCCGGGGATCGAGAACGCGCAACCGCTCATCGTGAAGCTCCGCGACCAGGACGCGGCGATCGGCCACAACGGCGATATCGTGAACTTCGAGCGGATCCGACGGCGACTGCAGGCCCAGGGCGTTGAGCTCCTCGGTTCCGCCGACTCGGAGACGATCGCCCAGCTGATCGCTCTCGAGTACACTCGAACTCGGGATCTCGACTCCGCGATCCGCCGCGCGTGCCAGGAGATCGTCGGAGGGTACGCGGTCGTCCTGCTCACCGGTTCGAAGGTCGTCGGCTTCCGGGACCCTCTCGGCATCCGACCGATGGTCATCGGAGAGTTGGACGGCGGGATGGCGGTCGCGAGCGAGTCGGTCGCGCTCGACCTCATGGGCGGTCACACGCTGCGCGACGTGAAGCCCGGGGAGATCGTGATCCTCTCGCACGGAGAGCTCGCCAGCACGAGCCAGATCCCGAGCGCGGGAGGTCGCGCACACTGCATGTTCGAGTGGGTCTACTTCTCCCGTCCAGATTCGGTCGCCGAGACGCGCTCGGTCTACGAAGTTCGACACCGCATCGGCACGCGCCTTGCAAAGGAGGCGCCGGCCGACGCCGACATCGTCGTGCCGGTGCCGGACTCGGCCCGACCTCAGGCGCTCGGATTTGCCGAGAGTTCGCACATCCCGTACGCAGAGGCACTGATCAAGAACCGTTTCGTGGAGCGTACGTTCATCCTCCCCGACCAACGCCGACGTGAACTCGAGGTTCGGGTCAAGCTCCACCCGGTCCCGGGGCTCCTCCAGGGCAAGCGAGTCGCCCTGCTCGACGATTCGATCGTTCGAGGGACGACGCTGCGTGAGATCGTTCAGATGGTCCGCACGGCCGGTGCGTCCCGGGTCGACGTCCGGATCGGGTGCCCACCGATCCGCGCTCCGTGCTACTTCGGGATCGACATGAAAGATCGCAAGCAGCTCGCCGCTGCCGGGCGAACGGAAGAGGAGGTCGCGACCCTGATCGGCGCCGACTCCCTCCACTACCTTAGCATCGACGGGCTCGTCGAGTCGATCGGGCTTCGGAAGGAAGAGCTCTGCCTCGGCTGCTTGACCGGGAGCTATCCGGTCGAGGTCCCCGAGGAGCGCCACCGATTCCAGCGGTCCCTCGAGGAGTTCTAGGGTGTGCGCGAGGCGGTCCTGCTCTGGCGCGGTCGCCACCTCTATCTGATCCGTGAACCGACCGAGCCGGTCGTCGACCTGCTCCTCCCCGGTCCACCGGAGGAGATCGCCGCGCAACTTCTCGGAGTCGGCGAACCGCGCATCGACCCGAGAGCGCTCTCCCGAACGGGCCTCGACCCCGGTTCGCGCGTGGGGGTCGAGGCGCCGGCCCTGCGCCGCGTCGTGCAACGCGGCGGATGGATCCCGGTCGAAGCGCCGCTCGCGGAACTGAGGGAGGCGCTCGGGCGACTGCCGCCGCCCGATCGGGAGGAGGAGCGCGCGATCGGGATCGCAGCGGCTCGCATGGCGCTCGCGACGGCGATGGAGGACCCGGTCGAGGTGCTCCTCTCGCTCGCTCGAGAGGAGGAGCGTCTCGAGCGCGCCCTCGGTCGCGAGCGCAACGCCGGCAGCGAGTTCGAGGACCTCCCCGGCGCGGCGTTCGAAGAGTACGCCGAGCGCCAGTCCCAGTTCTACGCTGCGTTCGCCCGCCATCACGCGGAGATCGAGGGCCGCCTCCAGGCCGAAGCGGTCGCTCTCGCCCCCACGCTGAGCTCGGTGGTCGGACCCAAGGTCGCGGCCCGGTTGATCGCCTCCGCCGGAGGTCTCGGGGCCCTCGCCAGGATGCCGGCCTCGCGCATCCAACTGCTCGGCGCGCGACGACGCCCGTCCCACGGGCGAGGACCCCGCTACGGACTCCTCTTCCGCGCGAGCCGGATGGACGAGATCCCGCTCGGCCGCCAGGGCGCCTACGCGCGGAGCCTGGCGGCGCTCGCTGCGATCTCGGCGCGGCTCGACGTCGCCGTTCCTCATCGCGATCGTAGCGCAAGCCTCCTCGTGCGTCGGGACCGACGTGCGACCAGCCTCTCGGCAGAGGTCCGATGAGTGCCGTACCAAGCTCCCGACTGTACCGGGAGGATCGAGGGGAGCGAACGACCTGGTGGAGCTGGACCGTAGGTGCGCCGCCGGCGATCTACGGCGAGCGGTGGTCGGAGCGCGAAGGTCGAACCCTCCGATCCTGGGACCCGCGACGCAGTAAGCTCGGGGCGGCCCTCGAACTCGGGTGGGAGGGCGAGATCCCCGAGCCGGGAGAGCGCTGGCTCTATCTCGGAGCCGCCTCTGGAACGACCGCCTCCCACGTCGCGGACCTCGTCGGCCCGAGCGGCACGGTCTTCGCCCTTGAGCGAAGCCCGAGGCCGTTCCGCCAGCTGATGCGGTGGGTCGAGCGATGGCCGAACCTCATCCCGATCTTCGCGGATGCCCGGGTCGTCGGCGCCTTCGCGCCGTTCGTCCCCGTCGTGGACGGGATCTACTGCGACATCGCTCAGCCGGATCAGGTCGAGATCGTGCTCGCGAGCGCTCGACGATTTCTCCGCCCGTCCGGGACCCTGCTCCTCGCCCTCAAGACCTCGAGCATGGGCCGCGACGCGACGGCGGCCGAGCATGTCCGCACGGCGATCGGACAGCTCGATCCGTGTTTCGAACTCGATCGGCCGCTGCGGCTCGCGCCGTGGCACAAGGGGCATTACCTCATCGGGGGGCGCGCGACGAGCGGTCTCACCGACGGTGCGCCGCCTCTCACGCGGTCGCGCGAGCGCCCCGAGCCACCACGACCGTCACGACGTCCTCGTCTCGGAGCACGTGATCGCGGCCGACCGTCTGCCCGGGAAACCGCGCGCTGGGCCCCCAGATCTGGGCGGCGCGGAACGTCCGCTTGAGATCGCCCGGCAGCCGGTCGAGAAGATCGGAGATGGTGCCCCCCGCACGAAGGATCACGGGTTCGTCACGATCCGGGGGACGCCCGGGTGGCTTGACGTAGACGCGAAGGAAGCGGAGCGCCTCGCCGACGTCCTCGACGAGTTGATCGACGCCCTCACGCGTTCTCGCCGACACGAACGTCGGAACGAACGGAGCGAGCTCCTTGCGCACCCGCTCGCGCTCGGCCGCGGAGAGCAGCTCGCTCTTGTTGGCCGCGAGGATCGCGGGGATGTACACGCGGTTGCCGGCGAGCGCGTCGATCAGTTGATCGGCCGTCGCATCCTCTCGGAAGACGATCGTCCCGTTGTGGACGCCGAATTCCCTCGCGATATCGGTCGCGAGCCCTCCCGCGAGGTGCGTGAGGCGCGTCGTGCTCGCGATCGTGAGCCCGCCGCGCTCGCCGGGCGTCACGACGATGCGGGGGGGCCTCCCGTTGAGTCGCACGCCGTTGCCCTCGAGCTCCTGGGCGAGCCCGCGCAGGTTCATGTGCTCCGGGTCGACGAGGAAGAGCACGAGGTCGACCGAGCGGACCACCGAGAGGACCTCGCGACCGCGACCGCGACCCTTCGATGCGCCCGGGACGAGCCCGGGCATGTCGAGGATCTGGATGGAGGCGCCGTGCCAGCGCAGCATGCCGGGGATGATCGAGACCGTCGTGAAGTCGTAGGCACCGGCCGCGCTCTCGGCCGCGGTGAGAACGTTGAGGAGCGTCGACTTGCCGACGGACGGGTATCCGACTAGACCGACCGTGGCGTGACCGCTCTTTCGTACCGCATAGCCCGTGGTTCCGCCTTTGCCGCGGGCCCGCGCCTCCCGCTCGAGCCGTAGGACGGCGATCTTCGCCCGGAGACGGCCGATGTGGCGCTGCGTCGCCTTGTTGTACTGAGTGTTGCGGATCTCGTCCTCGATCGCCGTGATCTGCTCTTCGATCGACGGCATGCTCGTCTTCGGGCGAAACTCCTCGACCGAGAGGACCGCCCGCGCTACTTGAAACTGACGAGGCGCAACGGGCGTGGAGGCGCACCAGAGGAGCCGACAGCCCCCGGTAGACCATCGGCCTACACGCGCGTTACCGAACCGTTATCTATCGAGGTCTCGTCCTATCGGCCGACCGCGATGGAAGACGTGGTGATTCGCGCGAACGAGAAGATGCCGGTGCTCCGGGACCCGGTCCTGGTCGAGGGTCTGCCGGGAGTCGGGAACGTCGGCAAGCTCGCGGCGGATTATCTCAAAGACCAGCTCCACGCCCGCTCGCTCGCGACGATCTACTCCCGATTCTTCCCCCCGCAGGTCTACGTCAACGAGGACGGCATCATCCGAATGGTCTCGAACGATCTGCACCTCTACCGCCCCAAGGGGGAGAAGGCGCGCGATCTGCTCATCCTCGGCGGCGACTACCAAGGGATCAGCCCGGAGGGCCAGTACGAGATCACCCACCGGGTCCTCGACTTCTGTAACTCGCTCGGCGTGCGCGAGGTCTACACGCTCGCGGGCTTCGCCCAGGGGCATGTGGTCGAAGAGCCGAAGGTCCTCGGCGCCGCGACCTCGCTACCGATGGTGGAGACGATGAAGAAATTCGGCGTCGTCTTCTCCCGCAACGATCCGGGCGGGGGACTCATCGGCGCCAGTGGACTCTTCCTCGGGATCGGTCGTCTCTTCGGGATGGAAGGGGTCTGCTTGATGGGAGAGACCTCGGGCTACTTCGTCGATCCCCGCAGCGCCCAGGCCGTACTCAAGGTGCTGATCCGCGCTCTGGGGGTCGAGATCGATTTCACGGACCTCGAAGCGAAAGCCCAGGAGATCGACCGCGTCGCTCAACGGGTCCACGATATCGAGCAGCGGACCGGAGAGACGAGCGCGGCCGGCGTTTCGCGCGAGGACCTCGGCTACATCGGCTAGGCTCGCTCCTCGCGATGACCGCAGCGCAGCGCTCGATCGACGAGCGGCTCCGGGCCCGCGCCGATCCGAGCGGGTTCGTGCCGTTCGACCGGTTCATGGAGGAGGCGCTCTACGCGCCCGGTGCGGGGTTCTACGCGCGGGCTCGCTCCCCCCTCGGCCCGCGCGGAGACTTCTACACCGCCGCGCATGTGCATCCCATGTATGCGCGGACCCTTGCGCACCGGGTCCGGCAAGCGATCGATCAGCTCCCGATCGGCCGTCCGGTCGTGATCGCCGAGGTCGGGCCGGGCGACGGTCGCCTTGCTGCGGGGATGCTTCGCGAGTTCAGAGCGCGGCCTCCCGCGCGTGCCGACTGGAGCTTTCGGCTGGTGGATCGATCGGAAGCGAGAGCTTCCGACGCATGGGAGATTGCTCGAGCCGCCGCCGGGGCGGACTCCGATCGAGTGAGCCGCTCGCACGGCAGCGTCGGCGAGGACGGACCGTTCTCGGGGGTGGTCCTCGCGCACGAACTCCTGGACGCGAGCCCGTGCCGCCGGTTCCGATGGTCGCACGATCGATGGCACGAGCTCGGGGTCCGGGCCGTCGGGCCGGGGTGGGAGGAGGATGCTCGACCGGTCCCGGACGGAGTGCTGCTTCCTTCGGGGAACGACCTTCCCGACGACCCTCTCGTGCTGGAGCAACAGGCCGGGATCGATGGGTTCTTCCGAGAGGTCGGTGATCATCTGGTGGAGGGGCTCGTGATCGTGATCGACTACGGGCTGGAAGAGGCGGAGATGCGCAGCGGACACTCCTTAGGGACGCTCGCGTCCGTGGCCGGTCACCGGGCGATCGACGATCCTCTCGAACGACCCGGGGAGAACGACCTCAGCGTGTTCGTGGACTGGACGCGCGCCAAGGCGGCGGCCCAACGCGCGGGCCTCGCGCTCGAGTCGGATCGGCCGCTCGCCCAAGCCCTCGGCGCGTGGGGGTTCGAAGGGATGCTGGGGGAGGCGCTCGCCGACGCGCGTTCGGACGAGGAGCGCGTTCGCGTTCAACTCGCCGCGAAGCGCATCCTCTTCGGTTTCGAGCGGTTCCGTGCGCTCGAGTTCGGGGCCGGGCGGCCGGCGTCGGGACTCAGGTGACCGGGCCCGGACCGGACGGCTCGACGGGCTCGGCGAGCTTGCTCGAGACGAGCAGGTGGGCCGTCTCCGCCGAGACCGACAGGATGTCCTCCCGACGGAGGTCGATCGTCTCCTTTCCGAGCTGAAGGGCACGGCTATCGCGCACGATCCGTACATACCGAAAGCCCCTCACCGCGGGGCCCGGGGGGCTCTCCTTCTCCACCGCAGGCGCGACGGGCGGTGCAGCCACGGCGTCGACGGCGAGCGGTCGGCTTGCGGGCTCTCCTACCGGCGAGAGGATCGACACCCCTTCCAGATAGGGGGCGGAGGACCGCCGGTACGCGGTCAGGCTCTCCACGAGGCGATCGAACAGCGCGCGCTCCTCGGGAACGGCGTTCGGGAGCTCCCGTGCGCCCCCGACGCTCGCTTGGAACGCGGCGCTGAGCAACTTCGCCATGCGCGCTTCGACGATGTCCCGAGCCGCCTGGCTCGCCCGCTGGTGCGTGTTGCGTGAGATCTCCCCGCGCCGGCTCGAAGGGTCTTCGCGCAGATCGGACTCGTACGCTCGTCGCGTCTCGGCAAGGTAGCCGGTGGTCGTTGGGTAAAAGTCGCGCGAGATCTTGGCGAGGCCACGGGCCGCCGACTCACTTCGACGGAGCTCGAGGAGCTGGGTGTACGGGTCGACCATCGCGGGGTGCGTGGACGGGTGGGGGAGGCTATAGGGGTTGCGCGGGTCGCGCCGCACCGAGGACGATGCCCGCCCGCGCGAGCCCCGAAGCGCTCCTTGAGGAGTTCCTTCGGGTCTGGGAGCGTTTGCGCGAGGCCGCCGCTCGCCCCGCCACGGTCGTGGTCGTCGAAGGGGAACGGGATCGCGAGTCGTTGCGCCGTCTAGGACTCGAGAGCCCGATCGACCTCGTGCACCACGGAGCCCCGCTCGCGGAGGTCGCCAGCTCGATCGGCGAGCGGTATCGCACGGCGATCGTCCTGACCGACTGGGACCGCAAGGGCGGGCAGCTGGCGCAGCGCCTCAAGGGATTCCTAGAAGCTGATGGCGTGACGATCGATCTCGACCTGCGCCGCCGACTGGGCCACGCGCTCCGGGGGGAGCTCGCCCATGTGGAGGGGCTCGGTGGGTGGGCCCATCGGATCGCGGAGCGCGCCAGCACGACATGGCCCCAAGCGATCGAGACCCGTGCGTCGCGGTGAGACCCGGGCCACGCTATGGGATGACCTTCGACTGCGTGCGCCGTGTATCCCGCCGGTTCCGAGAGCGCGACGGGCGCATCCGCTCGGTGCCCTTCCCCTTCCACCGTAGGCCGCGACCCTCGGTCCCGGCGCTCGTGAGTCCGCGGAAAACGCGACCCTGGTGCACGGGGTTGGCGATCCACTGCAGCTTCGAGTCGGCCAAGATCACGGGGGAGGACGGATCGATCAAGATGACCTCGAAGAACTTCTCCTTCCCGTCCTCGCCGATCCAGTAGGAGTTCAGTACTTCGAGATTCGGATAGTGCTTCTGCGCCCGCTCTTCGGCGATCCGTCGGAGGGACTTCGCGAGGGTCATTCGGGCGATCCCCTTGTGCTTGGGCCGGCGCCCCGCGAGGATCGCGCGCTTGTTCTGGCCGCCCCGGCGAACGCGCACGCGTACGACGATGAACCCTTCCTTTGCGCGATAGCCCACTGCGCGGGCCCGGTCGAGACGCAGCGGATGCTCGACGCGTGTGACGGTGTGCTCCCGTCTCCACGCCAGCAAACGTTCGTGCCGGAGCGCGGCCCCCTCGTCTCCGAGGGTCTGCCGGAACGACGTCGCGATGTGGCGATAGGCGGAGGCAGCCATGGAATCGGCGGGGGACCCGCGTGCCCATTATAAGCGTAGCCCCACCGGCGACAGCGACGCGCTCGCACATCGACCGTTTGCCGCTCCCGGGCTCTGCGAACCAGTGAAGGGGTACAGCTCCTCTCGCGCCAATCAAAAATAGCCGACCCACCCCTCCAGGCGGGCGGAATGGGCTGGTAGATCAGCTCGGAAGATCGCCGGTTTTGCAAACCGGAGGCCTCGGGTTCAAATCCCGACCAGTCCATTCCCATCTTACCCCCGGCACTCCACTTCTCGTCCTAAGCTTCGCCCCGTTCACGGCCCGACCCAAGCGCGGGTCCGATTTACTGAGCTCCGCTCGCGAGCGACGAACTTATGCGCCATCGGCACCCGATTCGCATGTGCATCGCGGCGTCGAGGTCGGGATCTTCCTTCGGCCGGGACTCGAAGAGGAGGCGTTCGTCGCTCAGGCGCTGGGGAATCTCTCCGCCTATCGACTCCAGGTCGAGCGCAAGGAGCCTCTCGAGTGGCAGGTCCTTAGGATCGACACCTCCGCGCACCAGCACCACTATCGCATCGTGCTACGCCACCCTCAGCGTCTACTGGATGTGGGCTTCAAATCGGGGCTCGAGGCCGTCCTGCGCGACCTCTCCGACGAGTCCGTAGATCAACTGCGCCGCCGGTTGCGGGCCGCCGAGTCGGAGGGCCTCCGTGTCGTTCCACTGCGGGTCGTCCACGAAGCCGTCGATTACTGGCGGGACGACTTCTGGACGGCCATCGGAGGGCCGTCCGGGATTGCCCCGCCCGGCACCTTTCCTTAGATCGGGCTACGAGTGCTGGGACCAGGCCCGCGCGGGAGCGCGTCGAGGCCGAGCGGCGCCCGAGCCACCGCGCCTACGAATCCACGTGACGAGCCCCAGGGTAATCAAGCTCGCCGTAAGGACGACGAACCACCAGAACCAGTCGCTGGAGGATGGGTAGACGGCCGGCTTAGTGTACACGACGGCCTGGATCACCGTATCGCCCGCTGCGACGAACGATCCGACCGGGGGCGACGCGAAGTAACCGTCGGCCTCAATGATCACGAATTGGTACGAGCCGTTCGCCAGGTGGATCGTGACCGACGTTTCCGTGGTATTGTAGGTCGTGCTTGAGTCCCGGGTAGCGAGTTCCGCCCCGCTCGACGTCGCGTTCGACGACGTCCTCGTGACGATCACCCCCCACTGCTGGCCCGCGGTGAGACCTGTCTGGGTGAACGTGATCGCGGAGCTGAAGAAGAACTCGAGGTCGATGGTCTGGGGAGCTCCGTTGACGAGCGCGCTCCCGACGTTCGGCGTCGGGTACCAGTGACCGAGTATGTCGACGGCGTAGGCGCTGGTCCCGTTGGGAGCGTAGAAGGTGATCGCGGGTGCCGCCGAGCTGAGGCGCTCGCCCGCGAGGGTGAGGTTCCATTTCGCTCCCGTGGGCAGGCCGGTCTCCACAAATGTGACGGGGTACAGGAGCAGGCTGAACTGTATCGGACCGGCCGTCACGGATTGGCCATCGATCGTCCCCACGCCCGAGTACGGGAGCAGGAACTGGTGGTAACCGGCAAAGTCGTGGATCGTCCACGAATAGCTCCCATTCGAGAGCTCCGCGCTGACGATCGACTGGCTCGTGGGTTCCGAGTACGTGATGCCGTTGACTGAAACGGACCAAGTCTGTCCAACCCCCGTCGGCAGGCCGGCCTCGAGGAAGGTCACGGTATATTCGGAGAACGGAACGAAATCCAGCGTCGGCAGGTTGAGACTCGCGCCCGCGACACTCACTGAGCCTGAGTAGGGGAGGGTGGTCTGGTGGTAGCCGGGTTCGTCGGCGATTGTATAGCTGAACGTCCCGTTCGGAAGTCCCAAGCTCACGATTGGAAGACCCGTAGGGGAGGCGTAGAAGTAGCCACGCAACGTGACTCCCCAAGTTCGGCCCGAGCCTCCAGGTAGCCCGCTCTCGACGAACGTCACAACATACGGAGCATAGACGGTAAAGATCAGGGTGGGTTCCGTGACCGGGCCGCCCTCGATGAGACCCCCTCCAGAGTACGGTAGGGTTGTCTGATGGTAGCCGGGAACGTCGGTGATGGTGTACAGGAACGAGCCGTTTTGGAGTGAAGCGACGATCGGGAACCCCGACCTCGCGGAATACGCAGTGCCGTTCACGGTCATCGACCAGTTCGTGCCGGCCGGGAGCCCCTGTTCGGTGAAGGCAACCGAGTAGACGACCCGGGAGAAGACAATCTCGATCGTCGCAGGAGCCGCCCCGAGGACCGTGAGGGCGCCCTGCGCCGGATCGGCGCGCCAACCGGTGGGGATCGACACGGACCAGTTGTACGTCCCGTTCGCCACGGTGAAGGTGATCGTGCCCTCCGCCAGCGCACTCTCGGTGACCGCACCGAGCTCGACATACCAGCGCCCGGCGGTAAACCCGGACTGAACGAATTGGACGTCGTAGGTCGTCACGTTCCACTGAATCGAGACCGTCAGGTTCGAACCGACGACCGTGAGCCCACCGTTGTTTGGCTGAGCAGTCCAGCCCGCAAGGGTCCCAATCGTGTAGTGGTAGTTGCCATCGGGCTCCACGAACACGATCGTCGAGCCCGAGGAGGTCTTCGAGGTGCCATTGAGCGTGGCGGACCAAACCGTTCCCGTGACGAGCCCGGCGGAGAGGAAGGTGACGGTGTAATGGCCTGGCGCGAGCGCGTTGAAGGCGATCGCTTCGACGATCGAGGAACCAACCACCGAGAATTGGCCGCTCGTCGGCTCCTCGACATAGCCGGCAACCGTTGGAATCGTGAACTGGTAGGAACCGTTGGGAACCTCGAAAACGATCGAATCCGGGGCGACCGCGCTCCGGAGGTTCCCCTCGAGGCTGACCGACCAGGTCGTCGAGGGGAGGCCGGTCTCGCTGAACGTCACCGCGTAGAGCATCTGGGTCCACGTGATTGGCACGCTGACGTCACTTCCCTGGACCCGGACGGGTCCCGAGGACTGGGACGGCCTCCACCCCGCCTCGTACAAGACCGAGAACGGATACGTTCCGTTCGGAGAACTGAAGCCGATCGAGTTCGGAGCAACGGCGACGTTCATTGTTCCGTTGAACACGACGGACCAATACGTCCCCGCTGGAAGGCCGGACTCTGTAAATTTCACAGTGTAGATGACCTGGGACCACGTGGTCGATACTGCGGTCGACGCCCCGACAATCGCGACGCTCCCGTGGTAGAGGTTCGCTCGCCAGCCCGGGACATTCGTGATCGTGTAGGTGGACGAGCCATTCGCCAGCTGGAAGGTGATCGATGCCGGCGCGACCGCGCTCTCGAAGGTGCCCGAGACGTTCACGCCCCAGATGACCCCGCTGAGGCCTGAGGCTCGGAACGTTACGGCATAGGTCACCTGGACGAACGCGAGCGCGACGGTGGCTGGTGTGTTCCCCGCGACGAGGACGCGCCCGGTGTAGTTGCCGGTGCTGAGATGCCACCCGGGAACGTCGGTGACCGTGTAGGCGTAGGTCCCATTGGGCTCCGGGATCGAGATGAGGCTGCCCGTGCTCGAGAGCCGCGTCGATCCGAGAGTAATCGACCAATCAGTGTCCGTTGGAAGTCCGGTTTGCGTGATCGTGATGGTGTAGGTCATCGGGCTGAAGATGACGGCGAGCACTGGTGGGCTTGCGCCGGTGACAGATACCGAGCCAGTGTAGCTCCCACTGGACAGGTGCCAACCCGGTACGTCCCCGATCGTGTAGCTATAGGTTCCGTTCGCCAGCTCCGTGAATGTGATCGAACTGCCCGTCGAGCTCAGCGTCCCGTTCAGAGTTACCGACCAGCTCGTGCCGACCGGTAGCCCTGTCTCCGTGAACTCGGCCGAATACACCGTCCACTCCGTAAAAGTCAACGGCACCGTCTGACTCCCGCCGTCCACTCCCTCGCTGCCACTGTAGCTGCCCGAGGACAGGTGCCAGCCTGGTACGTCCGCGATCGTGTAGCTGTACGTCCCGTTGGTTAGACCCGTGAATGTGATCGAACTGGCCGTCGAGCTCAGCGTCCCGTTCAACGTCACCGACCAGGTCGTGCTGACCGGTAACCCGATCTCCGTGAACTCCACCGAGTACGCCGCCCACTCCGTGAACGTCAGCAGCACGGTCGGGTTGCCGCCGCTCACTCCCACGCTGCCGCTGTAGCTACCCGAGGCTAGGTGCCAGCCCGGTACGTCCGCGATCGTGTAGCTGTAGGTCCCGTTCGTCAGCCCAGTGAATGTGATCGAACTGCCCGTTGACATCCGCACCCCGTTCAGGGTCACCGACCAGCTCGTGCTGACCGGTAGCCCGCTCTCCGAGAACGTCACCGAGTACGTGACCTGGGTGAATGTGATCTCAGGGCCCGTGACGTTCGACCCGCTCACCGTGACACTGCCCGACGTCGGTGACGGCTGCCAGCCCGGTGAGTTCACGCTGTAGCCGTACGTCCCGTTCCCCTGGCCCGTAAACGGGATCGTGCTCGTGCTCGAGCACTGCGTCAATCCGTTCAGCGTGACGTTCCACTCCACCCCTCCGCTGAACGTGATCCCAGCCTCAGTGAAAGTCACCGTGTAGGCCGCGTAGACACTGAAGACCAACCCCGTCTCCACTACCGAGTGACCGCTGATGCTTCCGCTCCCGCTGTACGCTAGGCTCGTCTGGTGGTAGCCCGCGTAGTCGCTGATCGCGTAGCTGAACGTCCCGTTCGCCAACGCCGCGCTCACGACGTCCGACCCCGTCACCGACGTATAGAGCGTCCCGTTGATCGTCACCGACCAGCTGCTGCTCGCTGGTAGACCCGTCTCGCTGAATGTGACCGTGTAAGCCGCGTAGACACTGAAGACCAACTCCGTCTCCGCTACCGAGTGACCGCTGATGCTTCCGCTCCCGCTGTACGCTAGGCTCGTCTGGTGGTAGCCCGCGTAGTCGCTGATCGCGTAGCTGAATGTCCCGTTCGCCAACGCCGCGCTCACTACACTCGACCCCGTCGCTGCCGGATACAGCGTCCCGTTGATCGTCACCGACCAGCTGCTGCT